>NZ_JAMYQT010000016.1:0-156972 GCF_040320985.1 Mesorhizobium sp. M0571
GAGGTGGACGAAGCGAGGCGGCATACTAGATTAGTCCATCACCGATCCCGAACTCGCGGAGTAACGACCCATGGCCGAAATCGTCGCCATCAAGCCGGCCCTTGCCGAAGGGCCGGTCGTCTCCGGGCTGGACAACGGCGTGCTGCGCCTGACGCTCGCCAATCCGCCGGCCAACGCTCTTTCGCTTGCAATGATGGCGGCGCTGACGGCGGAACTCGACCGCGCCGAGGCCGACAAATCCCTCCGCGTCATAGTGCTTGGGGCGGCCGGCAAAGTGTTCTGCGCCGGGCACGACCTCAAGGAGTTGAGCACGCACCGCGCCGATCCTGATCGCGGCAGGGCTTTCTTCGAAGAGACGTTTTCCGCCTGCGCCGCGCTGATGCAGGCGATCGTTCGCCACCCAAGACCGGTGATCGCCGAAGTCGATGGTCTGGCGACGGCGGCCGGGTTGCAGCTGGTCGCCAGCTGCGATCTCGCCATCGCCTCGCACGAGGCGACCTTCTGCACGCCTGGCGTCAATATCGGCCTGTTCTGCTCGACGCCGATGGTGGCGCTGTCGCGCAACGTCTCGCGCAAGCACGCCATGGAGATGCTTTTGACCGGCGAGACGATCGATGCGGCAACCGCCAAGGAATTCGGCTTGGTCAACCGCGTCGTGCCGCGCGAATATCTGAATCAGATTGTCACCAAATACGCGCAAACCATTGCGTCCAAATCGTCCTTGGTCGTCAAGATCGGCAAGGAAGCCTTTTATGAGCAGGCCGAGATGGGGCTGGCCGACGCCTATGATTACACTGGGCGCGTCATGGTCGAGAACATGCTGGCGCGCGATGCGGAAGAGGGCATCGGCGCCTTCGTCGGCAAGCGCAAGCCGGAATGGCCGGAGGAATAGGAGGCGGATATGGAACCGCGCATCTCCATCATCACCATCGCCACGGACGATCTCGACCGCGCCGTGCGCTTCTACGAGGCGATGGGCCTGAAGCGCCATGCCGGGATCACCGAGGGCGTTGCCTTCTTCCAGATGGGCGGCGCCATTCTCGGCCTGTTCCCGCGGCAAAGCGCCGAAGAGGATTCAGGCGTGACCTTCAGCAAGGCACCTTCGGCCGTCTACCTCGCCTACAACACCCGCTCCGACGCCGAGGTCGACGAAGTGCTGGCGATGGCCGAGAAGGCCGGCGGCCGTATCGTCAAGCCGGCTGGCCGCGCATTCTGGGGCGGTTGGTACGGCTATTTCGCCGATGCGGACGGGCATGTCTGGGAAGTGGCGCACAATCCGGCTTTTCCGATCGCCGAAGACGGATCGATTTCCCTGCCGGGCTGACGACGTTCTCCCTGGCCCATTGCAAGCCACTTGCTCGGCTGTTGGCACCTCACTCTGAAGCGCTGTATGACGAGGCATGAACCACGACAGCTACGACAATGCCTACATCGCCGGCATCCTCAATTCGGTGAAGACCATCGCCATGGTCGGCGCGTCCGCCAATGACGTGCGGCCGAGCTATTTCGTGCTGAAATATCTGCTCGGCAAAGGGTTTTCGGTGTTTCCGATCAATCCCGGCCAGGCCGGCAAGGAGATCCTCGGCCAGATGACCTATGCCAGGCTCGCCGATGTTCCCCAGCCGATCGACATGGTCGACGTTTTTCGCGCTTCCGCTGCCGTACCGGGCATTGTCGACGACGTGTTGCGGCTCGATCCGCTGCCGAAAGTCATCTGGATGCAGCTTGGCATACGCCATGACCAGGCGGCCGCGTGCGCCGAAGCCGCCGGCATCAAAGTGGTGATGAACCGGTGCCCCAAGATCGAATATGGCAAGCTGTCTGGCGAGATCGGCTGGACCGGCGTCAATTCCGGCGTTTTGTCGTCGAAGAAGCCGCTGATGCGGCCGGGGTTCCAGAGCTTCGGCGTTCGCCAGAAATAGAAACGCAATTAATTTCCGGCTCTGTCGGCATTTTCCGGCTAGCCCATTCGCAGATCACGCGCGGAGGGGCATTTTCTTCTTTGCATTCGGAGCTGAGCTCCGCCAAGAATGCGCCGCGCTTTTCAGAAGGTTTAAAAGGGAAGGTTTTCGATGGCCCGCACGCCCGGTTTCAACACGCTCGCCGTCCATGCCGGCGCCAAGCCGGATCCGGCGACCGGCGCGCGAGCGACGCCGATCTACCAGACCACCTCCTTCGTCTTCGACGATGCCGACCATGCCGCCTCGCTGTTCGGGCTGAAGGCGTTCGGCAACATCTACACCCGCATCATGAACCCGACGCAGGCGGTGCTGGAAGAGCGCATCGCCGCGCTTGAAGGCGGTACGGCAGGCCTTGCCGTCGCCTCCGGCCATGCCGCGCAGGTGCTGGTCTTCCACAACCTGATGCAGCCGGGGGACAATTTCGTTTCCGCGACAAAGCTTTACGGCGGCTCGATCAACCAGTTTGGCCACGCCTTCAAAAATTTCGGCTGGCAGGTGCGCTGGGCCGACACCAACGATATCTCGACCTTCGAGAGCCAGATCGACGACAAGACCAAGGCGATCTTCATCGAAAGCCTGGCCAATCCGGGCGGCGTCTTCGTTGACATCGAGAAGATCGGCGACATTGCCCGCCAGCACGGCCTGCCGCTGATCGTCGACAACACGCTGGCCTCGCCCTATCTGCTGCGGCCGATCGAGCATGGCGCCGACATCGTCGTGCATTCGCTGACCAAGTTCATCGGCGGCCACGGCAATTCGATCGGCGGCGCCATCGTCGACGGCGGCACCTTCGACTGGTCGAAGTCGGGCAAATATCCGATGCTGTCGCAGCCGCGCCCCGAATATGGCGGCCTCGTCCTTCACGAGACCTTCGGCAATTTCGCCTTCGCCATCGCCGCCCGCGTGCTCGGCCTGCGCGACATCGGCGCGGCGATTTCGCCGTTCAACGCGTTCCTGATCCTGACCGGCCTGGAAACCCTGCCGCTCAGGATGCAGCGCCATTGTGACAATGCAGTCACCGTGGCCGGCTGGCTCTCCAACCATCCCAAGGTTGCCTGGGTGTCCTATCCCGGCCTGCCCAGCGACAAAAACAATGCGCTGCAGAAGAAGTACTCGCCGCTCGGCGCTGGCGCGGTGTTCACCTTCGGCCTAAAGGGCGGCTATGCGGCGGGCATCAAATTCGTCGAGGCGCTCGAGCTGTTCTCGCACCTGGCCAATGTCGGCGACACCAAGTCGCTGGTCATCCACCCGGCATCGACCACGCATCGCCAGCTTTCCGACGAGCAGAAGATTAACGCCGGGGCAGGTCCGGACACCGTCAGGCTTTCGGTCGGCATCGAGGACGTTAACGACATCGTCGCCGATCTGGAACAGGCCCTCGTCAAGGTTTGATGGCCATGACCACGCCGAAATTTCTTTCCGTCGGCGTCGACACCGTCGAACCGGAACTTGGCGCACCGGCGCCGGATCGCCTGATTTCGGGCGATCCGAAATTCCGCACCTGGAACGTCGAGGAACAGGACGGCGGCCTCTATGCCGGTGTCTGGGAAGCAACGCCCGGCAAATGGCGCATCGAATATGACGAGTGGGAGTTTTGCCACATACTGTCGGGCGTTTCAGTGATCGCCGAGAAGGGTGGCGAGGCGCGCACCGTCAGGGCCGGCGACAGTTTTGTGCTCAGGCCGGGCTTTAGAGGAAGCTGGGAAGTGCTTGAAACGACGCGCAAGGAGTATGTGATCAAGCTTTGATCTCGCATCGCGCCGGACTTTACAAAAGGCGATCGATGTCCGTGTCGGAAAATCCGTATCCGCTCATCATGTCGCGGTGCCATGAAACTTCCCAGCAAATCATGACTGCCTCCGCTTCAGCGCTCAGACTAAGGCCTCATTCAGGGTGAATGTGACCGTCACGTTCGATCCGTTTCCGGCCGCGGGCCGGTGTAGCGGAGAATCCAGAGCCCCTGGTTCTTGTCACTTATGTAAATGAAGCCGCGCCGGTCCACGACCACGTCCTCGGTCTGAACAACCAGCTTGTCTTCCGGCATAGGGCCGTAGCGTCGGACTGGCTCCGGCGGGATGAAGTAGCCGACCTCGCGTGGAAGCCGAGTATTCGAGACGTCGTAGACCCTGAGCCCAGCGTTGAAGTGCGCGATGTAGAACAGATCGCCTTGTTTCTGGACATCGGGATGATGCTGGTGGTGGTTGATGTTGTGCGGCCCGCGCCAGCCGCCACGAGTTGTGAAATCCGAATAGGGAGCGCCTTCGGGTGGCACGGGTTTCGGGCAACAGCGACAGCAGGAAGGGTTCACTGGAATCGGAAATATCGACGATCGACGCGTGATGCATCGGACCACGTCCATAGGTGACGTTCTCCGAATTGGCGAAGGCAATGCCGCGCTCTGGAATCGGCAGCACGCTATGCACACCGAAGCGCGAATGAAACGGAGGGCTGAAGCTCAGGCCGCCGACCTGCCTCGGCTGGGAGACGTCGCTGATATCGAGCACAATGATACCCGCCGCACCATAAGGCAAATAGACAAGATCGCCGGTGACATAAGGCGGGCCGTGCAGCGAGACATCCTCGCCCGTGCTGGCGCAGAAGGCGCCGCACATGCATTGCGGCTTCAGTCGCAACCGGTAGCGATCGGCGGTCTCCTGGTCGGCGGTGGGCTTCGCGGCTGCAAAGCTCTCGCCGCCGGCCTCGTGCTGGCCCGGCACCCACCAGCGTCCGGCTTCGCGCGGACTCGAGCGATCCGAAACATCGAGGATGACGTAGATGTTGCCCCTGTAACCCGGCATGCCGGCGGCAAGGTGGACATAACGTCCACCGGGATAGAGGTTGCGATGCGTGCCGTTTCCGCCGGTACGGTAGTGACTGAGTTGTTTCGGATTGATGGGGTCGGCGATATCCCAGATCAGAACGCCTTCGCCAAACGGTGCGTCGGGGTCACCGCCGAAATGAGCAAAGGGCTTTTCGAGGGCGGTCACCATCGTGTCGCCGGACAAATCTATTTGTAGAGTCCAGGTATTCGTGCCGCGATAGGGCACGAACTTGACCGTCTCGGGCTTGGCCGGGTCGGTCACATCCACGATGCTCCAGCCGGAGTGCCAGAAATGCCCAGTGTAGAGATACCAACGTTCGCCAACCTGCCTGATCGCCATTTTGAAGGCTGGGCGATGATCGAGATCGGTATAGCCCACTGCTTCGACATTGTGGGCGAAAGCGCCAGGGGGCGCTGGCGACGAAGCTGGAACGGGTTGGGCAAGCGCCTCGCAGACAAGACCGGATTGAGATGCCGCCGCGATCGTCGCACCGATGAGTGGCACTTTCAGCATCTGGCGGCGTGAAATCTCGGAATCTTTCAAAGCGCGTCTCCCGGATTTTGCAGCTTTCCGGATTTTGCAGATTCCGATACTTTCCGTCCAATATCGTTTGAGCCATGAGTAATTCTATTTGGGAAATTAAAGGCTGAAGATGAACCACAAGCTGATGCGGTCCTTCCTGGCCGTCGCCGAAGAGCTGCATTTCGGGCGCGCGGCGGCGCGCTTGCATATCTCACAGCCGCCCCTGACAAAGCAGATCCAGCAACTGGAACAGGCGATGGGTGTGCGCTTGCTGGAGCGCACCAAGCGCAAGGTCGAACTGACTGCGGCGGGGCGTGTGTTCCTTGATGAGGTTAGGGCCGTGCTTCAGCAGACAGAGCAGGCGGTGGAGCTTGCTCGCAAAGCCGATCGTGGCGAAACCGGCCATCTTGCTGTCGGATTCATCGACGCGGCTATCTACAGCGTGGTGCCTTCTGTCGTCCAACGCTTCACCAAGCGCTATCCCGAGGTCGAGTTGAGCCTGACCGATCTGCGCATTCCCAATCAGGTCAGGGCAGTGGCCGAACGCCAGCTCGATATCGGTTTTGTTCATCCTCCCGTCGTTCACGAGGCATTGAGGGTCGAAAGCATACTGGTCGAACCCCTGATCGTCGCCTTGCCGGAAACGCATCGGCTGGCCTCGGAAGCAGAGGTCGCGCTGGCCGACCTGGCCTCCGAAGCGTTGATTCAGTTCCCGCGCAGCATCAGTCCATCCCTCTATGACGAGATCGTCGGGCTGTGACGTTCATCCGGGTTCAGCCCGAGGATCGTTCGAGAAGCAACGCCCAAGCAGACAATTATCGGACTTGTATCCGTCGGGCTGGGCGTCTCGCTGCTGCCCGCCTGTCTGCAAAATTTGCGCCGGAGCGGCGTCGTTTATCGCCCTATCCAGGGACGAACCTTGTCCATCGACACTTCAATCATCTACCGGCGTGAACAACCCTCGCCGGTGCTGAAGGCCTTCCTCGACATCGTCCGCGAGACGACGCAAACAGATTCAAATCCGGTCTCTCTTCAAGCTTCATGACCGAATTTCTATCGCCATCCGGAGATTGTTATGTGTGAGGTCCTGCTTCCGGTTAGCTTCATCGTTCGATCAGCGATTATTTGGCACTCGCGACCTTGAGATGTTGCCTATTTGACCGGAATTCGCCGGAGCAGGCTTTCGAAGCCTGTCGTCGGAAGCCGTCCTCAGATTCTGACAGCAAGCGTTTCCAGCCCGTGGAAATGATACGTGTCGCGGAAGCGCGGCTGTTCCGCAAGACGAAGCCGCGGTAGCCGCTCGAACAAGGTTTTCAGCGACACCTGCAATTCGAGCCGAGCGAGCGGTGCGCCGATGCAGAAATGAATGCCGGCGCCGAACGACACGTTCTTCTGGTCCGCGCGGTCCGGCCTGAAGGCGAAGGGCTCGGTAAACGCAGAAGGGTCATGATTGGCCATGCCAAGCAGCAGCCCGATCGTCTCGCCCGGTGGGACGATGATCCCCGGCCCGGCCTCGACCGCGTGATAGGCGTAGCGCGTGAACATGTGCAGCGGCGCGTCGAAGCGCAGGCATTCTTCGACAGTCGCTGCGGTGGCCTCCGGCGAGGCGAAGAAGCGGCGCGGGTCGCCGCCTTGCGCAAGGATCGAACGCACCGCATTGCCGGTCTGGTGGACAGTTGCTTCATGGCCGGCATTGAGCAAAAGAATGGCCGAGGACACCAACTCGTCCTCCGAGAGTTTTTGGCCGTCCTCCTGTGCCGCAATCAGCAGGGACAGAAGATCCTCGCCGGGCCTCTTCCGCCGCTCAGCGACGTAGCCGCGCAGGAAATCGGAAAAGTCGCGTGCGGCCCGGTTGGCCGTCTCCTCCGTCGCGCGGGTGCGTCCATGCATGTACATGGTGACCATTTGATGCGACCAGTCGAGCAGTTGCGGTCCCATTTCGACCGGCACGCCGAGCATTTCGGCTATGATGGTGATCGGCAGGGGAGCGGCGAAGGCCGGCAGCAGGTCGACTTCTCCTGGCTCGAAACGGTCGATCAGTTCGTTGGCCAGCGCTTCGACACGCGGCCTGAGCCGCTCGACCTGGCGCGAGACGAAGGCGCGGTTGACCAGCGTTCTCAGTCGCGTGTGGACAGGCGGCTCCAATTCCAGCATCGAATTGGCTTCGACGCCGTCGAAAGCGCTGAGATGCGTACGGTTCTGGCCGATGCCTCGGCTGTCCGGAATGCCGGCCGGGTTCTGGCGGCCGAAGCGGCGATCGCGCAGCAGCCGGTTGACGTCGTCGAAGCCGCCAAAGCACCAGAAGCCAAACTCCTCCCAGAAGAAGACATTCGATGCGCCATGCAGGAAGGCGTAGGCCTCGTATGGATGCTGGAAGAAAGCAGGCTCGTGCGGATCGAGCCGCAGGCTGCGCGTGGCTGGATCAAAGGCAAGGCAGGGTGGTTTCAATTCGGTCATGCCAGACCATTAGCGCGGCTTGCCAGTCTGGTGCCAGACCGTATGTTGGCCCTCCCGTGAGGTGAGCAGCGGAAGCGGTTGCGGAAGGACGGTTTTCATGAATGTGATCGTGGTCGGTGCAGGCATTGCCGGGCTTTCCACGGCGTGGTCTCTGGTCAAGGCCGGTCACCTCGTCTCGATCGTCGAGCAGGGACCGATCCCCAATCCGCTTGCCGCGTCCGGCGACCATCATCGCATCATCCGCCGCGCCTATCGCGCCGGAACGGGCTATGGCCGGCTGATCACCGAAGCCTATGAAGCGTGGGACGAGATGTGGGCCGATCTCGGCGAAAGCCATCTCGACCCGCGCGGCTTCATCTGTATTTCGCGCGAGCCGGGCGACGAGGCCGAGGAATACCGCGAAGGGCTGGAGGAGGGGAACTATCCGTTCGAGCTGCTCGAGCCGGACGCCGCGGTCGAACGCTGGCCGTTCCTGCAGCCCGGTTCGTTCCGCTATGCGTATTTTTCGCCGGACGGTGGCGCGTTGCACTGCCGCAAGATCGCCTCGGGCCTCGCCAGATGGCTGCGCGCGAACGGCGCCAATGTCTACGAAAACAGCAAGGTGGCCGAGATCGACGCCGAGGCCGGACATATCGTGCTTGCGAGCGGCGAAACGATGCAGGCCGACCGGATCGTCGTCGCTGCCGGCGCCTGGGTGCTAAAACTATTCCCGGAGCTCGATGGGGAACTGAAAACCTGGCGCACCGCGCTCGCCTATGTCGAGCCGCCGGCGGATCTGAAAGAGGCGTGGCGGGCTGCACCAGTTGTTCTCGACATTGGCGGCAGTGTCGACGGCTACGTGATCCCGCCCTCCGGCGGCGCCGGCATGAAATTCGGCTCAGGCCTGCACAGGGTGCCAACCAGCGACGCCGACTGGAACCGCCAGCCGGTGCCGGGCGAAGGCGAGGCGATCCGCAACCTGTTTTCGCCGCCGATCGCGCACATTGAGGAGTACAGGGTCACCGAAGTGGTCACCTGCGCCTACACCTTTACCGCCGACGAGAAGTTCCTCGCGCATCAGAAAGACAAATGCCTGATCGTCTCGGCCTGCTCCGGCCACGGCTACAAGTTCGGCGCGGCGGTCGGCCGGCGCGTTGCGGCTTGCGTCGGCAATGGCGATGTCGCCGGCCTGAAGAAGTGGCTCAGGGCCGAACTGGCCTGAGCGGCTAATGTTGGCAATGCCTCGGAATATGCACGCGCCGCCAGCTGGATGAGCCTTCCCTGACCACCACGCGTCGGGCCACCGTCCGGTAGGAAGCGGGCACGTCGATGATGCGCCGTTGCTCGGGTCGCACGAGAACCTCTTCGGCGACGCTCTCATACTCGGCGGGGAGGACGACGCGCCGCCGGCGTTCCGGCTGCACCACAACGATTTCGGCCACGCGTTCATAACGCGCCTTGTGCCTGACCTTGCACAGCACCTTGCGGCCATTGATGATGCGCCATTCCCAGGAATAACCGCCGTCATCGACCCTCACGGTGCGACAGATGGTTCGGGTGATGGCGGGCACGATCTCGTAGCTGACGCGCGCCGGCGCGATCTGCACCACGCGCTCGCGCGTTCCGTAGATCGGTGCAACATACTCGACCTGCTGGCCGGCGGGACTGACGAGCACATCCTCATAGACCGTGTCGTAGACGGCCGGCCGGTTGAGCTGCTCGTAGCATTCGACCGCGCGTCCGCCGGCCGCCGTTTCGGACGCCATGCCGAGAACGGCGACGCCTGTAATAGCCAAGGAAGCTGTTTTCCTGATCATTGCACTCCCCCTGTTTGAACTGCGTGGAGCGGGTTCAACGTTGGATTGTAGGGCAAGCCGTGACAGGAAAAAGCGGTTTTACCGCTTTTCGTTAAGCGATGCGGTTAAGAAATCGCTAAACAACGGCCAGGCATGAGCGCCCTTCCGGCGGTAGCAGAGGGCTGCCGGCGCGGCGACGGGCGAAACTTGCTTTGGAAGCCTTGATTCGACTTAACCGGATGGCTAGGAGAGGCGGCCTTGCGCTAGGGTGAGCCGGCATCCTATTTACAGAACAACGATCCAGAACCGATTCTGCCCGATTGCAAATCTCCGGCGCCGGAATCCCATCCTCAAAAAGGGATAGTCCATGAAGAACCCCGTCGAAACCTACATGAACCTCGTTCCGATGGTGGTCGAACAGACCAATCGCGGCGAGCGGGCCTACGACATTTTCTCGCGGCTCCTCAAGGAGCGCATCATTTTCATCACCGGCCCGGTCGAGGACGGCATGGCGACGCTGGTCTGCGCGCAGCTGCTGTTCCTCGAGGCGGAGAATCCGAAGAAGGAAATCAACCTCTATATCAACTCGCCCGGCGGCGTCGTCACCTCCGGCATGGCGATCTACGACACCATGCAGTTCATCAAGCCTGCCGTGTCGACGCTCTGCATCGGCCAGGCCGCATCGATGGGTTCGCTGCTTCTCACCGCAGGCGAAAAGGGCATGCGCTTTGCCACGCCGAACGCTCGCATCATGGTCCACCAGCCTTCCGGCGGCTTCCAGGGCCAGGCTTCCGACATCGAGCGCCATGCGCAGGACATCATCAAGCTGAAGCGCCGCCTCAACGAGGTTTACGTCAAGCACACCGGCAAGAGCTACGATGAGATTGAAAAAACGCTCGACCGTGACCATTTCATGACTGCCGACGAGGCCAAGGATTTCGGCCTCATCGACAAAGTCATTTCGTCACGTGAACCGGTCGAAGGCATTGCCCTATAGGCCCGCGGTGGCCCCGCGGTGGCAGTGAGTGGCGGGATCACGCGCTTTTGGCGCGGCTTGCGGCATTTCGGCCACAATTGGCTGTTCCCTCGACGGGTGCAATTGCCTACGTTAAGGCTATGTTGATTTTCGACGGCTTAGCTTTGCGTGGGGTTGTTCGAATCGTTGCCCCGTTTTCCGATTTGTGTTTCGTACGGAATGCGTTGCGAGAGCCGGAACACTGGCGGCGGCGGATTCCCGCGATAGATTGAATTATGCGCCCTTTCAACCAGACCATCGGCGGGCGGCCATGAAAGGACATGAAAATGAGCAAGGTCGGCAGCAACAGCGGCGATTCCAAGAACACGCTTTATTGCTCGTTTTGCGGCAAAAGCCAGCATGAAGTGCGCAAGCTGATCGCCGGGCCGACGGTGTTCATCTGCGACGAATGCGTCGAACTGTGCATGGACATCATCCGCGAGGAGAACAAGACCTCGATGGTGAAGTCGCGCGAGGGCGTGCCGACACCGCAGGAGATCCTCAAGGTTCTCGACGACTACGTCATCGGCCAGCCCTACGCCAAGCGCGTGCTGTCGGTGGCCGTCCACAACCACTACAAGCGCCTCGCCCATGCCGGCAAGAACAACGACGTCGAGCTGGCGAAGTCGAACATCCTCCTGATCGGCCCGACCGGCTGCGGCAAGACGCTGCTTGCGCAGACGCTGGCCCGCATCATCGACGTCCCCTTCACCATGGCCGACGCGACGACGTTGACCGAGGCCGGCTATGTCGGCGAGGATGTTGAGAACATCATCCTGAAGCTGTTGCAGTCGGCCGACTACAATGTCGAGCGTGCCCAGCGCGGCATCGTCTATATCGACGAGATCGACAAGATCTCGCGCAAGTCGGACAACCCCTCAATCACCCGCGACGTGTCGGGCGAGGGCGTGCAGCAGGCCTTGCTGAAGATCATGGAAGGCACCGTCGCCTCGGTGCCGCCGCAGGGCGGCAGGAAGCATCCGCAGCAGGAATTCCTGCAGGTCGACACCGCCAACATCCTGTTCATCTGCGGCGGCGCATTCGCCGGGCTGGACAAGATCATCTCGGATCGCGGCCGCAAGACCTCGATCGGCTTCGGCGCCATTGTCGCTTCGCCCGAGGATCGCCGCACCGGCGATGTTTTCCGCCTGGTCGAGCCTGAGGATCTCTTGAAGTTCGGGCTCATTCCCGAGTTCGTCGGCCGTCTGCCTGTCCTGGCGACGCTCGAGGATCTCGACGAACCGGCGCTGATCCAGATCCTGACCGAGCCGAAGAACGCGCTGGTCAAGCAGTACCAGCGGCTGTTCGAGATGGAGAATGTCGACCTGACCTTCCACGAGAACGCGCTGTCGGCGATCGCCAAGCGCGCCATCGACCGCAAGACCGGCGCGCGCGGCCTGCGTTCGATCATGGAAGCGATCCTTCTCGACACCATGTTCGAACTGCCGGCGCTGGAAGGCGTGCGCGAAGTGGTTATTTCGGAAGAGGTGGTGTCAGGCAACGCCAGGCCGCTCTACATCTATTCCGAGCAGAAGGAAAAGAAAGGCAACGTCAGCGCCTGACGTGAGCCGGCAATGGATTTTTCTGAAACGGCGCCGCAGGGCGCCGTTTTGCTGTCGCACACCGCGTAACGGCGCCGCGTAATGGCTGCAGATTGGAGGGACGGACCGTGTTGACCCTTGATCTTTACCCCCCGTGCCTCCAACTAAAGGCAGAAGGCCGTGGTGCCGAATTCTGTGCTGTAAAACTCCCGTCACAAACGGTGGTAGGCGGAACGATCCCCGGTCGTTAATATGAGATTCGCGGTTGGCCCATTGGCGGCCGCGACATGAAAGGTTGGACAATGGCCAAAGTATCCAAGGCTCCCAGCGACGGCGTTTTCGCAGTCCTCCCACTGCGCGACATCGTGGTGTTCCCGCATATGATCGTTCCGCTCTTTGTCGGGCGTGAAAAGTCGATCAAGGCGCTGGAAGAAGTGATGGGTCAGGAAAAGCAGATCCTGCTCGCGACCCAGATGAATGCCGCCGACGACGATCCAGAGCCCGATGCCATCTTTGATATCGGCACGCTCGCCAATGTGCTGCAATTGCTGAAACTGCCGGACGGCACCGTAAAGGTGCTGGTCGAAGGCGCCTCGCGTGCGAAAATCGTCGCGTTCACCGACCGTCCCGACTTCCATGAGGCCCGTGCTGCGGCGCTGGTCGAACCGGAGGAGGAAGAGGTCGAGGTCGAGGCGCTGGCCCGTTCCGTCGTCACCGACTTCGAGAACTACGTCAAGCTGAACAAGAAGATCTCGCCCGAAGTGGTGGGTGCCGCCAGCCAGATCGACGACTATTCCAAGCTCGCCGACACGGTCGCTTCGCATCTTGCCATCAAGATCCCCGAGAAGCAGGAGATGCTCGCCACGCTGTCCGTCAAGGAACGGCTGGAAAAGGCGATGGGCTTCATGGAAGCCGAAATCTCGGTGCTGCAGGTGGAGAAGCGCATCCGCTCGCGCGTCAAGCGCCAGATGGAGAAGACGCAGCGCGAATACTACCTCAACGAGCAGATGAAGGCGATCCAGAAGGAGCTCGGCGAAGGCGAGGACGGCCGCGACGAGGCCGCCGAGATCGAGGCGCGCATCAAGAAAACCAAGCTCTCCAAGGAGGCCCGCGAAAAGGCGGAAGCCGAACTGAAGAAGCTGCGGACGATGTCGCCGATGTCGGCTGAATCGACCGTCGTGCGCAACTATCTCGACTGGCTGCTGTCGATCCCGTGGGGTAAGAACTCCAAGGTCAAGCAGGATCTGGCCTTTGCCCAGAATGTGCTCGATACCGATCATTTCGGGCTCGACAAGGTCAAGGACCGCATTGTCGAATACCTCGCCGTGCAGAGCCGCCAGAAGAAGCTGAAGGGGCCGATCCTGTGCCTCGTCGGACCTCCCGGCGTCGGCAAGACCTCGCTCGGCAAGTCGATCGCCAAGGCGACCGGCCGCGAGTTCATCCGCATGGCGCTGGGCGGCGTGCGCGACGAGGCCGAGATCCGCGGTCACAGGCGCACCTATATTGGCTCGATGCCCGGCAAGGTCATCCAGTCGATGAAAAAGGCGAAGAAATCCAATCCGCTCTTCCTGCTCGACGAGATCGACAAGATGGGCCAGGATTTCCGCGGCGATCCGTCATCGGCTTTGCTTGAGGTGCTCGATCCCGAGCAGAATTCGACGTTCATGGACCATTACCTCGAGGTCGAATACGACCTGTCGAGCGTGATGTTCGTGACGACGGCGAACACGTTGAACATCCCTGCGCCCTTGATGGACCGCATGGAGATCATCCGTATCGCCGGCTACACCGAGGACGAGAAGATAGAGATCGCCAAACGTCACCTGATGCCCAAGGTGATCCGCGACCACGCGTTGCAGCCGAAGGAGTTCTCCGTCGGCGAGGACGCGATCCGTGGCATCATCCAGACCTACACCCGTGAAGCGGGCGTCAGGAGCCTGGAGCGCGAGCTGATGAAGCTCGGGCGCAAGGCGGTGACCGAGATCCTGAAGACGAAGAAGAAGACGATCAACATCACGGCGGACAATCTTGCCGATTATCTTGGTGTTCCGCGCTTCCGCTTCGGCCAGGTCGAGAGCGACGATCAGGTCGGCGTGGTCACCGGGCTCGCCTGGACGGAAGTCGGCGGCGAGCTGTTGACGGTGGAAGGCGTCATGATGCCCGGCAAGGGCCGCATGACCGTGACCGGCAATTTGCGCGACGTGATGAAGGAATCGATCTCGGCGGCGGCCTCTTACGTCCGCTCGCGGGCCATCGATTTCGGCGTCGAGCCGCCGTTGTTCGACAAGCGCGACATCCACGTCCATGTGCCAGAGGGCGCAACCCCCAAGGACGGACCGTCGGCTGGCGTGGCGATGGCGACGGCGATCGTCTCGGTGCTGACCGGTATCCCGGTCAAGGCCGATGTCGCGATGACCGGCGAGATCACGCTGCGCGGCAGGATTCTGCCGATCGGCGGCCTCAAGGAAAAGCTGCTCGCCGCACTCCGCGGCGGCATCAAGAAGGTGCTGATCCCGGAAGAGAACGCCAAGGATCTGGCGGAGATTCCGGAGAACGTGAAGAGCGGCATGGAGATCATTCCGGTCTCACGGGTTGGCGAAGTGCTGCGCCATGCGCTGGTGCGCATGCCGGAACCGATCCAGTGGGTCGAACCCGTCAATGCGCCGGCGGTGGTGGATGTCGGAGACGACGCTGGCAAATCGCTGGCGCATTAGCTCCTGCTAAAGTTGCAATGCACAAAGAGAGAGCCGGGCCTTGAGCCCGGCTTTTCATGTGAAGAACCCCGGATTTCCGGGCTTTTTTCGACTTTCTTGGCGCTTTTCGACTTGGTTGCCGGAGCGCTTCTTTCTAAAGTCCGTTTCCTGCCGGATGAGTCGAGTGTTCCGGTTTTCTCATGGAAGGGAATTTTTATGAACAAGAACGAACTGGTGTCCGCTGTCGCCGATGCCGCGAGTATTTCGAAGGGTGACGCGCAGTCGGCGGTTGATGCGGTGTTTTCCGTCATCACCGGCGAACTGAAAAAGGGCGGCGATGTCCGGCTTGTCGGTTTCGGAAATTTCACCGTGTCACAACGCGCTGCGTCGACCGGCCGCAATCCGCAGACCGGTGCGGAAGTGAAGATCCCGGCGCGCACCGTGCCGAAGTTCTCGGCCGGCAAGGGCCTCAAGGACGCGGTCAACTAAGCGCCTCCTTAAGTCTTTCAGAGAAAAGAAAAGCCGGCTATCCGGTTTTTCTTTTCTAGGCCCCGCAGGGTCGTTGGAAAAGGCGGCGCTATGCCGTCGGCGCATCCGTGCGCATCAAGCCTTCTTTCTTGAGATCGGCCCACAGCGCCGGTGGCAGCTTCGCGTCGAGCAGCGAGCGATTACTTTCGACTTCGCCCGGCCGCTGGCCGCCGGGGATTACCGACACGACCGAAGGGTGCAGCAGCGGGAACTGCAGCGCCGCCTCGATCAGGCGCACGCCGTGGCGCTTGCAGACGGCCTCGATGCGGGTAACGCGGTCGATGATGTCCTGCGGCGCCTCCGAATAATTGTAATAGGCGCCTTGCTTCGGCCCGGTTGCCAGGATGCCGGAATTGTACGGCCCGCCGAGAACGATGCCGATGCCACGTTGCTGGGATAGAGGCAGGAAAGACTGCAGCGCTTCCTGCTCCAGCAGCGTGTAGCGCCCGGCAAGCAGAAACAGATCGAAATCGCCGCGCTCGGCCAGCGTCTGGGCAACCCGCCACTCATTGATGCCGCCGCCGAACGCCTTGATCACGCCTTGGTCGCGCAACGCCAGCAATCCGTAATAACCGGAGCTCATGAATTCCTGGATGCGCTGGTCCGAGGCTTCCTTGCTGCCATGGGTGAAAATGTCGACATCATGCACGAAGAGGATGTCGATGCGGTCGACGCCGAGCCGTTCCAGAGAGGCTTCGAAGGACCGCATAACGCCGTCATAGCTGTAGTCGTAGACCTCGCGGCGCGACGGCGTGTCGAAGAACTTGCCGATGCCGGTGCGCTGGTCCGGCGGGCAGGCGCGCATGATGCGCCCGACTTTGCTGGACAGCACGTAGTCGTCACGCTTCTTCGAACGCAGGAACGGATTGAGCCGCGTTTCGGCAAGGCCCAGCCCATAGAGCGGTGCGGTGTCGTAGTAGCGGCAGCCGACCCGCCATGCCGCCTCCAGCGTGGCATTGGCATCCTCGTCGGAGACGGCGCGGTAGAGATTGCCGAGCGGCGCCGTGCCGAAGCCGAGCTCGGTGAAATTGATGCCGCCATTGCCGATGCGGTCGAAACGCCGTGTCTTCATATGCTGCCGTTTCCTCATTTGCGATTTGCCGTGACACTATCACGGCTGTGGCGCATCAAAAGCACCGCGTGCCGTTGGACACCGATTTTCGCGGTGATAGCATGAATGAAAACAAGCTGTTCGAGGTAAATGTGACCGAGATATTCAAGTGGTTCTCCTGCACATGCAAGCTGGTGCAAATGTTATGATGGACGCCGGCGGAAACCTGTTTGGGATTGCGCTGAACGAGCTTGGCACCGTGCTGGAGCGCATCGACGAAAGCCGCATCGACGCCGCTTGCGCCATCTTGGCCGAAGCGAGAAAGATCGTCACCTATGGCTGCGGCCGCGAGGCGCTGCAGGTCAAGGGTTTTGCCATGCGGCTTTACCATCTCGGTCTGCCGGTGTCGGTCGTCGGCGACATGATCACGCCGCCGCTGGGCGCGGGCGATGTGTTCCTCGTCAGTTCCGGCCCGGGCGAGACGTCGACCGTGCTGACTTTGATGCAGATCGCGCGCGATGCCGGTGCCGCCGTCCTGCTGCTGACCGCGCAAGCCGGCAGCACTGCCGCAAAGCTGGCCGACTTCACACTGCTTATCCCTGCTCAGACCATGGCCGACGACCAAGGCCCGGAAAAGACATCCGTCCTGCCGATGGGCTCGGTTTTCGAAGGTGCTCTGTTCGTCCTCTTCGAAGTGATGGTGCTGAAGCTCAGGGCTCTGACGGGCGTATCGCCGGAAGCGATGCGCGCCCGTCACACCAATATGGAGTAGGCGTCATGCGCTACGAATTGATGCTGCCGCATCAGATCCGCAAGGCGATCGCCGAGAACTGGCCGGTCGTATTGCCGCTCGGTGTGCTCGAATATCACGGCGAGCACATGGCCGTCGGCATGGACACACTGGCGGTGGTCAAGATCCTGGAACTGTTCAAAACGGAGGCCGAAATCGTCATTCTGCCGCCCTTCTATTACGGCGCGGCAAGCTATGTCGTTGCGGCGCCGGAAGGCAGCGGCTCGGTGCAGGTCGGCGGCAATGTGTTGGCGCCATTCGCGGAGGAATTGTTCTACAGCCTGCTGCGCATCGGCTTCCGCAACATCCACGCCATCATTCACCACCAGACCGAGAATTTTGCCGCCGGCATGCCGACCGATCTCGCCTTCAAGGCCGCCGGTCGGCAAGCCATCTTCCGCTTCCTTGAGAAAGAACGCGGCGAAGGCTGGTGGGGCTCTGCGGCGATGGCCGACTATTATGCCGAGCACGCCGAGGGCAGCAATTTCTTCAACTGGGTGCAGGTGCATCCGCTGATGCCGGCTTCAATGCACAGCCAGTACCCGTTTGACCATGCCGGCATCGGCGAGACGTCGCTGATGCTGGCGCTGTGCCCGGAAGCGGTCGATGCCGACCATTTCGCCGACAACACCGGCTGGTACACGGCAAGCGCCCTCGAAGCCTCGGCGGAATTGGGACGACAGGGCGTCGCTATGATCCTCGATCATCTGCGCGCAACGCTTTTGCGCTAGCGCGGCTTTCCCTTCTCCCACAACAATGGGAGAAGGGAAGATCGGCCCAGTTACTTCACCGCGCCCGCCGTCATGCCCATGATCAGGTAGCGCTCCAGCGCGATGCCGATGACGGCGAGTGGGGTAATGGCGGCGGTGGCGAGGGCCGCCATCGACCACCAGTTGATGCCTTGCGAGCCGGTCTGGCTCGCCACCATCACCGGTATGGTTTTGGCGTCGGTCGAGGTCAAAAGCGCGGCGAAGAAATACTCGTTCCAGCACAGCACCATCGCCAGGATGAAGGCGGCGACCATGCCCGGCAGCGCGATCGGCATGACGATGCGCAAGAAGGCGCCCCAGATCGACAGGCCGTCGACGAGTGCTGCCTCCTCCAGCTCCACCGGGATGGAGTTGAACTGGTCGCGCATGATCCAGATGACGATCGGCAGCACCATCAGCGTGTAGAGCAGGATCAGCCCGACGCGCGTGTCGAGCAGCCCGACCTCCCGGTAAAGCACGAGGAAGGGCAGGGCCAGCACCACCGGCGGCAGGATCAGCTGCGACAGGAAAAAGAAGGAGATGTCCTCATTCCTGAACCAGGCGAATTTGTAGCGGTAGCGGGTCAGCCCGTAGGCGGCGAGGCTGCCGATGACGATGGCCAGGCTCGAGGCGCCGACCGAGGTGATGACCGAATTCATGAAGCGCTTGAGGAATTCGTCGCGCACCGTCGACGTTCGAAAGATCGAATCCGGCGACAGGCCGAGCGAACGCCAACCTTTCCAGTCGGGCTGGAAGTCGACGAACGGGATCAGATGGCCCTGGGTGACGTCGACCGCGGTCTTGAACGAGGTGGTTATCGTCCAATAGATCGGGAACAGGCAGATAAACGCCCAGAAGATGAGCGCGCCGTAGATGAAGACGCGGTTGGCGAGGAACGCCGCCGGCGAGCGGATTTCGGAGGCGGCATAGTCGGTGGTTTGAACGCTCATCTCGCCGGCCCGATCAGTTAACGTTGCGCACGAAGCGGCTGGCGAATTTCAGCAGCCAGGTCACGAACACGATGATGATGATGAGGTAGGCCATCGCCAGCATGGTGCCGTAGCCGACATTCGAGCGGTCGCGATATTCGCGGTAGATGAAGCTCGACACCGAATCGGTAGCACCTCCAGGCCCGCCGGAGGTGACGGTGATGATGATATCGGCAAGCTTCAGCTTGAAGATGATGCGCAGGATGACCGCCGTGACCGACACCGGCAGCATCAGCGGGAAGGTGACCTGCCAGAAAGTCTGCCAGGCGGTGGCGCCATCGACACGCGCTGCCTCGAGCACCTCGCGCGACATCGCCTGCAGGCCGGCGAGCAGCATGATCATCATGAACGGGATGAAGGTCCAGGCATCGAGCACCATGATCGAGATGCGGGCGGTGATCGGGTTGGAGAAGAATGCCGGGTTTTCCCAGCCAAGATGCCGCGCCAGCGTTGCAGCCGGCCCGAAGCGATATTCCATCAGCGACTTGCCGATCATCCACGATACCGCCACCGGCGACAGCATCAGGGGCATGAGAAAGACGACGCGGAAGAATTTGCGCGCCCGGATCTGCGCGTTGAGCAACAGCGCCAGGCCGAACGCGATGATATATTCGACGAACACCGCCAGCACGTAGAACACCATGTTGAACAGTGCGTTGCGGTAGTAGGGGTCGTTCAGCATCTGCCAGAAATTGTCGAGGCCATTGAACGTCCGGCCGCTGACGGAACTGAGGTTCCAGTCGGTCAGCGCGATATAGAAGCCGAACAGCGTCGGAAAGATCACCATGGCGATGGTGAACAAGAGCGCCGGCAGCAGGAACAGCGCGCGCTGGCCGTCCTCGCCGCGCGTCAGCACCTGGCCGATGCCGATTGTGATGCCCCATAACACATAGGCGTAGACGATCGGGCGCCAGGTCTCGAAACCAACGGCGTCGATGTCGGCCTTGTAGAGGATTTGCAACGCTATGACCGCCAAAAGGCCGAGCGTTGCAACGGCCATCAGCGCCCAGCCAAGCCGCTTGCGGCTCCGCGGTATCGGATCGGATGGGACGGCGTTTGCCGGCCATTCACTTGTGGACAAAGTCTGGTCAGCCAAGGTCCGGTCAGCCACGCGTCTTGCCCGTTCACAGGAGGCTCGATCACCGGCTGAGCCGGTCAGGGCCAAGCCGGTCAGGGAGGTCCGGCGGCTGTGCGCCGCCGGACCTGTTTCATCTTGTCAGCCTACATGCCGAGCGAGGCCTTGTAGAGCTTGATCTGGTTGTCGCGGCCGAGCTGGTCGGTCAGCTTCTCCCAGGCGGCGGCGATGGCGTCCGCACCTTCCTGCGCCTTCATCTTGCCGGCGAATGTGTTGGCAAGAATGTCTTCGGCGGCGCTGTAATACTGGAAGATGCCGGGGATGCGCGGCTCGATCGCCGCGTTCGGATGGTTGTAGCTGTCGGCTTCCGATTTCAGATACGAGGTGATGAACGCCTCGTCGTAGCCGGCCGCCACCCATTCCGGAATGTTGAAATGGCTGTTGCGGTAGGGCTGGAAGCCCGACGGATAGGCCGCGCACCAGAGCGACAGGTCCTTGCCGCCGAGATGGGCAGCGGCAGACCACGCCGCCTTCTTCTTCTTTTCGTCGCTATCGACGCGGGCCATGACATAAACGCCCCAGCCGAGATAGGCGCAGTTCGGCGCATAGTTCGGGCCGCTCGCGAGCGTATCCCACTTGCCGGTTTTGGAATTATAGACGTCGTCCGAGCCCGGCAGGATCGAAAAGCCGGTGACGTCGCCGACGACCGAGGAGTCGCTGGTCTTGGCGTTGGAGCCAGCGTCTCCCCACCAGGCCAGCATCGAACCGGTGCCACCCAGGAATTGCGAGAACAGGTCGTGTTGGGGTCGGCGTTGATCTGATCCGGCGGCTCGGAAGGCAGTGCATCGACCACGTCCTGGATCGCGCGCACCCATGCCGGGTTGTTGATGCGCGGCTTCATTGTGTCGGCATCGAACAGCCAGGCCTTGTCGTCCGGGTGCTTGGCATAGGCAGTGGCGCGGCTGCCGAGGAAGTAGAAGCCGAAACCGCCCCAGGGCTTAGGGGCATCGAGATAGCCATAGACGTCCTGGCCTTTGAACTTCTGGCCCTTGAGGAACTTGGTCACCGCCTGCACCTGCTGCCAGGTCTTCGGCACGCCCCATTCGCCTTGGCCGCCGCCGTCCTTCCACGCCTTGGCGAGGTCGGCATCGGCGAACACGTCGGTGCGATAGTTGAAATTATGCGCGTCGCCGTCGACGGTCACGCGGTACTGCTTGCCATCCCAGGTACCGACCGGCGGCTGCAGATAGGCCACGACATCTTTCATGTCGATCTGTTCTTTGACCCAATCGGGCATGACCGAAGCCAGCCCCTTGCCGCAGACGTCGCCTTCGAACGGCGCGCCCATTTCGATGACGTCGAAGTCGACGGTGCCGGTGGCGATCGACTGCTGCAGGCGGGCGCCGTAGTCGGCCTGGGCCAGGTCGATCCAGGTGAACTTGGCCCCGGTATAGTCCTCCCACGCCTTCAGGAAGCCGCGGTACAGCACGTTGTGCAGGTTCTGGTTGTTGAGACCCATGAAGGTGAGCTCGACACCCGCGAACTCGCCTTGCTTGACACTGGCCTTGGTGGCGCCAAGGCACATCTCGCCGACCTTCTGGAAGTCGGCATCGGTCGGTTGACCCTTGCCGACGCCGGGGATCTGCAAGATCTGCGCACGCAGATCATCGGCGGCGGAAGCCGGACGCGTCAATGCGCCAAGACCCGCACCGGATGCGGCGGTGAGGGCGGCCATGCTGGCGGCTCCCTTCAGCACGTCGCGGCGGGTGGCCCCCGCGCGGACAAGTTGGTTATAAAGGCTGATTTTCATCTCGTTCCTCCCAGAAGGTCAATTGTGAATTGGTTCAGATGGTGGAGCGCCGATTATGTTCCCCAACGACAGCGACTCCGGTAAATAGCGGCCCGAATTCTCCCTCCCGCGACGCTTCGCATTGAGTGCCGGACAAGCGTGCCGGTGCGCCCGGAACAGGGTCATAAGCCGAGCACCGTCACTATTCGCACAACGAAGTGCGGTGTCAACGTGAATGGGTTTTTTATCTATAAGAGACTGACTTGCCCTCGCCGTTTGCGTTGTTTAGCTTCACGGCAACCGAAGGGGGAATGATGGCTCAAGTCGCGATCCGCAATGTGGCCAAGGCGTTCGGAGCCGTCAAGGTTCTGCACGATGTCAGCGTCGACATCGCCGATGGGCAATTCGTGGTGCTGGTCGGCCCTTCGGGCTGCGGCAAGTCCACGCTGCTGAGGATGGTGGCCGGGCTGGAAACCGTTTCCGGTGGCACCATCGCCATCGGCGAGCGCGTCGTCAATCATCTGCCGCCGGCCAAGCGCGACATCGCCATGGTGTTCCAGAACTACGCGCTCTATCCGCACAAGACGGTGGAGCAGAACATGGCCTTTGCTCTCAAGCTGCGCAAAACCGACCCGGCGGTGGTCACTGAGCGGGTCAAGCGCGCCGCCGATATCCTCGACCTCAACCCCTACCTCAAGCGCTATCCGCGCCAGCTCTCCGGCGGCCAGCGCCAGCGCGTCGCCATGGGCCGCGCTATCGTCCGCAATCCGCAGGTGTTCCTGTTCGACGAGCCGCTCTCCAATCTCGACGCCAAGCTGCGTGTCCAGATGCGCACCGAGATCAAGGAACTGCATCAACGACTGAAGACCACCACCATCTACGTCACCCACGACCAGATCGAGGCCATGACCATGGCCGACAAGATCGTGGTGATGCGCGACGGTCGCATCGAGCAGGTCGGCGCGCCGTTGGAATTGTTCGACCGGCCGGCCAATCTGTTTGTCGCCGGCTTCATCGGCTCGCCCTCGATGAACCTGCTCAAGGGCGTCGTGCGCAAGGGCGACAAGCCCGTCGTCGAGATCGCCGGGACGCCGTTCCCGATCGCCTCGAGCAATACCGTGGAAGATGGCCGCAATGTCGTCTACGGCGTGCGGCCCGAGCATCTCGAAATCCATCCCGATGGTGTTCCGGCGAAGATTTCGGTGGTCGAGCCGACCGGTTCCGAAACGCTGGTCTTCCTGCGCTTCGGCGAGGGCGAGATGGTGGCATTGTTCCGCGAGCGCCACGACTTCAAGCCGGGCGACACACTGCACCTGAAACCGCGGCTCGACCAGGTGCATCTCTTCGACGCAGAGACCGGCAAGCGGCTCTGATTTCGCCCCCAGCAAGCCTCGCGAGGAATACCATGCTCAAAGGAATCAATCCGCTGCTCAATGCCGATGTGCTGCAGGCGCTGCGGGCGATGGGCCACGGCGACGATTTGATTATCGCCGACACCAATTTCCCGTCCGATTCCGTGGCGCGCCAGACCGTGCTTGGCAGACTGCTGCGCATCGATGCGCCGGCGGCCGACGTGGCCAAGGCGGTGCTGTCGCTCTATCCGCTGGACACCTTCGTTGACGATGCGGCTGCCCGCATGGAGATCGTCGGCAAGCCGGACGAAATTCCCGCCGTGCAGAAGGAAGTGCAAAAAGAGATCGACACCGCCGAGGGCAAGGCCTGGCCGATGATCTCGGTCGAGCGCTACGCCTTCTACGAACGCGCCAAGAAGGCCTATTGCGTCATCCAGACCGGCGAGCGCCGCTTCTACGGCTGCTTCGCATTCCGCAAGGGCGTCGTGCCGCCGGATGCGGAGTAGCGATATGCCGGGCAGACCGATCGTCATACTGGGCGTCTTCGTCGCCGACACCGCCTACCGCGCCGCCCGCCAGCCGCGCATGGGAGAGACGATCCTGGGTACGTCCTTCACACTCGGCCCCGGCGGCAAGGGCTCGAACCAGGCCGTGGCGGCCGGCCGGCTCGGCGCCGACGTCACCTTCCTGACCCGCCTCGGCGTCGATCCCTTCGCCGATATGGCGAGGCAGACCTGGTCGCAGGCGGGCGTGAAAAGCGCCGTCGTCGAGACGCCGCAGAGCTATACCGGTGCGGCCTATATCTTCATCGAGGAGACGAGCGGCAACAACGCCATCATCGTCAGTCCCGGCGCGGCGATGCTGATCTCGCCCGCCGACATCGAGGCAAATGCCGGGCTGATCCGCGCGGCCGGAATCTTCGTCACCCAGCTCGAACAGCCGATCGAGGCGGCGATGCGGGCGCTGGAAATCGCGCGCGGGGCAGGGGTGACCACCATCCTCAACCCGGCGCCGGCGGCAAAGCTTCCGGACCGCATCTATACGCTTTGCGACTATGTCACCCCCAACGAGACCGAGGCCGAGGAGCTGACCGGTATCAAGGTTTCCTCCATCGACGATGCCCGCCGCGCCGCTGACAATCTGCTCGAGAAGGGCGTTGGCGCCGCCATCGTGACGCTCGGCGAAAAGGGTGCGCTGCTGCACACGGCCGATCGTTCCGAGCATGCCGCTGCGGTCGCTGCCGGCCCGGTGGTCGAGACCACAGGCGCTGGCGACGCCTTCAACGGCGGCCTGGCGGCAGCGCTGTCGAGAGGGATCGAACCCTTGCAGGCGGTACGCTTCGCCTGCGCCGTCGCCGGCATTTCGGTGACGCGCCCAGGCACCGCGCCGTCGATGCCGACGCTGCAGGAAGTCGAGGCGCTGCTCGCCAAGGGGTGAGGCCGTAGCTGCGGGACCAGACTGTGGGCGGGGAGCTGTTGTCTTCTGGCTCGGCCGCAAGCAAGCAGGGCTGGTAGGTTGATGTATGAGAATCAATCTCAGATTCGAAAGCAATGAATCTGGATTACCTCATGAAAAAAGACGGTTTTTGACAATCAACGTCGACATTTCTCCGACATCAAGGGGCCGTGACCCCAAGGAGAAATGGCGCGAGTGACGGGGCTCGAACCCGCGACCTCCGGCGTGACAGGCCGGCACTCTAACCAACTGAGCTACACCCGCGCATTGACGAGCACGTGTCAGCCGTGTTCGTCGTTGGGGCGGTGGATAAGGGGTAAGCCACCGGGTGTCAAGCGGACCCGGACAGCATAACGGCAAACAGCAGAAGGTTTTTTGACAAGCAGAACTTTGTTGCCGAAACCGGCTCCTGGCCAAGCCGCTGGCCGCTCATTTGGCCTTGCGAAGCCGGTCCTAACTGCTTAAAGGTCCGCCCGGAGCGGGCGATTAGCTCAGTTGGTAGAGCGCTTCGTTTACACCGAAGATGTCGGCGGTTCGAGCCCGTCATCGCCCACCATTTTCCGCGATGTGTTCAATCCAGACATGTCCGTGCAACATCAGGTTCATATGCCTGCACTGCAGGAGAATCGCCCAATCGGCGTTGGTCGACGCAGCCCCACTGGCAGTCCATTTCTGCCAATCTGCGTGCACCGGGGCTACACCCCTCATGCTGACCGTCCCGGCGCAACCTCTGATCGCAACCAATGGATTCGTCGTTGTTGCCGTATCTTCCGCTCGCAAACGCTTCACGGCCCGGGTGAGACGCATCCGACCACTACGCAACTCGGACTTTGGTCTGATTCGAACTGTCTTTCCGTAAGGACTTAAGTCTGACCTGCTTGCCTCCCATAAGGCAAACGATTGCCGAAAGTTAAAACTTGCAGTATTTTACTGCACATGGGCACGGGCGGGAGCGAAGATATTCCTGGATGGCTTACGAGTCATCTTCCTAATGATGCCGTGATCGCAGGAGATCTCGCGGATAAGATATCGAAGGAGGCTGAAAAAAACCGGCTTCCAGGCGAATGGGTTGTGAAGACAACCCCTAGCGAAGAAGACACCTTTAAGAAGGAAAAAGTTGAACCTCATCCCCGCGCCACGGTTGCAGGAATCTTTGCCAGAGGCTCATTCCTCGCGTTAGTGGTATTAACCATTTATCTGCTTTATGTGTTCTCCATTGTGGTCGGCGAAACAGTCGCGGATGTTCCTCTGCCCCACGCTGAACTAGTAGACGCTCCGCCAAGACTCTGATTAGCCGCACCGCGTTGATGCGGCGGCCCTTCAATGTCCGTTGCCGCGACGAAGGTTTGGTTCGTGCGGCAAAGGTGTTTCGCGCGGGGCAACTTGTTGCTGCAGCACCGCAGCATTGTACTTCTATAAACCTCCCGGTCACTGTGTTCCGTGCAACTCATGCAATTGCTTGCCGCGGCTCAGCCTGCAGCTTCCGCCGCATGAGCAAGCCGTTTTGCAACAAAGATGCAATGCTTCGGCGGATCAGCGTCCTGCAGCACCTCGAAGCCGATCGCCTTGTAGAACTTCAGCGCACCGTGATTGTGCGGCATAACTTCGAGGTGGACGCCGGTTGAGCCGCTCGCCGCAAGCCGCTGCTCGAGAAATTCCATCGCGCGCCTGCCGACGCCTTTTCCGCATGCTTGCGGCAACAGGTCGATATGGCCGTGCGACGGGTAGCGGCCAGCACAGGCGGGGACAGCGAAATCGGGATGATGGATCTGGTGCCGCGCCCAATCGCTGCCGCGCCAATGCGAGCTGTCGGGTCCGGGTTCAGCCACGCGACCCTGCAGTGCCGGGTACCAGTTTGTCGCCAGGCTGGCATTGAAAGCGGCTGTGTCGGCTGCGCCAAGCAGATATCCGGCCGGACCTGTGGACCCATCGACAATGAGGGCCAGCTCGGGTTCGAGGACCTGGTAGGGGATGGTGTAGACGAGGCCGAGCAGATCCGGGTCGTCCTCGCGGCCGCTGGCGTCCTTGCCGGCGTCGCCGGTCTTGAGGCAGATCATCGCAAGTGCCGGATGATCGGCGGCGGTCGCCCGGCGCAGGAAGAAACCGCCGCCGAAATCGAGGATCATGGCGGCAGCAGCCGGAAATCCTTGCCCTCGGGCAAAAGCTGCCCGCCGTCGACGATGATGGTCGTGCCGGTGATGTAGCTGGCGTCGTCCGAGGCCAGGAACAGGAAGGCGTTGGCCACGTCGCGCGGGCTGCCGAGGCGGCCGAGCGGGATCGCGTCTTCCATGTTCTTGATGAAGGCCGCACCGCGATGCTGCTCTATGCCTTCGGTGAGGATATTGCCGGGCTCGACGCCGTTGACGGTGATGCCATAGCCCGAGAATTCGAGCGCGGCCGAACGGATCAGCCCGTTGATGCCGGCTTTGGTCGCCGAATAATGGCCGTGACCGGGGCTGGTGACATGCGGGCCGGTGATTGAGGAGGTGAACAGCATGCGGCCAAAATGCTGCGCCTTCATCGGCACCAGCGCCGCGCGTGCGGCGATGAAGCTGCCACGCAAGTTCACCGCCATGACCCGGTCCCAGTCGTCGGGACTGGTGTTTTCCAGCAATTGCCAGGGATAGATGCCGGCATTCTGGACCATGATGTCGAGCCGGCCGTGACGGTCGAGCGCCAGCGCCACGGCGGCCTGCGCATCGGCCATCTGCGAGATGTCGGTGCAGATGAATGCGGCACCGAGTTCATCCGCGGCCGCTTGCCCGGCCTCAACCTCGGTATCGGCCAGGACGAGCTTCGCGCCCTCCTCGGCAAAGCGCTGTGCGATCGCCTTGCCAATGCCGCGGGCCGCGCCGATGACCAGCGCCACCTTGCCAAAAAGTCTCACGGTTTGCGGTCGGCTGCTCATGCCAGCCTCTGGCGGATGGTTTGCTTGAACGCGTCGAGCAGCACTGCGGCGAGCACCAGCAGGCCGTGGATCACCTGGGTGAAGTTGGCCGGCAGACCCATCAGGTTGATCGCCGTATTGATGGCCGAGAGCAGCAGCACGCCGGCATAGACGCCGGGCAAGGTGCCGACGCCGCCTTTCAGGCTGACGCCGCCGATGACGACCGCGGCGAAGGCGTTGAACAACAGGCCGACACCGAGATTGGCGGTGGCGCCGGAGGTGCGGATCGCCAGCAGCCAGCCGGCAAGGCCGGCAATGGCACCGGCGAGAACGAAGGCTATGACCAGGTTGCGATTGACGCGGATGCCGGCGCGGAAGGTCGCCGTCTCGTTGCCGCCGATCATGACGAGATGTCTGCCAAAAGGTGTCTTGGCCATGATCAGCGAGAAGACGATGAAACAGGCGATGGCGATCCAGGCGGTCAGCGGCAGGCCGCCCAGGCGCTGGATGGCGAACCAGCGGATTGCCGGCGCAAGGTCCTGTGCCGAGCGGCCGCCGGAAATGACCAGCACCAGGCCGCGCACCCAGATGTAGGAGGCCAGCGTGATGATAAAGGCGCTCATCTTCACCTTGACCACCAGGTAGCCGTTGATGACGCCGATGAGGCCGCCGACGGCAAGGGCGATGAGTAGCGAAACCGGAACCATCAGCCATTGCGGCTGCAACTGGATGCCAAGGCCGATGCCCGATGAGCAGAACAGGATGCCGACCGCCATGGCGCTGAGCGCCGCCACCGATTCGACCGACAGGTCCATATGGCCGGCGATGATGACCAGCGCCAGGCCGATCGACATGACGCCGAGCACGCTCGACGCCTCGATGATGTTGGCGAAGATGCCGAGTTGAAAATAGTTCGGGATGAGGATGGAAAAGACCACCAGTACGAAGACCAGCATGAACCAGACGAGATTGTCGAGGATGAACTCGAGGGTTTGGCGCGTGCGGGGGTTCATCTGCGGATCCGGTTGGCGCGTCACCCCGAAAAACCACTCGGTCTTCGGAAAGATCAGGCGCGGTTGAAAATTGCTGCAGCGTTCCCATGCGCGTCCGTTCTAACGCGCACAGCTGCAGGGCTGGACTCCGGGCCGGCGTGGCCCGGAGCGCTTGGCGACTTTGCTATTCGACCGGCTTTACGGTGTCCGAGGGCGGCTTCATGTTGCCCCAGAAGGCCGGGTTATCGACATTTTCCTTGGTGATCGCAGCGCCGGGGATCTTGATGTTCGGCCCCCAGGCTTCCTTGGTCACGGTCGACTTCAGGCCGAGCACGTCGTATTCGCCGGGCTTGATCTCCTGCTTGTTGACCGCCTTGTCCATGAACATGGCGACGGCAGCGGCCTGGGCATAGAGCGGCTGCTCGACTTCGACGTTGAGCCAGCCCTTGCGGATCAGGTCGAGGCCGACCGGAGCGCCGTTCGAGCTCATCAGCATGACGTCGCCTGGTTTCTTGCCGGCCGCCTCGAGCGAGGCGACGGCAGCGACCGAGAGGTGCGCCGCATGGCTGAAGATCAGGTCGATATCAGGGTTGGCGAGAATCTGGTCGTTGACGATGGTCCCGGCCGCATCCGCCGCCCATTGCATGGCCGGCAGCGAGATGATCTTGACGTCCGGGAATGCCTTCATCTTCTCCTCGAAACCCTTCTGGATATCGAGCGTGTAGGGGTCGCCCGGATCGCCGAGCACCTGCAGGATCTTGCCCTTCACCGAGCCGTTCTTCGCGGTCAGGAGTTTTTGCGCCTGATCGGCGGCGACGTAGCCGATCTCGACGGTTCCGGCCACCGAGGTAAAGTCGGACGGGGTCGAAGTGATCTGGCGGTCGAACTCGACGACCGGGATGCCGGCGGCGCGGGCGGCCTCGATCGATGGTTTCAGCGCATTGAAATCGACGGCGGCAAGGATGATCGCCGCCGGCTTCAGCGCGATGACGTCGTTCATCTGCGATTGCTGAGCGTCGGTCTTGTTGTCGGCGTTCAGCGTCTTCATCTCGTAGCCGACCTGCTTCAGGAACAATTCCAGCGCGCTCACCGAGCCGGTCTGGAACTCATCGAGCAATGTCGGCACCATATAATAGACGGTGCCCTTGGACTGGGCGAATGCCGGCGTGAGCGTGGCAAAGGCCAGTGCCAGGATACCGAAGACGGAAAGAAGTATTTTCTTCATGTCGTTCGCTCCTCTTGCGCCGGACCCCTCATTTGTCCCTCAGCTCGCCGGTCCGGCACCGGCGAGCGTCTCTCCGGTGATCATGTTGATCACCGCGTCGGGACTTGTTTTGCTGCGTGCGACGTCGCCCGCCACGACGCCTTGCCGGATCACCACGATCCGGTCGGCGACCTGGAAGGCCTGTTGCATGATATGGGTGATGATGACGACGCCGATGCCCTGGCTCGCCACCTGGCGGATCATGTCGAGGCCGCGCCGCGTCTGCTCGACGCCAAGGGCTGCGAACGGCTCGTCGAGAAGCACCAGCTTGCCGCCAAAATGCACGAACCGGTTGAGTTCGATGGCCTGCCGCTGACCGCCCGAGAGGTGCTCGACATTGGTTCTGAGTGATGGGATGCGCGTGCCGGCGCTGGCCAGCGCCTTTTCGACGACCTGCTCCATGGCGGGTTCGTCGAGCACCGGAATGCCGAGAACCTTCCTGGTGATCTCGCGGCCCATGAAGAAATTGGCGACCACGTCGACATTGGTGCAAAGCGACAGGTCCTGGTAGACGGTCTCGATCCCCGCGGCCTTGGCCTCGGCGGGGGATTTGGCGAGGAATTCCTTGCCTTCGAACAGCATCCGGCCGGAGGTCGGCTCGAGGCCGCCGGCGATGATCTTGACCAGCGTCGATTTGCCGGCGCCGTTGTCGCCGAGAAGCGCCACCACTTCGCCCTTGCCGATCGAGAAGCTGATGCCTTTCAGCGCTTCGATCGCGCCATAGTTCTTGGTGACGTTGTCGAGCACCAGCAGCGGTTCGCTCATGCGGCGATCCCCTTATTATGCAGGAGGTCTCGCCCGCGCTCGCGCTCGGCGGTGAAGATCTGGCCAAAGCGCGGCGAAAGCACCCCTGAGACGGCAAGTGCGGCGGCGCCGCGCAACACCGCATGCTGGCCGCCGCGCGCGACGCTGACGCGAGGCGTTTTGCGGTCGCTTCGCGCCGAGACCGAGTTGGGCAGGTTCACAGCCGCGCCGGCCAGCCTTTCGAGCAGATCGGTGGAGGCCAGCCCGCCGAGGATGATGGTTTCGGGGTCGAACAGGTTTTCGATGATGGTGACGGCGTTGCGGAAGATCGGCGCGATTTCGCTGACCCAGTCGGCGTCGGCGATGTTGCGGCGGCGCAGCGCCTCGAGCGAGAGATACCGTTCGAGACAGCCGCGATTTCCGCAGGGGCAGGGTTCGCCGCCCGGCACCGCGGGGATGTGCCCGATCTCGCCGGCATTCCCCCAGGCGCCGCGTAGTGCGGCACCGTCATGCACCATGACGCCGCCGAGGCCGACGCCGAAATAGAGATAGTAATATTCGGAATATGCCGTCCCAAGGCCGTAGAGGCGCTCGCCGATGGCCGCGGCCGCCATGTCGGTTTCGAAAAAGGCGGGCAGCCCGGTCGATGCGGCCAGCCGCTCGCGCAGCGCCACGTCCTTCCAGCCGGTCATGGTGGTCGGCCCGACAAAGCTCATGGACTCCACGCCGAACGGGCCGGGCAAGGCCATGCCGATGCCGAGAACGCGGCCTCCGGGCCGCAACGCGGTCAGTTCGAGCACCATGGCGCCGATCAGCTCGAAGGCGTGGTTGGGCGTTGCATTGGAGGCTTGGCGGTAGGTGCTCTCGATCACGTCGCCGCTGAGGTTGATCAGGGCGGCGTTGATGCCCAGCGGGGTGACGTGGATGCCGACGGCATAGCCGCCTTCCGGATTGATCCGCAGCGTGGCCGGAGGCAAACCGCGCCCCTTGGGCTCTTCGCGCAGCGACAGCACGTAACCGTGCTCTTCCAACTCGCGAACGATGGTCGACACGGTCTGCACGGTGAGCCCGACCCGCCTGGCAATGTCGCCGCGGGCGATCGGCCCGTGAAGGCGGATGGATTCGAGCACGATGCGCCGATTATACGGCCGCCCGAACTCCTGATTGGTTCCCCGCAGTGCCATGCCTTGCGCCCTCGAGAGAGGCCAGACTGGCACCGAAGATTTATTCAGTCAAATGGAATTCAAAAATAATTGAGAGCCGTGCGGAGCGAACCTAGCTGATGGCCGCTCACGACATGGTCAGTAGCGGATGGCACGTCGCTCCAGCAGCACCACGATTGAGAACATCGCGATTGACAAGGACGACGACAGCACGATCGCCGCATAGAGCCGGTCCGACTGATAGTTGAAGGTCGCTTGGATGATGAGCGCGCCGAGACCTTTGTCCGACCCGATCCACTCGCCGACAATGGCGCCGATCACCGCCGTCGCCGAAGCGATTCTCAGCGAGGAGAACAACATCGGCAATGCTCTTGGCAGGCGCAGACTCCAGAATATTTCCCACCGCGTAGCCGATAGCACGCGGAACAGTTCGTGCTCGTTGTCGCTGGCCGAGTCCAGCCCCCGGATCATGTTGACCAGTGTCGGGAAGAAGCAGATCACCGCCGCGATCACGATCTTCGGCGTCATGCCGAGCCCGAAGATCAGGATGATGATCGGCGACAGCGCCAGGATGGGAATGGTGTTGAAGAACAGCACGATCGGAAAATACGCGGCCTGCAGGATGCGGCTGTGCACGAACAGCACCGCCAGCAGCACACCGGCGAGATTGCCGATGAAAAATCCTGCCAGCGCCTCGATCAGCGTCGGCCAGAGGTTGCTGAGCAGCAAAGCAAGACTCCTCTGGAACACGCCTGATATGGCCGTCGGCGTCGGCACGATATAGGCCGGCACGCCGAGCCATGGCAGCACGAACTGCCAGGCGATCAGGATCGAGGCCGCGCCAAAAACGGGCAGAGCGACGGCCAGCGCCGATGGCAAGGGCGCCTGCCTCATGAGGCCTGCTCCAGCGCGCCGCGCAGTTCGGCCATCACGGCAACGATCGCCGGATCCTCGCGCGAACAGCGGTTGCCCTCCTGCTTGAACGGCCGCATATCGAGGTCCCTGGCCAGGCGGCCCGGATTGGCGGCGAGAACGATGACCCGTTCTCCGAGATAGACGGCTTCGGCGATCGAATGAGTAACGAAAAGGATGGTCGCGCCGGTGCGCCGCCACAACGACAGAAGCTCGTCGTTGAGACGGTCGCGGGTGATCTCGTCCAGCGCGCCGAAAGGCTCGTCCATCAAAAGCAGCCTGGGTTGCCCAAGCAGTGCCCGGGCTATCGCCACGCGCTGGCGCTGGCCGCCGGACAATTGGTGCGGCAGACGCTCGCCGAACCCGGCAAGCCCCATCAGATCAAGCAGTTCGTCGGTTCGGTCGTCTATTGTCCGGGTAAGCCGGCCTTGTCCGACATCGAGCGGCAGGTGCACGTTGTCGCGCACGGTGCGCCAGGGCAGCAGGGTCGAGTCCTGGAAGACGAAACCGACGTCGCGCCGCGAACGGACCGCATGCGGTGTGTCGCCAAGCACGCTGATCGAGCCGCTGAGCGGATCGAGCAGGTCCGCAACCACACGGAGCAGGGTCGACTTGCCGCATCCCGAAGGTCCAAGGATCGACAGGAAGGAGCCGGCCGCGACCGACAAGTCGAGACCGGTGAGCACTTTCACCGCCGGCTGCCGGCCGCCATAGCCGACATCCAGGCCGCGGGCCTCGATCGCGTTCGCCATCAAGCGGCGGGCGCGTCGAGCTTGGGTCGGTCGGCGGCCGACAATTCGAGTATTTTGGTGGTGTAGACGTCGGCTGCCGCGGGCCGGCCGTTCGGGTATTGGCCGACCTTGTCCAGCAGCGCCAGCTGCTCCTCGATCGAGGCGGGATCGAAGGTTCCCCATCCGTCCTTGGCGGTTGCACCGTCGAAGGAGAGTTTCAGCACCAGATTGATCGTCTTCTGCTCCCACCCAAGGTCCATCTCCGGATAGGCCTCGACCATCTTCTTGACTGCTTCCTGCGGATTGGCGTGCACCCAGCCCCAGCCCTTGGCGACGGCGCCGATGAATTTCGCCAGCGTTTCCGCATCCTGTTCGATCGCGGTGTCGCTAGCGAAATAGACGTCGGCATAGGAGTTCAGCCCGAGATCGCGCACCAGAAGATCGATCCTGTCATCGCCGACGACGCTCAGCGCCTGGGTGTTGGTGATCCATCCGCCAATCGCGTCGACGTCGCCGCGCACCAGCGGCGCCTTGTCGAAGCCGACATTGACGACAGTGACCTCGGACGGATCGATGCCGTTCTTGGCCAGGATCTCATCGATGACGAAGCGCGCCGTCGGCTGGATGCCGATCTTCTTGCCCTTGAGATCGGCCACCCCGCGGATCGGCTTGGCAGGCTTCGAAGTGAAGGCATAAGGACCGGTGCGGAAGCCGCAGGCGATGATCTTCACCGGCACGCCGCTGGCGCGCGCCGCGTAGAGCTGGGGCGTTTCGGAAAACTGGCCGAGTTGCGCGGCCCCCGAAATCACCGGCGGCACCGTCGCTGCATTGGGACCGCCCGGGCTGAATTCCACCTCGAGGCCCACCTCCTTGAAATAACCGTTGGCGACCGCGGCGATGTCGCCGATCTGTCCGTTGGACATCAGCCAGTCGTACTGGATGACGACCTTTCCGGCAGCCCTGGCGCCCGGCGTCAGCACGAGCTGCATTCCGGCCGATGCTGCCGCGACGGCGGCGAAGCCGGCTTTCATGAAGCTGCGGCGGTTCATGTCGTAGTGCCTGTTCCCACTCATTTTTCGCTCCTGTTGCAAGACGTTCTCGTCTCTTCATTGCGCGCCGTTTCCCAGTGGCGCGGCGTCGTCTACGGCTGTTCGTCGTGATAGTCGCCGGGGCCGCCGTCGAGCCAGGCGTATAGTTCCCAAAGCGTGTCATCGGGATCGGTGAAATAGGCGCAGCGCGCATTCCAGACATAATCCTCCGGCGGGCCGTAGAAGGGCACGCCCTTGGCCGCCAGTTCGCCGTGGAGCCGGTCGATCTCGCCGGGCGCGTCAAGCCTGACCGCCACGCAGACCTTGTGCGCCTGGCGCGGCGACCTGAGTTTCGAGATGCCGGCGTGCCGGCTGATATGGTCGATCTCCCAGGCCGCCAGCGTGATCCCCTCGCCATGGAAGTCGGCAAAGCCCTCGGCGCGGCGCCGCAGGCGGAAGCCGAGTTTTTCGACATAGAATTCAACCGTCCGCTCGATATTCTCGACGAGCAGGCAGACGTCCGAAATCGCATGTGCGCCTCCGACCGGCATGGCTACCTCCCTGTGCTGCGCGCGAGGCGCGATGCCGGCAACTTGACGCCGACGCGACCGGCGGCGCCGACGATGTGGGCGCGCATCGCCGCCTCGGCGGCCGCGGGATCGCCGGCGACCAGTGCCTCGTAGATGCGCACATGCTCCCCGACATTGACTTCGACCAAGTCGTGCAGCGGATTGGTGAGGCGCGCGTAGTGGATCGAGCGGCGGATCTGCTCGCAAACGAAGGAAATAAAGGTGTGGATGTAATTGTTGCCGGTCGCCCGCGCGATCTCGCGATGAAACAGCAGGTCGGCGTCGATGCTGCCTTCTTCCCAGCGCTCCTCGCCGCTCATCCGGTCGAGCGCCGCCTTGATTGCGTCGAGGTGCTCCTGCCCGCGCCGTTCGGCGGCGAGCGCGGCTGACTCGGCTTCCAGTATGCAACGCAGCTCGAACAGCCGCTCCATATTCCCGGTCGCTTTCAGCGCCTCGCCGTCGATCCGGATCGACGCGCGCTGCTCTGGCGCCAGCACGAAGGCTCCGACGCCTTGCCTGGCTTCGATCATGCCATCGGCCCTGAGCTGGGCGATCGCCTCGCGCACCACGTTGCGGCTGACTCCGAATTTTTCCGAGAGCTGCTGCTCGGTCGGCAGCCGCGTGCCCGGATTGAGCTCGCCGGATTCGATCTCGCGGCTGAGGAATGCGGCGACGCGATGCGGCAGCGCCTCCACCGTGCCGATAGCGGCCAGTCTTTGCTTCATGGAAACGTCTCCGTCGATGGCAGAAGGCAGCCGGGATTCATCAACCCCTGAGGGTCGATCGTTGTTTTGAGCGCAGTGATGAGCCGGCGATGGGCAGGCGCCAGGCCGGCCCAGAAAGTGCGATGACGGGTGCGGCCGATACCGTGCTCGGCGCTGATCGAGCCGCCAAGCGCGCCGACGATCTGGTAGAGTCCGGCGGTGATCTCCGCGCCTTCGGCACGAGCTTCAGCCTCGGCGAGCCCGTGCGGTGGCAGGACGTTGAAATGGATATTGCCGTCGCCGGCATGGCCATACGCCTGCGGCAGCCAGCCGGGATGTTCCAGCACCACGAATTGGCGGGCCTGACCGATGAGGGCAGGGATGTCCGATATCCTGACCGCAAGGTCGGTGCGCACATGGTAGCCGCGCTTTGCCTGGCCCTCGACCAAGCCCTCGCGAATGGCCCAGAACGCCCTGGCCTGCGCGATGCTTTCAGCAAGGACGGCGTCGGCCACCAGACCGCTCTCCATGGCCCCGGCCAGGAAATCGGCCAGCATGGAGCGCAGGTCGACCGCAGCACTTGCGGAGAGTTCGATCAGCACGTGGACGGGAGCTTCGACCGGCGAAACGACGTCGGCGTCGATCAAGCGCGCGAGCTCGATGCACTCCGAACCAATGATCTCGAAGGCCGAAATCAGATCGGATGAGGCCCGGCGAGCCTGCCGGAACAGGGTGATGGCCGCTTCGAACGAAGCGAGACCGAGATAGGCGGTCTCGACCCGGATCGGTTTCGGAAACAGCTTGAGCTCGACGCCGGTGATGATGCCGAGCGTTCCTTCGCTGCCGATGAAAAGTTGCTTCAGGTCGTAGCCGCGATTGTCCTTGCGCAGGCCGGAAAAGCCGCTCCACAACTCGCCGTCGGGCAGGACGACTTCGAGGCCGAGGATGAGATCGCGCGCCATGCCATAGCGCAGCACGTTGGTACCGCCGGCATTGCTGGCCGCATTGCCGCCGATCTGGCAGCTTCCCTGCGCGCCGAGCGCCAGCGGAAACAGGCAATTCTGTGCCGCTGCCGCATCCTTGATGTGCTGCAGGATGCAGCCGGCGTCGGCCTGCAGGATGAAATTGTCGGCGTCGACGAGACGGATGCCGTTCAACCGCTCCAGACTGACGACCACCGCGCCACGGGTGTCGAGGTCGATTGCGCCCGCTACCAGTCCTGTGTTCCCGCCCTGTGGGATGATTCCGAGGCCGAGCGTACCGCAGAGCCGCACCACAGCCTGGACTTCGCTGACGCAAGCAGGCTTCAGCACCGCAAGGGCTCCGCCGCGATGATCCCCGGACCAGTCCCCAAGGTATTTCGCCATGCCGGCAGCGTCGGCGGCCACGCCGCTTTGTCCGACAGCGCCCTCCAGGGCATTCAGAATTTCAGGCGGGATACCATGAACGGTCATTACAAGCCTGTTGAGCTAAGGCATAGGCTTATACATATCATCCTACAACTGCATCGGAGTCAACGCCGTGGGCACAAGCCCTCAAGGGCTGGAGCCGAATGTTTGCTGGGGAGGACAGAGCGAAGGGCGATCGCCGGCGGATGCTTAGGCGAGGTTGCCACTCAATTGCTGGTCCGTCTGAGGAGCAGCCCGGCTCCTAGAGGTACCGCTCGACCTTCTTGCCGACGGTCAGGAACCGCAGCGGGTCGATCGCCTCGCCATTGTGGCGAACCTCGTAGTGCAGGTGCGGGCCGGTCGAGCGGCCGCTGTTGCCGGTCTTGCCGATGATGTCGCCGGCATCGAGCTTCTGGCCGACGGCGACGTCGATTTCGCTGAGATGCCCGTAACGCGTCACAAAACCATTGCCGTGGTCGACCTCGATCATGCGGCCGTAGCCGCCGTTCCAGCCGGCCTTGACGACCACGCCGGCTGCCGTGACCTTGGCCGGCATACCGATCGGCGCCCTGAAATCCATGCCGGAATGCAAGGCGGCCGTGCCGAGGATGGGGTCGGTGCGCACGCCGAACGGGCTGGTGACGCTATGGCCGGGCGCGGGGTTGGCGAGCGGCAGCCGGCGCGCTTCCTTTTTAAGATGATCCAGCGCGTCAAGCGCCTCGTCCAACTCCTTGACCTTGCTGTCAAAGGTCAACGAACTGTCAAGTGGTATCAGCGGGCCGCCGACGTCGCTCTTTTCGAATTCGCTGGTGGGCGGCAGGCCGGCGGCCTCGAGCGCCTGCGAGATCGCGTCGGCGCTCTTATAGGCATTGTCGGCAAGTGTGGCGATGCGGGTGAGTTGCTGGCTCTCGATCGCCTTGAGCGAGTTGTTGATCGAAACGAAGAGCTTGTCTGCCCGGTCGGCCGTGCTCTCGCTCGGCAGCGGATCAGCGCGGGTCGACCACAGCGAGAACGGCCTCGTGTCGTCGACGTCCACAGGGCCGGCAAGCGGGGCAGCAAGGCTGGCGACGGAATAGGCCGTCGGCCGTGCGATGCTGCCGGTCGCATCGGCATGTTCGTCCGGCTTTGCCGTCGGTTCGGGCGGCGTTCCGGCCTCATTTTCGGCTCGTTCGAGGATCGGGCCGAGGCGGCCGTGACGCAGGCTGAGCTGGCTCTGCCGCTCCAGCAACTCGCTGACCTTGGTTTCCATCAGCTGCTGGTCGAGAAGCTGTCGGCTGGTGATGCGGTCGACCTGGCTGCGCAGTGCCGAGATGCGGTCTTCGTAGGCCTGCTGCATGCGCGCCTGCCGCGCCGTCGTGGCGCCGATCAGATCGTCGCGCAGCACCAGATAAGAGGTCGCCAGCAGGTAGCCTATGACGATCGCCGCCAGCGCCGAGCCGCAAAATGCGGCCAGCCACGGACGTATGGTGAAATGCCTTATCTGGTCGCCCCGGGCGATGATGACCGTGTGGGGCTCTCTGCGCCTGCCGAAGACCGCTGACTGACTGGTTACGTTCACGGGACCAAGCTTTCGTTACGATACCAACGACGAGCCTGATTACACATTATTAGGGTTAACAAAGTTTTGCCGGATCGAACGCCCAGGCAAAGGTCTTCGCGCAAAACGCGCATCGAGTTGCAGCGGCGTGCCGCAGCACTCAAAGCGCGCGAACCGCCTCCAGCACCTCTTCGGCATGACCCTTGACGCGGACGTTGCGCCAGATCCTGGCGATGCGTCCGTCCCGGCCGATCAGGAACGTCGCGCGCTCGACGCCCATATAGGTGCGGCCGTAGAGCTTCTTTTCGACCCACAAATGGTAGGCCTCGATCACCTTGCGTTCCTCGTCGGCGACCAGATCGATGCTCAGATCGTATTTCGCCTTGAACCTGTCGTGCTTCCTGACGCTGTCCGGCGACAGGCCGATCACGACAGCGCCGGCCTTTTCGAATTCCGGCTTCGACTGCGAAAAGCCGATCGCCTCGTTGGTGCAGCTTGTGGTGTCGTCCTGTGGGTAGAAATAGAGTACGATGGGTTTTCCCAGCAATGCGGCGAGGCTGAGTGAGCCGCCGCCGTCGCGCGGAAGATCGAATTGCGGCGCAATATCGCCCACGTCGAGGTCAGCCATACCGATGCCCTTGTTTGAGGTTACGCGCCAGGCTGCACCGATATAATGTCGAGCGGGGATTCGTCCACGATCGAATTCGTTTCAACGGAAGATTGCGTGGATCAGGAGCTACCGCAGCACGAGAAGATCAGGTTCAGGCGTGACGAGATCACCGACCTGGGGACCTTTCCGTCCGCATGCCGCGTACCGCCGCTCGGCCAGGCGTCGATCGGTCGCGGCGTTCGTTTGATGGCGCGGCTGTTTGCCGGCCTTGTCGCCCTTGTGCTGCTGGCTGCGGCCGGCGTCTATGCGATCGGCGTGTCAGGCTTCGGCTCGGAGCGGCTTCGTGCGGAGGCCGAAACGGCAATCGAGAGGTTGGCCGGCTTCGATGTCGACGTTGCCGTCGGGCCGGCCCGGCTGACGCTTGACGGGTCGAGTTTCATTGCGCTGCAGGTCAGCGACGTCAGCCTCAAGACCGCCAAGGGCAAGCCGATGGCCGATGCCGGCCAGGTTCGCTTCGGCATCCGGCTGATCCCGCTGCTTTCGGGCGAGGTGCGGCTGACCAGCGCCAGGATTTCCGACGCGCACGTCGTTATGGCGGCAATGCCGTCCGGCGGCGACTGGACGGCCGGGCTGCGCAACCAGGACGGCCTCATCGATCCGGAAAAACTTTCCGCCGCCGTCTTCGCCAACATCAACCGCGCGCTTGATGCGGTGCGCGAGGATTCGATGCGCCAGATCGATCTGCGCAACGTCGAGCTGGCACTGCCCGAGACCGGATCGGTCAAATCGGTCACCATCGCCGACGCCTCCGTGTCGCAGTCGGGACCGGGAAGCATGGAGTTTTCATCCGACGCGGATGTCGACGGCAGGGCGCTCACCATCGCCGCTTCCGCCACCCGCGATCCGGCGACGCGACGCATCACCGCGCTGGACGCCAGCGTCGAGGCGGCGGACCCCGACACTGCGGCGGCAGGTGGCAAATTGGGTGCGATCACCTTGAAGCTGGCGGGGTCGGAAGGCGTCGGCGACAATGGTTCGCGGCTGACCGCTGCCTTGTCGCTGACTGGATCGGTGCTCGATCTCGGGCCGCGCGGCCTGCTTCCGGCCGACGTCGATCTCGATGCAACGCTCGTCGCCGGCTCGAACAAGATCCAGGTCGACAGTTTGCTGGTGAAGACCGGCCGCTCGACCTTCGATTTCGCCGGTTCGATCGGGCCGAAGCCGGCTACTGGCACAGCCGGCGAGGAGCCATCCTATCGTTACGACCTGACCAGCGACGGTTCGACCCTGGCGCCTTCGGATTCGCCGGAGCCGGCGCTCAGCTTCATTGCCCGTATTGCCGGCGTCTACCAGCCGACGAGCCAAAAGCTGATCGCCGAGCAGATCGGCGTCCGGTCCGGGCCGGCCAGCGAAGTGCTGGGCACGGCCTCGGTTTCATTTGTCGCCAACCAGGCGCCGGGCATATCGGTCGCGCTCAACGTTCACGACATGCCGGTCTCGCACGTCAAGCAATTATGGCCATGGTTTTCGGCGCGGAATGCCAGGCTGTGGGTGCTTAAGAACCTGTTCGGCGGCCGCGTCGTCGACGGCAGCCTGCAGTTCCAGGTCGTACCCGGACGGCTCGGCAACGGCGTGCCGCTTTCCGCCGATGAAGTGTTCGGCCGATTCCAGGTTGAAGGATCGCGCTTCGACACGGCCGGCCGCATCCCGCCGATCCGCGATGCCGTCGGCGTCGTCGGCTTCCACGGCAACGACGTCGACGTCGCGCTGTCCTCGGGAAGCGTCTATATGCCGAGCGGCCGTACCGTGGCGGCGAGCAACGGCACGCTCACCGTCAAGGCGGCGAATCATCCGCCGGTGATCGGCGCGCTCGACATCGATGTCGCCGGCGAGGCGCCGGCAATCGCCGAACTGGCATCGTTTGACCCGATCAACGCCATGCGCCATGTCGGCCTGCTGCCGGACGACCTGTCCGGAACGGTGACCGGCCACGTCAAGGCCGATATTCCGCTGCAGTCCGGCGTCGACTCGTCCAAACTCGATTGGCTGGTGGCACTCGACTACAAGGATCTGTCGCTGGGCAAGCCGTTCGAGGGCCAGACGGTCAGCCATGCCGACGGCTCGATCACGGTCGCGCCCGACCGGGCGGTGATCTCGGCCAAGGCGCTGCTCAACGGCATTCCGGCCGAGCTCGACCTGATCGAACCGCTTAGGGATGGCGGCCCGCCGCGCAGTCGTAAAGTAGCGCTGGTGCTCGACGACAAGACGCGCGCCACCGCCATGCCTGGCCTGTCGACGCTGCTTTCCGGAACCATCAAGGTGGCGATCGACAAGAGCGGCGCCGGCAACCAGAACGTGTCGGCCGACCTGACCAATGCCAGGCTGGACATTCCCTGGGCCGGCTGGAGCAAGGGCCCCGGCATTCCCGCCAAGGTCGTCTTCGCCATGGCGAAGACCGGCGACACCACGACGCTGTCCAATTTCGAACTCGACGGCAAGACCTTCTCCATCGACGGCAGCGCCGTGCTGGTCAACGGCGCCTTGTCCTCGGCCCGGTTCAGCAAGGTCACCTTGAACAGGGGCGACGACGTCGCCGTCTCGGTGAAGCGGTCGGGCAAGGCCTATGCGGTCGAGGTCAGCGGCAGCGCGTTGGACGCACGCTCGCTGATCAAGCAATTCACGTCCGACGTCGACACCGCCACCAAGACCACCGGCGTCGATGCGATCTCGGTCAGCGCCGACGTCAGTTCCCTGACCGGCTTCCACGACGAGGTGCTGTCGAATTTGAAGCTCGACTACAGCGGCGCCGGCTCCAGGGTGAACGGGCTCAAGGTGAGCGCCACGGCAGATTCGGGAGCCGCGATCACCATCAGCAACACGACCGGCGGCGGCTTGCGCACACTCAACATGAAGTCGGCCGACGCCGGCGCCATACTGCGCTTCCTCAACATCTACGAGCATATGGAAGGCGGCTCGATCACGCTGGCGCTCACTGGGGCCGGCGACGGGCCGATGAAAGGCCAGGTCGACGCCAAGAACTTCTTTATCGTCAACGAGCCGAAGCTCGCCTCGATCGTGTCGACGACGCCGGCCGGCGACAGCCGCAGCCTCAATGAGGCGGTCAAGGGCAATCTCGACACGTCGAGGGTGAAGTTCGAGCGCGGTTTTAGCGAAATCGACAAAGGCAGCGGCTATCTGAAGCTGCGCAACGGCGTGCTGCGCGGCTCGCGCATCGGCACCACCTTCCAGGGCACGCTCTATGATCAGAACAACAATATGGACATGACCGGCACGTTCATGCCGGCCTACGGTGTAAACCGCATCTTCGGCGAACTGCCGCTGATCGGCGCGCTGCTCGGCAATGGCCGCGACCGCGGCCTGATCGGCGTCACCTACAGGCTCAGGGGCAATGCCAACAAGCCGACCCTCGACGTCAATCCGCTATCGGTGATCGCGCCCGGCATTTTCAGGTCGATCTTTGAATACCGGTGAGGCGGGTCGGGGTTCGGAATAAAGTCGCTCTGTAGCGATCCTTCGCGCCCCCCTCTGTCCTGCCGACATCAAGGGCTCTGCACAGCATCTCAGACACTCAAACCGGCCGCACCAGAACGTGCTTTTTCTTGCCGAGCGACAGCTTTGCGACGTTTTCCGGGCCGAGATCCTGCAGCGTCACCATCCGGCGGTCGTCGGATACCGGCTGGTCGTTGAGGCGCACGGCGCCGCCCTGGATATGCCGCCGCGCCTCGCCGTTGGACGCTGCCAGCCCGGCGGTGACGAACAGCGACAATATGCCGACGCCGGCTTGGAGATCGGCCCTGCCCACCTCGACGGTCGGCAGTGTTTCGGCGAGCGCCCCTTCCTCGAACGTCTTACGCGCCGTTTCGCTGGCCTTCTCCGCCGCCTCGCGGCCATGCAGCATGGCGGTGATCTCGGTGGCGAGGATCTTCTTGGCTTCGTTGATCTCCGAGCCGCCGAGCCGTTCGAGGCGCGCGACCTCGGCGAGCGGCAAGGTCGTGTAAAGCTTCAGGAACCGGCCGACATCGGCATCCTCGGTGTTGCGCCAATATTGCCAGAACTCGTATGCCGACAGCATCTCCGCATCGAGCCAGACCGCGCCCGATGCCGACTTGCCCATTTTTGCGCCGGACGAGGTAGTAAGCAGCGGCGTCGTCAGCGCGTAAAGCTGCGCGCCTTCCATGCGATGGCCGAGATCGATGCCGTTGACGATGTTGCCCCACTGGTCGGAGCCGCCCATCTGCAGCCGGCAGCCGAGGCGCTTGTAGAGCTCGACGAAGTCGTAGGCTTGCAGGATCATGTAGTTGAATTCCAGGAACGACAGCGACTGCTCGCGCTCCAGCCTGAGCTTGACCGAATCGAAGGTGAGCATGCGGTTGACCGAAAAATGCCGGCCGACATCGCGCAGGAAATTGACGTAGTTGATATCCATCAGCCAGTCGGCATTGTTGATCATGACGGCGTCGTTCGAGCCGCTGCCGAATTTGAGGTACGGAGCGAAGTTGCGGCGGATGCCGGCCAGATTGTTCTCGATGTCCTGCGGCGTCAAAAGCTTGCGCGCCTCGTCCTTGAACGACGGATCGCCGATCATCGAGGTGCCGCCGCCCATCAACGCGATCGGCCGGTGGCCGGTCTGCTGCAGCCAGTAAAGCATCATAATCTGGATCAGCGACCCGGCATGCAGGCTCTTCGCGGTGGCATCGAAGCCGATATAGGCGCTCACCGTTTCCGTGGCGAAAAGCTGGTCGAGGGCGGCATCGTCCGAGGTCTGGTGGATGAAACCGCGCTCGCTCATTGTGCGCAGGAAATCGGATTTGAAGGCGGACATCGTTTCTTTCCCGGAAGCGCCCGGCCGCGGCGGCTCGGGATGTGCATGAAGGCGGGCGTTTAGCATCCAAGCGCGATCAGCAAAAGTGGAATCCGGTTTTGCGTCCGATCGCGCTTCGGATGGGTTTGCGCGATCAGCAAAAGTGGAATCCGGTTTTGCGTTCCCGCGGATGACATTCCCTATGCTTGCGTCCTCGTTTCGGCTGGCGTAATGAGGCGCCGCGCCAGCGGGGCTCTTCCGCTGGACCGCGCGGCATCGATCGAATGCCATATCCTGTGACAGAGTCGAGATGCCGGAGATATCCATCGTCATTCCTTGCCGGAACGAGGCGGCGAACCTGCCGCTTCTGCTCGACGAGATCGGCGCTGCCATGGCCGGGCGCGACTTCGAGGTGATCGTCGTCGATGACGGCTCGACCGACGACACGCCTTCGGTGCTCGCCGCCCAGGCGGCACTTCGCGCGTTTCCGCTGCGCCACCTCAGGCATGAAAAATCTGCCGGCCAGTCGCTCTCGGTGCGCTCCGGCGCCTGGGCAGCGCGCGGCGATATCGTCGCCACCATCGACGGCGACGGCCAGAACGATCCCGGCTACATCCCAATGTTGATCGATGCGCTGCGGCAGGCTGGTCCCGACGTCGGGGCCGCGCAGGGACAGCGGCTGAAGCGCCGCGACAGCAAGATCAAGCAGCTGGCGTCGCGTTTCGCCAACGGGCTGAGAAAGGCCATCCTGCACGACGAGACGCGGGACACGGGCTGCGGCCTCAAGGCGATCCACACCGACATCTTGAGGAAATTGCCGTTCTTCGACGGCACCCACCGCTTTGTTCCGGCGCTGGTCATCCAGGAGGGCTACCGCGTCGTTCATTGCGACGTCGTCGACCGCTCCCGCCGTCACGGCAAATCGAACTACGGCATCTTCGATCGCGGCCTGCAGGGCGTGCTCGATCTTGCCGGTGTCTGGTGGCTGCGCCGCAGGCGCCGCAGAATGCCCAAAGTAGAGGAAATCACGCATGGGTAACGTGCTTCAGGAATTGGCGACCTGGCTTCACGATGTTTTCGTCAAGCAATTCGATGCCTGGGTACTGCTCGGCTTCGTCGCCCAGTTCTTTTTCACCATGCGGTTTCTGGTGCAGTGGGTGGCGTCGGAAAAGGCCAAGCGCAGTGTCGTGCCGATCGCCTTCTGGTTCTTTTCGCTGTTCGGCGGCGGCCTGCTGCTGGTCTATGCCATCCAGCGTCAGGATCCGGTGTTCATCGCTGGCCAGGCCATGGGCCTGTTGATCTATATCCGCAATCTCTGGCTGATCGCCAACGAGCGCAAGGCGGCGATGACGAAGGTCGATTGAGCCCGCTTCCGGCCCTAAACCGGTCGAGCAAGCAATCCAGATTACTTGCTGTCCAGCCCGCCGTAGGATCTTACCAGCCGGACCATGTCGGCCGAACTGGCAGCCTCGCTCTCGAGCCCCTCGGCGACACCGATGCGGTCGGCGGCCGGCCGGTTCTGGCTGACCTTCCATTTGCCGCTGATTTCAGTGATTTCGATTTCCAGGCCGACAATGCCCTTGATCTGCGACTGGATGAAGGGTGCTGGCGCGTCGGTCACCGCCCACGGCGTCGCGCGATTGCCCTCCTGCGACATTGTCAGATCGGAAATCTGCTCAGCCAGCCAATCCTGGTCCTCGACCACCGTAACGATGCCGCGCACCTGGACGATGGCGTAGTTCCAGGTCGGTACCACCTTGCCGGTTTCGCGCTTGGTCTCGTACCAGGACGGCGTCACATAGGCGTCCGCGCCCTGGAAGACGACCAGCACGGGCGACAGGGGATTGTCGGCCAAAAGCCGCCATTGCGGATTGGCCCTGGCTAGATGGGCGCGTAGCCTGCCGTTCGGCGGCACTTCCTCGTTGAGCAGGGAGGGGGCGTCGAGCAGGAAGGGAATTGCGTTGGCGACCGGCCCCTCGGCACCATTCGAGACCAGCAGGCCAAGCGGATGCGCCCGGATCAGCCCGTGCAGGACGTCCTGCCGGGTTTCCTGGAAATGAGGCGGCTGGTACATCGTCGTTCCCGATTATCTCAGCCGCTTCGGCCGTGGGTCGGACAGTTCCCCGGCCAGCCGGCGATCGAGATAGTCCGCGCATTCCTCGATCAGAAGCTCGGCATGGTTGGCAAAGAAATGGTTGGCGCCGGGCAAGGTCTTCTGGGTGATGGTGATGCCCTTTTGCGTGTGCAGTTTGTCGACCAGGCCCTGTACGTCCTTGGGCGGCGCGACCTTGTCGGCGTCGCCATGGATGATCAGGCCGGACGACGGGCATGGCGCCAGGAACGAGAAATCATAGGTATTGGGCTGCGGCGCGATCGAGATGAAGCCTTCGATCTCGGGCCGGCGCATCAAGAGCTGCATGCCGATCCACGAGCCGAACGAATAGCCGGCGACCCAGCAGCTCTTGGAATCTGGATGCAGCGACTGCACCCAGTCGAGCGCCGCGGCGGCGTCAGACAACTCGCCGGTGCCGTGGTCGAATTCGCCCTGACTGCGGCCGATACCGCGAAAATTGAAGCGCAGCGTGGTGAAATTGCGCTTCTGGAACATGTAGAAGAGGTCGTAGACGATCTTGTTGTTCATCGTGCCGCCGAACTGGGGGTGCGGGTGCAGGACGATGGCAATCGGCGCGCTCTTTTCCTTCGAGGGCTGATAGCGACCCTCCAGACGGCCGGCCGGACCGGTGAAAATGACCTCAGGCATGAAATACTCCACTTGGCATAAATTGCGCGGCGCCCGGAACAACTCTTCCTCTGGCCCCACTCTTCCCTAGGCCTTGACGCAGGGCGAGCGTCTTTCTAGAAGCTAGTTTAGAATTGTTCAAAACTGGGCGGCCAAAAATTGTGGCTCGGCCACCCGCGCCGCAAGCCGCGTAAATAGGACGTCTTGCCTTGCAATTTCAAGGAAATAACGCGCTATCTTCGCGGAACAGCTTTTGAAGGGACCAGTTGGACGGAAATGGCCGGAGCACGCGCCTATCTCGACTACAACGCCAGCGCGCCGCTGCTTGCCTCGGCGCGCGCGGCGGTGGTCGCTGCGCTCGACGTCGCCGCCAACCCGTCCTCGGTCCATGCCGAGGGCCGCGCCGCGCGGCGGCTGATCGAGGATGCCAGGCGCGTCGTGGCGCGACTGGTCAACGCCAGGGCCGAGCATGTCGTATTCACCTCCGGCGCGACGGAAGCTGCCTCGACGCTGCTGACGCCGGACTGGCGGATGGGGCGCGGTGCCGTCCGCATGAGCCGGCTCTATGTGTCCGAGGCCGATCATCCTTGCCTGCTGAATGGCGGGGGCTTCCCGGCGGCGCAGCTGGCGCGGATCGGCGTCGACGCCGACGGCATCGTCAGGCTCGACGCCTTGGCGGCAGCGCTCGCCGCACATGACAAGGCCGAAGGCTTGCCGCTGGTGGCGATCCACGCCGCCAACAATGAAACCGGCGTGATCCAGCCAGTCGGCCGCATCGCCGAAATCGTCAAGGCGGCGGGCGGCGTCCTGGTTGTCGATGCGGTGCAGGCGGCGGGCCGCATTCCGCTCGATATCTCGGCGGGTTACGGCGACTATTTGATTCTGTCCTCGCACAAGATCGGCGGCCCCAAGGGCGTCGGCGCCATTGTCGCGGCGTCGGACCTGATGATGCCAAAACCGCTGGTCAGCGGCGGCGGCCAGGAAAAGGGCCATCGCGGCGGCACTGAAAACCTGGCGGCGATCGCCGGGTTTGGCGCGGCGGCGCGTGAGGCGCTTGCCGGGTTGGAAACGATCGATGCGGTGCGGCAGCGTCGCGAGGAAATTGAGGCGATCGTGAAAACGCTGGTGCCGGATGCCGAAATCTTCGGGACCAGCGCTGCAAGGCTTGCCAACACCACGTTCTTCGCTATTGCCGGCATCAAGGCCGAGACGGCGCAGATCGCCTTCGACCTGGCCGGCGTGGCGCTGTCGGCCGGATCGGCCTGTTCGTCGGGCAAGGTCGGCCCGAGCCATGTGCTGAAAGCCATGGGTTATGGTGACAGCCTTGGCGCGTTGCGCGTGTCCATCGGCCACGCGACCAGCGCCGAAGATATCGAGCTGTTTCGCGCGGCGCTGGCGACGATCGTCGCGCGGCAAGCCGGTAAGGAAAAGGCAAGCAGGGAACGAGCCGCCTGAGCGCGGCAGACGAAATGTAGGGCCTTGCGGCCTGGTAGAGCCGTGCGTTCGCATTTGGCCGGGTGAATTTCCGGCATGAACGCACTATATGAAACTTACGCCGCCTCGGGTGCCTGATGGGTGCACGTTTGCGGTGCCATAGTTTGAAAACTGCCGGGCCTTGACCCCGGCGTGGATGGAGAACGCTGATGCCTGCTGTGCAGGAGACGATCGATCGAGTTCGAAAGATCGATGTCGACCAGTATAAATACGGATTCCAGACCGAAATCGCGATGGACAAGGCCCCCAAGGGCCTGAGCGAAGACATTATCCGCTTCATTTCGGCGAAGAAGGACGAGCCGTCCTGGATGCTGGAATGGCGCCTGGAAGCCTATCGCCGCTGGCTGACGCTGGATGAGCCGAAATGGGCGCGCGTCCATTATCCCAAAATCGATTTCCAGGATCTCTACTATTACGCCGCGCCCAAGAGCACGCCGGGGCCGACTTCGCTCAGCGAGGTCGATCCCGAACTGCTGAAGGTCTACGAGAAGCTCGGCATTCCGCTCAGGGAACAGGAAATCCTTGCCGGCGTGCAGAAGACCGATGCGTCGGAGCTCGAGGAAGCCAGCGACAACGTCTACAAGTCAGGCCGCGTCGCCGTCGATGCGGTGTTCGATTCCGTCTCCGTCGTCACCACCTTCAAGAAGGAGCTGGCGCAGGCCGGCGTCATCTTTTGCTCGATCTCGGAAGCGATCCGCGAGCATCCGGAGCTGGTGAAGAAATATCTCGGCTCGGTCGTGCCGACCTCCGACAATTTCTACGCGACGCTGAATTCGGCCGTGTTCACCGACGGCTCCTTCGTCTTCGTGCCCAAGGGCGTGCGCTGCCCGATGGAACTGTCGACCTATTTCCGCATGAACGAGAAGAACACCGGCCAGTTCGAGCGCACGCTGATCATCGCCGAGGAGGGTGCTTACGTCTCCTATCTCGAAGGTTGTACGGCGCCGCAGCGCGACGAGAACCAGCTTCACGCCGCGGTGGTCGAGCTGGTCGCGCTCGACGATGCCGAGATCAAATATTCGACGGTGCAGAACTGGTATCCCGGCGACGCCGAAGGCAAGGGCGGCATCTACAATTTCGTCACCAAGCGCGGCGACTGCCGCGGCCATCGCTCGAAGATTTCGTGGACGCAGGTCGAGACCGGCTCGGCCATCACCTGGAAATATCCGAGCTGCATCCTGCGCGGCGACGATTCCAGCGGCGAGTTCTATTCGATCGCGGTGTCGAACGGTTATCAGCAGGTCGACAGCGGCACCAAGATGATCCATCTCGGCAAGAACACGTCGAGCCGCATCATCTCCAAGGGCATTGCCGCCGGCTTTTCGCAGAACACCTATCGCGGCCAAGTTTCGGCGCACCGCAAGGCGACCAACGCCCGCAACTTCACCAATTGCGACTCGCTGCTGATCGGCGACCAGTGCGGCGCACACACCGTGCCCTACATGGAAGCCAAGAATTCGACGGCCCAGTTCGAGCACGAAGCGACGACGTCGAAGATTTCCGAGGACCAGAAATTCTACGTCATGCAGCGCGGCATCCCCGAGGAAGAGGCGATCGCGCTGATCGTCAACGGCTTCGTCAAGGACGTCATCCAGCAGCTGCCGATGGAGTTCGCGGTCGAGGCGCAGAAGCTGATCGGGATATCGCTTGAGGGCTCGGTCGGCTGACCGGAATAGAATTTTCAGGAAAAAGAAGAATGCTTGAAATCAGAAACCTGCATGCCCGCATCGTCGATGACGGCACCGAGATCATCCGCGGCCTGAACCTGACGGTCAGGGCCGGCGAGGTCGCCGCCATCATGGGCCCGAACGGCTCGGGGAAATCGACGCTGTCCTACATCCTCGCCGGGCGCGAGGACTATGAGGTCACCGAGGGCGACATCCTCTATAACGGCCAGTCGATCCTCGACATGGATCCGGCCGAGCGCGCTACCGCCGGCATCTTTCTCGCCTTCCAGTATCCGATGGAGATACCGGGCGTGGCGACGATGGAATTCCTGAAAGTTGCGATGAACGAGCAGCGCAAGGCGCGCGGCCAGGAACCGCTGAAAATCCCGGAATTCCTCAAGCGCGTGAAGGAGGCGGCCGCCTCGCTCAACATGGACATGGCGATGCTGAAGCGGCCGCTCAATGTCGGCTTTTCCGGCGGCGAGAAAAAGCGCGCCGAGATTCTGCAGATGAAGCTGCTGGAGCCAAAGCTCTGCGTGCTCGACGAGACGGATTCCGGTCTCGATATTGATGCGCTGAAGATCGTCGCGGACGGCGTCAACACGCTGCGCTCGCCGGACCGCGCCATCGTCGTCATCACCCACTACCAGCGCCTGCTCCAATACATCGTGCCTGATACCGTGCACGTGCTCTACAGGGGCCAGGTGATCAAGTCGGGCGACAAGTCGCTGGCGCTCGATCTCGAGGCCAATGGCTATGCCGGCGTGATCGGGCAAGCCGCGTGAGATGCCGGAAGGCAGGACGAAACTGATGAATATGCACACGACACCCCAGCGAACATTAGCCGAAACGGCGCTGATCGACGCCTTCGGCGAGCGGCTGTCGCTGCTGCCGGGCGACGGCGCGGTGATGCTGAAGCGCGACGACGCCATCGAGGCGATCAAGAGCGGCCTGCCGACGCGGCGCATCGAATCCTGGCATTATACGGACCTGCGTCGTCTGCTGACTTCGGTGCCGGACTTCGATCCGGCAGCGGTCGCGAAAGCCATTGCGCCGATCGTCGAAGGCTCCAGCGTTTTGCCGGTGCTGAACGGCGTTTCGAGCGCGAAGCTCGCTAGCATCGATGGCGTTGCCGTGCAGCGCCTGTCGGAAAAGCTGACCGACGGCAGCGCAGCACCTGGGCTCGATTCTTATGGCAGCGACGACGCCATCGGCGCGCTCAACACCGCCTTTGTTGCCGACGGCTATTTCGTCGACATCGCCGACGGTGCCCAACTGGATAAGCCGCTCGAATTGCAGAATTTGCAGGCCGGTGGACAGACGCATGTGCGCCTGGACGTCCGCGTCGGCACCGGCGCCAAGGCTGTTATCGTCGAGCGCCAGGCTGGCGAGGGGGCGGCGCTGGTCAGTTCGGTCAGCCAGCTTCTGCTTGACGAGGGCGCCGAAGTGACCTGGCTGATCGTGCAGGAGCAGCCGGATACGGCAACGCACCTTGCCCAGTTCAAGGCGCATCTCGGCAAGAATTCGAAGCTGACGCTGTTCGTCATGAATGCCGGCGGCAAGCTTGTGCGCCAGGAAGTCGTTGTGAAGACGACCGGCGAAGGCGCCGAATTCACCTTGCGCGGCATCAACCTGTTGGCCGGCGACACCCATACCGACGTCACCATGGTGCTCGACCACGCCGTACCGCACACCGCCTCGACGGAAGTGATCCGCAACGTAGTGACCGGCAAGGCGCGCGGCGCCTTCCAGGGCCGCATCAACGTCCATCAATATGCGCAGAAGACCAACGCCAAGATGGCCTGCAATACGCTGCTTCTGTCGGATGACGGCGAGTTCTCGACCAAGCCCGAGCTGGAAATCTTTGCCGACGACGTCGTCTGCGGCCATGGCGCGACCGTCACCGAGATCGACCACAGCCATCTGTTCTACCTGATGGCGCGCGGCATCGACGAGAAGACGGCGCGTGGCCTGCTGGTCAAGGCCTTCGTCGCCGAAGTGATCGAGGAACTGGACGACGAAGCCATCGTCGAGGCGCTGGAGGCGAGGCTCGACAACTGGTTCGTGGCGCACGGGTAGAGCGGCATAGGGCGAGGCCCCCTCATCCGGCCGCTTCGCGGCCACCTTCTTCCCAAGGGGAGAAGAGACAGGCGGCGACGCTGGCGATCTCCTCTCCCCAGCGGGGAGAGGGTGGCCGTAGCGAAGCGGAGGTCGGGTGAGGGGGAGCCACATTGGAAGGTTGATTGCTGTGGACCAGAAAGTCGAAAACATCCCCTATGACGTCGAGGCGATCCGCCGCGACTTCCCGATCCTGTCGCGGCAAGTCTACGGCAAACCTCTCGTTTATCTCGACAATGGCGCCTCGGCGCAGAAGCCGCAGGCGGTGCTCGACGCCATTCAGCACGCCTATTCCCAGGAATACGCCAATGTCCACCGTGGCCTGCATTTCCTGTCGAATGCGGCAACCGACGCGTATGAAAAGGCGCGCGAGACGGTGCGCCGTTTCCTCAACGCGCCTGATACCGACAACATCGTCTTCACCTCGAACACCACGGCGGCGATCAACACCGTCGCCTACGGTTTCGGCATGCCGAACATCGGCGAGGGCGATGAAATCGTCCTGTCGATCATGGAGCATCATTCCAACATCGTGCCCTGGCATTTCATCCGCGAGCGGCAGGGCGCCAAGCTGGTCTGGGTGCCGGTCGACGATCTCGGCGTCTTCCACATCGAGGAGTTCGAGAAGCGGCTGACCGACCGCACCAAGCTCGTCGCCATCACCCACATGTCGAATGCACTCGGCACGGTGACTCCAATCAAGGAGATCGTGCGCATCGCCCATGCGCGCGGCATACCGGTGCTGGTCGACGGCAGCCAGAGCGCCGTGCATATGCCGATCGACGTGCAGGATCTCGACTGCGATTTCTTCGTCTTCACCGGCCACAAGGTCTATGGCCCATCGGGCATCGGCGTGCTCTACGGCAAGAAGGACATTCTGGAGCGCATGCGCCCGTTCATGGGTGGCGGCGAGATGATCGAGGAGGTGACGCAAGACATCGTCACCTACAACGATCCGCCACACCGCTTCGAGGCCGGCACGCCGCCGATCGTGCAGGCGATCGGGCTTGGTGCAGCGCTGGAATATATGGAAAAGATCGGCCGCGAGCGCATCGCCGCGCACGAGGCCGATTTGAAGGACTATGCGCATCAGCGGCTGCGCGCCATCAACTCGCTGCGCATCTTCGGCGATGCCCCCGGCAAGGGCGCTATCATTTCCTTCGAGCTGCAGGGCATCCATGCCCATGACGTGTCGATGGTCATCGACCGGCAGGGAGTGGCGGTCCGCGCCGGCACCCATTGCGCCCAGCCGCTGTTGAAACGCTTCGGCGTAACATCCACATGCAGGGCATCGTTCGGCATGTATAATACCAGGGCCGAAGTCGATGCTTTGGCCGATGCGCTGGAAAAAGCGCGAAAGTTCTTCGGGTGACGATCATGGACGATGCCAGCCACACCGCCGAGACAAATTCGGAAGCGACGACCAATGCGGCGGTTTCCGGATCGACAATCCCCGCCGACGAATTGGCGCGGCTGACCGACGACATCGTCTCGGCGCTGAAAACGGTCTATGACCCGGAAATCCCGGCCGACATCTACGAGCTCGGCCTCGTCTACAAGATCGACATCGAGGACGACCGCTCGGTCAAGATCGACATGACGCTGACCGCGCCGGGCTGCCCGGTGGCTGGCGAAATGCCTGGCTGGGTGGAAAACGCCGTCGGCGCCGTCGAAGGCGTCTCCGGCGTCGAGGTCAACATGACCTTCGACCCACCCTGGTCGCCGGACCGCATGTCGGAAGAGGCGCAGGTGGCGGTTGGGTGGTATTAGCATCCGACCGGACAAAGATCGGCGGACTTGCGCCGGGCAGGAAACTTCACCATTTTAGGTGAGAATCATTCGGCAGGCCTTGAACCTGCAAGGAATGGAGAAAGAAAAAGATGGGACGCTTCGCCGTCATCACCATGACCGAAAAGGCCGCCGACCGGGTTCGCGAGATCGTCGCGACCCGTGAGAATGCACATGGCATTCGCCTGGGCATCAAGAAGGGCGGCTGTGCTGGTATGGAATATACGGTCGATCTGGTGACCGAGCCCAACACCAAGGACGACCATATCGAGCGCGACGGCGCGCATGTCTATGTCGCGCCGGAGGCGGCACTTTTCCTGTTCGGCACCGAGATGGATTTCGAGCAGACGACACTGCGCACCGGCTTCACCTTCCGCAACCCGAACCAGAGCTCGGCCTGCGGCTGCGGTGAATCGGTCGAATTGAAGCCGGCTGATTTGAAGGCACTGGCCGAGGCGCGCGCTTCAGCCTGAGAATTTTCTTTTCTTTAAGTAGGCTTTCGCGAGACCCCCTCATCCGGCCGCTTCGCGGCCACCTTCTCCCCGGAGGGGAGAAGAGGTCGGTCGAGCCAGTCTCTTCTCCCCTCCGGGGAGAAGGTGGCCCAAGGGCCGGATGAGGGGGACTGCCGAAGAACCCTAATCCACCCACATCCCCGTCCTCTTGTGCCAGTCGGCGATTGATTCCTCGGGATAGACGTCGAAGACCTTGTCGCCCTTGCCGATATCGGGCTCGACCCAGTTCGCCTTGTATTTCAGCATCAGATGAACCTTCTCCGGCGGCTTTGGCAGGTCTGTGTCGATCGCCGAGGCGAAGGGGTGCACCAGCTCCGGCCAGGTCGGGTCGTAGAGCCAGAGTGCTGCCCCGCATTTCCTGCAGAAATTCCGCTGGCCTGACGAGATCTCGCGTTGCGGGTGCTCGTCGTCCTCGATCTCAGCCCGGTAGACGCCGAGATGGCGCTTGCCCTCGATTTTCAGCGTCTCGTAATCGGCGCCGAGATTGATGGCAAAACCGCCGCCGCCCTGCTGCTTGCGGCAGATCGAGCAGTAGCACAGCATGAACGGCACCGGCGTGTGGCTCTCCACCTCGAAACGCACGGCATTGCACCGGCAGGATCCCTTGAGCAGAAGCGGCATGAAAAACTCCGACGAAATTGATTCTGAACTTGTCAGGATGGTGCCGGTTGCGGCGATGACAAGGGGAAATCCCGATGACATGATCGCCGCATGGACAACGAGCGCATAGAAGAGCTTTTCGAAGGCCTCGGGCCGGTCAGCATCCGCAAGCTGTTCGGCGGTAAAGGCATCTACTTCGACGGCGTCATCGTCGCCATCGTCATCCGCGGCGAATTGATGCTGAAGGCCGACGCCGAAAGCGCCCCGGATTTCGAAGCGGCCGGTTGCCGGCAATGGACCTATACCGGCTCGCGCCATGGCAAGCTCGTATCGATGCCCTATTGGAGCGTTCCAGAAAGCGCTTTCGACGATCCCGATGAGATGGCGATCTGGGCGCGCCGGGCCTATGAGGCGGGACGGCGCGCCGGCAAGTAGGCTGCGCCGGTCCGCTAGCTGCCGCCGGCAATCCAGGGCGCACTTCACGCCAGTTCGCGCGCCTCGGGCACCAGCGCCAGTGCCTCGGCAAAGCCGGTGCCGCTGAACGCCGCAGCCGTATCGGCGCTCTCGACGACGGCGAGCATCGCCGCGGCGACGCCTTCACGCAGCGCCGCGCGCAGCGTCAAGCCGCGCAGCAGGGCGGCGATCGTCGCGCCCGCCAGCACGTCGCCGGCGCCGGTCACGTCGGCCCGCTTTTGTGGCAGCGGCGGCGAGATCGAAAAAGCGCCGGCTTCGTCGAAACCGAGCACCGGTCCGCCGCCGGCGGTCACCACGCCGCCTTTCAAGCCTGCATGTCTCAGCCCGTCGACGATGCCGCGCCCGTCGGCATCTATGTCCACGCCGGCGAGCACGCCGGCCTCTTGCCGGTTCATGAAGGTCAGCGCCAGAAGGTCAAGCACCGGCGTCAGCCGCGCCGCTCTGCTGGACGAGACCGCAAGCGCAAAGACCGGCTTGCCGGCAGCGAGCGCCGCCAGCCGCTCCAACGCGGTCGACGGCAGGTTGGCGTCGCACAGCACCGCGTCGGCGGTGCCGATCGCCTCACGCACCTTGGCGCGGCGGATCTGCTTGGGAAGCGCCAGTTCGTAGAGCACCATGTCGGCAAGGCCGGCGATCAGCCCACCGTCGCTATCGACCAACGCCGTATGGCTCGGCGTCGCGCGATCGAGGAACACCGCCGACAGATCGGCAATGCCGGCCTCGGTGATGGCGCGTAAAACCGTGTCGCCTTGGGCATCGCCGCCGCGCACCGAAAGCAGCGAGGCCGAGACGCCGCGCCGCACCGCACAGCGCAAGGCGTTGAAGACGGCGCCGCCGACATGCTCGCGCATCGTGCCGGGGTTCGATGCGGCCGGCACGAAGGCGCCGACAAGCCGGCCGCGCCGCTCGATATAGGCGCCGCCCACGGCCAGGATCGTCGAGGATTTCATCATGCCGGCAAAATGACCTTTGCTGTTGCCCGGGAGGAGACTAGGTTGCCCTGCGGAAGCCCGCAATCACAGGCGCGATTCGCAACATGGCAGTAACGGCCCCGCATAGGATGCAGGGTATGTCTCCCGCCGAAAGCGCGAAACAAAAATAGAACAAATCGCGATATCGTTTGTTTTTCAGGTGCTTGCCGTCCGTTGACAAACGAGAACAAATAAGGTACATTCTAACAAGGATTACGGGATTGTCCGGCCTTCATTGACGACCACGGGGTGATGTATCATGGCTCAGAATACTTTGCGGCTTGTAGAGGACAAAGCGGTGGACAAATCAAAGGCTCTGGATGCGGCGCTGTCGCAAATCGAGCGTGCCTTCGGCAAGGGCTCGATCATGCGGCTCGGCGCAAACGAGCAGGTCGTCGAGATCGAAACGGTGCCGACCGGCTCGCTTGGCCTCGACATCGCGCTTGGCGTCGGCGGCCTGCCGCGCGGCCGCATCGTCGAGATCTACGGGCCGGAAAGCTCGGGCAAGACGACGCTGGCGCTGCACACGGTGGCCGAAGCCCAGAAGAAGGGCGGCATCTGCGCCTTCGTCGATGCCGAGCACGCGCTCGACCCGGTCTATGCCCGCAAGCTCGGCGTCGATCTCGAAAACCTGTTGATCTCGCAGCCCGATACCGGTGAGCAGGCGCTTGAGATCTGCGACACGCTGGTGCGCTCCGGCGCCATCGACGTGCTGGTCGTCGATTCGGTGGCGGCGCTGACGCCGCGCGCCGAAATCGAAGGCGAGATGGGCGATTCGCTGCCCGGCCTGCAGGCCCGCCTGATGAGTCAGGCACTGCGCAAGCTCACCGCCTCGATCTCGCGCTCCAACACCATGGTCATCTTCATCAACCAGATCCGCATGAAGATCGGCGTCATGTTCGGTTCGCCCGAGACGACGACCGGCGGCAACGCGCTGAAATTCTATGCCTCGGTCCGCCTCGACATTCGCCGCATCGGCTCGGTCAAGGATCGCGACGAGGTCGTCGGCAACCAGACCCGCGTCAAGGTCGTCAAGAACAAGCTGGCGCCGCCCTTTAAGGTGGTCGAGTTCGACATCATGTATGGCGAGGGCGTGTCCAAGACCGGCGAGCTGGTCGACCTCGGCGTCAAGGCCGGCGTGGTCGAAAAGTCGGGCGCCTGGTTCTCCTACAATTCCCAGCGTCTCGGCCAGGGCCGCGAAAACGCAAAACTGTTCCTGCGCGACAATCCCGACACGGCGCGCGAGATCGAGCTGGCGCTGCGGCAGAATGCCGGGCTGATCGCCGAGAAATTCCTTGAGAACGGCGGCTCCGAAAGCAGCGACGACGGTTTCGAGGACGACGCCGGCGCGATGTAGGCTTGGCGAGCGACGCCCCGCGGAGCTTCAGCCAGGTTTCGGTTGATGTTTTGATCTGAGTTTGCTTAATCGATGCGTTTCGAACCGCCGGCCCCGTGCCGGCGGTTTGCGTTTTATGGCGGGGCAGAAGCCATTTCAAAGTGCCGGTGAAGGCCGTGATTTGAGCCCGTTTCGTGTTTCTGGACAGGCTGCGGTGCGACCGCTAAAAGGCCATGTCTATTTTCCGCCGATGGCCGGCGGTTCTCTCGAAAAGGCAGTATTCATGAGTGGCGTCAACGAGATCCGGTCGGCATTTCTCGACTATTTTCGCAAGGAAGGTCACGAGGTCGTCGCGTCGAGCCCGCTGGTGCCGCGCAACGACCCGACGCTGATGTTCACCAACGCCGGCATGGTGCAGTTCAAGAACGTTTTCACCGGTCTGGAGAAGCGGCCCTATTCGCGTGCCACGACCGCCCAGAAGAGTGTTCGCGCCGGGGGCAAGCACAACGACCTTGACAATGTCGGCTACACTGCGCGCCACCTGACCTTCTTCGAGATGCTCGGCAATTTCTCCTTCGGCGACTATTTCAAGGAGCGCGCCATAGAGCTTGCCTGGAACCTGATCACCAGGGAATTCGGGCTGAAGAAGGACAAGCTGCTGGTCACCGTCTATCACACCGACGACGAGGCCGCCGCCTACTGGAAGAAGATCGCCGGCTTTTCCGACGATCGCATTATCCGCATCCCGACCTCTGACAACTTCTGGGCAATGGGCGACACCGGACCTTGCGGGCCGTGCTCGGAGATATTCATCGACCGTGGCGAGCATATCTGGGGTGGCCCTCCCGGCAGCCCTGAGGAGGATGGCGACCGTTTCCTTGAATTCTGGAACCTGGTGTTCATGCAGTATGAACAGGTGACGAAAGACGAGCGCATCGACCTGCCACGTCCGTCGATCGACACAGGCATGGGCTTGGAGCGCATGGCCTCCATCCTGCAAGGGGTTGAAAGCGTCTTCGAAACCGACCTGTTCCGCCACCTGATCGACGCTGCGTCGTCCACGCTTGGCCGCGATCCGGATGCGGACACTGTAGGATCGTTCCGCGTCATAGCCGACCACCTGCGTTCGTCCTGCTTCCTGGTGGCCGATGGCGTGCTGCCGTCCAATGAAGGCCGCGGCTATGTGCTTCGTCGTATCATGCGCCGCGCCATGCGCCATGCGCAGTTGCTCGGCGCCCGCGATCCCCTGATGTGGCGCCTGGTGCCGGCGCTGGTGCGCGAGATGGGCCAAGCCTATCCCGAACTGGTGCGCGGCGAACAGATGATTACCGAGACGCTGAAGCTTGAGGAAACCCGTTTCCGCAAAACGCTGGTGCGCGGCTTGGGCTTGCTTTCGGAGGCGACGGAAAAGCTGGCCGCCGGCGACATGCTGGATGGCGAGACAGCCTTCAAGCTCTACGACACCTATGGCTTTCCGCTCGACCTGACGCAGGACGCGCTGCGCCAGCGCAACATCTCGGTCAATCTTGCCGGCTTCACGGATGCGATGGAGCGGCAGAAGGCGGAGGCGCGCAAAAGCTGGGCTGGTTCCGGCGAGGCAGCGACCGAGACGGTGTGGTTCGCGGTGCGTGAGAAGACCGGCGCCACCGAATTCCTGGGCTACGAGACCGAGCAGGCGGAAGGCCTCATCCAGGAGCTGGTCAGGGACGGCAAGACCGTCGATAGCGCCGGCAAGGGCGACGCTGTTGCTGTGGTTGTCAACCAGACGCCGTTCTATGGCGAGTCCGGTGGACAGATGGGCGATACCGGCGTCATTTCAGGCGAAGGGTTCTCGATCGAGATCTCCGACACCCAGAAAAAGGCCGATGGGCTTTTCGTCCATGTCGGCAAGGTGGTCAGCGGCACGGTCAAGACGGGCGCAACCGTCGAGCTGAAGGTGGACCACGCGCGCCGCTCCAGGCTGCGCGCAAACCATTCCGCGACGCATCTGATCCATGAAGCGCTGCGCGAGGTGCTGGGTACCCATGTGGCGCAGAAGGGCTCACTGGTCGCGCCCGAGCGCCTCCGCTTTGACATTTCACATAACAAGCCAATCTTACCTGACGAGCTCGAAGAGGTCGAGCGCATGGCGAACGAGATCGTCGTTCAGAACAGCCCTGTAACCACGCGCCTGATGTCTGTCGACGACGCCATTGCCGAAGGCGCCATGGCACTGTTTGGCGAGAAGTATGGCGATGAAGTGCGCGTCGTTTCGATGGGCACGGGCCTGCATGGCGCCAAGGCCAACCGGCCCTATTCGGTCGAGCTCTGCGGCGGCACCCATGTCAGGGCGACCGGCGATATCGGTCTGGTGCGCATCGTCTCGGACGGCGCGGTCGCCGCCGGCGTGCGCCGCATCGAGGCGTTGACCGGCGAAGCGGCCAGAAAGCATCTCGACGAACAGGACAAGCGGCTGAAGGCGGCCGCCGCCGCGCTGAAGATTTCGCCGGCCGACGTGCCGGCCCGCGTCGAGGCGCTGCTCGACGAGCGCAAGAAGCTCGAAAAGGAACTGACCGAAGCGCGCAAGAAGCTGGCGCTGGGCGGCGCCGCGGCCGGCGCGCCTGCTGAGAACGAGACCGTCGCCGGTGTCGGCTTCCTCGGTAAGGCGGTCTCCGGCGTCGCGCCGAAGGATCTGAAGCCGCTGGCGGATGCCGGCAAGAAGTCGCTCGTCTCCGGTGTCGTCGTCTTCGTCGGCGCCGGCGAGGACAACAAGGCAAGCGTCGTCGTCGCCGTCACCGATGATCTGACCGGCCGCTTCAGCGCCGTCGATCTGGTGCGCGTCGCGTCCGCGGCCTTGGGCGGGCAGGGCGGCGGCGGCCGCCCCGACATGGCCCAGGCAGGCGGTCCCGACGCCTCCAAGGCCGGCGATGCGATCGCTGCGGTGAAAGCGGCGATCAACGAAGCGGCGTGAACCTGCACCGGGGCGGCCGAAACGGCGCGCCGCCCAGCGGATATCTTTGAGGGCCTGATATGCCGACGCTGACGATGTATCAGGTCGACGCCTTTGCCGAACGGGCCTTCCAGGGCAACCCTGCTGCCGTTCTCGTTCTGGAGAACTGGCTGTCGGACGATGTAATGCAGGCCATCGCCAACGAGAACAATCTGGCCGAAACCGCGTTTGTGCAGCCGAATGGCAAAGGTTGGGATTTGCGCTGGTTCGCGCCGGTGCATGAAGTCGACTTCTGTGGCCATGCCACTATTGCGGCCGCCCACGTGCTGGCTGCGGAACACAATGTTGAGGGCGAAATTGCCTTCGCCACCCGCGTAGGCGAGTTGCGGGTTTCCCGGCGGGAAGGAGCCTATCAGCTCGATCTACCGTGTTTTCCGCCGCAGCCCGTCGGGGATGAGTTGCTGCCGGCGCTGCAACAGATATTTCCTCTGCAGCCGGTTGCGGGCTTCCGCAATTTCGAGAACCTGTTTGTCGAGCTAGCCGACGAGACATCCATACGATCTTTCGTTCCCGATCTGCTCAGGATCGGAGGTTTTCATCCTCTCGGCCTGGTCATTACGGCGCCTGGGCAGGCCCATGATTTCGTTTCGCGTTATTTCGTGCCCGGAGCTGGCATTCCCGAGGACCCGGTGACTGGCTCCATTCATGCGACATTGGTGCCGTACTGGGCTGAAAAGCTCGGCAAGGCGCATCTGTCGGCATTCCAATGCTCGCAACGCGGCGGGCACTTGCTATGCGAGCTGGCCGGAGATCGTGTGCTGATCACAGGTCGTGCGAAGACCTTCATGAAGGCGGAAATCTACCTTCCCGAATGAGCGGCCTGGCTCGGGTTCGTCGCCCCCACGAAGTGGGGGAGAGGTGGCCGCGAAGCGGCCGGAGAGGGGGCCCTGCGCAACCAAAAGACGTTCGAGGAGGGGTGCCGATTTCTCCTCTCCGTCTCGGCTTCGCCGAGCCACCTCTCCCCGCGAGCGGGGCGAGGAACCCAAGTCCTGCCACGTTGCGTGCCTCGCAACGGGTCATTCAGCCTTTTCGGTCTTCGCAAAACTCGCGCGCGCCGCGATGCGCGCATACCAATCTTGGATGTCCGGAAACTCCGCCAGCAGGCTTCGTCCCTCGGCGACCTTGATGAAATAGCCGATGATTGGAGCCGCATGCAGGTCTGCCAGCGTCAGGTCCGTCCCCAATAGCCATGGCCCTTCGGCTTTCAGCGAAGAGAGCGCCTGCAGCGCGGTTCTCGCCTGCCGCAACCCGTTGGCGATCACGACCTCATTGGGGGATGTTTTCTCCAGCCGCTCGACGGCGACATCCCAGACGATCGCCCTGTAGGCGTAGGCGTCGAGCATACCGGCGATCTGGTTCATGCGGGCTCGAGGCCGGGCTTCGCCCGGTTGCAGCGGCGGGCCGTCAAAGGCTTCATCGACATAACGAGCAATGGCGCCGGTCTCGTAGAGGCGAAAGCCGTCATGCTCGAAGGCTGGGATGCGGCCGAACGGCTGGTGCTCGAAATACCAGCCGGGAATGCCGTCCGCGGCAAAGACATCGACGGGCACCAGCTCGTAGCCGACGCCCTTTTCCTCCAGCACCAGCCGGACGATGCGCACATAGACGCTGTAATCCGCGCCGTAGACGACGGGCTTGCCCATGTCGGAGGAGCTCAGGCCATCGCCTTCTGCAAATTCTCGTCGATCTTGTCGAGGAAGCCGGTGGTCGAAAGCCATGGCTGGTCGGGGCCGATCAGCAGCGACAGATCCTTGGTCATGAAGCCGGACTCGACCGTCTGGATGCAGACCTTTTCCAGCGTCTCGGCAAAGCGCTTCAGTTCGGCGTTGTCGTCGAGCTTGGCGCGGTGCGCGAGGCCGCGCGTCCAGGCAAAGATCGAGGCGATCGAATTGGTCGAGGTCTCCTCGCCCTTCTGGTGCTGGCGATAGTGGCGGGTGACGGTGCCGTGCGCGGCCTCCGCCTCGACGGTCTTGCCGTCCGGCGTCATCAGCACCGAAGTCATCAGGCCGAGCGAGCCGAAGCCTTGCGCCACCGTATCGGACTGAACGTCGCCGTCATAGTTCTTGCAGGCCCAGACATAGCCGCCCGACCATTTCAGGCTGGAGGCCACCATGTCGTCGATCAGCCGGTGCTCGTACCAGAGCTTCTTCGCCTTGAATTCGGCTTCGAACTCCGCCTCGTAGACCTCCTGGAAGATGTCCTTGAAGCGGCCGTCATAGGCCTTGAGGATGGTGTTCTTGGTCGACAGATAGACCGGATAGTTGCGCAGCAGGCCGTAATTCAGCGAGGCGCGGGCGAATTCACGGATCGACTCGTCGAGATTGTACATGGCCATGGCGACGCCGGCGCCGGGTGCGTCGAAGACGTCGTGCTCGATCACCTGACCGTCCTCGCCGACGAACTTGATCGTCAGCTTGCCCTTGCCGGGAAAGCGGAAGTCGGTGGCGCGGTACTGGTCGCCGAAGGCGTGGCGGCCGACGATGATCGGTTTGGTCCAGCCGGGCACCAGCCGCGGCACGTTCTTCATGATGATCGGCTCGCGAAAGATGGTGCCACCGAGGATGTTGCGGATGGTGCCGTTCGGCGACTTCCACATCTTCTTCAGCTTGAATTCCTCGACGCGCTGCTCGTCGGGCGTAATCGTCGCGCATTTCACGCCGACGCCGTATTTCTTGATGGCATTGGCCGAATCGATGGTCACCTGGTCGTTGGTGGCGTCGCGGTGCTCGATGCCGAGGTCGTAGTAATCGAGCTTGAGGTCGAGATAAGGATGGATCAGCTTGTCCTTGATGAACTGCCAGATGATGCGGGTCATCTCGTCGCCGTCGAGTTCGACGACCGGGTTCGCCACCTTGATCTTCGCCATGGAAAGAATGCCTCGCTTTTGGGGAACGGAACGGCCTTGCCCGCACGGCTGCCGGCCCTGGGATGCGGCCCGTATATCAAAGGCTTTTTGGCCGCGCAAACGGTGAACCGCGCCGTAGTGCCGGCATTCTTTGCGAAAGCTTCATTTTCGCCGCCAAATGTGGCAGGGGACTGCGAAATGCCGCAAACAGCAGTTCATTGACAGCCATGACCGCCACCCAGGATCCCGACAACCCTCGTGCCTCCGGAACTGCTGCGTCCGGACCGGCGATCATCCTGGTCGAGCCGCAGCTCGGCGAGAATATCGGCATGGTTGCGCGCGCCATGGCCAATTTCGGCCTTGCCGAGCTGCGCCTCGTCAACCCGCGCGACGGCTGGCCGAGCGAGAAGGCGCGTGCCGCCGCAAGCCGCGCCGACCACGTCATCGACGCCGTCAAGGTGTTCGACGACCTGGCCTCGGCGGTTGCCGATTTGAACTTCGTCTTCGCCACCACGGCGCGCGCGCGCGACAATTTCAAGCCGGTGCGCGGGCCGGTCGAGGCGGGCAGGGCGCTGCGCGCGCGGCAGCGGGCCGGCCAGCGCACCGGCATCCTGTTCGGCCGCGAGCGCTTCGGCCTCTATAATGACGAGGTCGGCCTTGCCGACGAGCTCGTCACCTTCCCCGTCGATCCAGCCTTCTCCTCGCTCAACATCGCCCAGGCGGCCCTGCTGATGTCCTATGAATGGATGAAGTCCGGCCTGGAAGACGAGACCAGGACCAACTTCTCCGGCCCCGAAATGCCGCCGGCTACCAAGGAAGAATTGCACGGCCTGTTTGCGTATCTGGAAGGTGCACTCGAGGCGCGCGGCTATTTCCGCCCGGCACCGAAGAAGCCGAAGATGGTCGACAATTTGCGCGCAGTGCTGACCCGCGCAGGCTTTGCCGAGCCGGAGCTCAAAGTGCTGCGTGGTATAATATCATCGCTGGACAGGTTCTCGCCGGCCATGCCGCGCGGCGACGGATCGCCCGGCGACGATCCAAGGCGGCTCCCGGCAGCCGCGGCACGCGCCGGCAAGGCGAAGGACAAAGACTAGCCTTCGAGTTATCCATATCTCACCAGTAACCGAATGTTATTTGATGTGATCCATTGTCGGGAAAACGATGGATCCTCGGATGTTTAGCTCGGATATCGGTCGTCCTCGCTTTTTCTTCTATTCCGCTGCCTTGCTGGTTGCGGAAATCGTGACCTTTGTGCTATGCGTCGTGCTGACCATCGGCATCGAGGGTTTGGCGAATTCGAAGCCCGGACCTTCCAGGGAAGGGCTGGCCGCGGCCGTTCTCGTCGCCTCGCTGGTGATCGTTCTGTTCCGCGCGAATTTCGCTTGGCGTCGAAGCCGCGACGCGCAAGGGTCGGGTTGGATCCTTTGGTCGTATATCGTGTTCTCGACCCTGTTTGCCATTCTGCAGGCCGGCACTGTTCTTGTCGTAAAATTCGACGGCGACGAGTCGCATTCCGGCCTTAACATGCTGGGACTCGCTCTTGTCGGACTGTGGGCGGTCATCTTGGCGGCCAAGCCGGCGGGCGGCGGCTCTGCGGATATGGCGTCATCCCTGAGCTTCGACGATTTCGACCCGCCCGGGCCGCTGCGCGGCCGCGGGGCGCCCCATTCAGAGTCAGCCGCCGGCATGACGGCCCAGGCTCCGGCCTACGCCATGCGGGCCGCACAGGTGCCGTCGAACCACCCTGCATCTCAACCTGCATCTCTGGCAAACGGCCGGCCGCGGCCCGGCGGCTTCGGCAAGCGGGGCCTTGTGTGACCGTCTCGCCGCATCAAGGCCATGATGGTTCCAGATAGAAGCGGCCGGGATAAAGCATCATTGGCCGAAGCAAAAAGCATGGGCCGAGCCTTCTCTCGTGATCTCGTTTGTGATTCCCAGCCCTTAGTGACTCAATGACAATGACCAGTCCATCGAGCGCCCGTCCGATCCTGATGTTCGATTCCGGCATTGGCGGCCTCACCGTGCTGCGTGAGGCGCGCGTCCTGATGCCTGACCGCCGCTTCATCTATGTCGCCGACGACGCGGCGTTCCCCTTCGGCGCCTGGGAGGAACCGGCGCTGAGAACACATATCCTGGAGTTGTTCGCCAGGCTGCTCGACCGGTTCACGCCGGCCATTTCGGTCATCGCCTGCAACACTGCCTCGACGCTGGTCATCGAAGCGTTGCGCGAGAGATTTCCCGGCCACCCTTTCGTCGGCACCGTGCCGGCCATCAAGCCGGCGGCGGAACGCACGCGCTCCGGCCTGGTTTCGGTGCTGGCTACGCCCGGCACCGTCAAGCGCCAGTACACGCGCGACCTGATCAGCAAATGGGCGCAGAAATGCCATGTCCGCCTGGTCGGCAGCGACAGGCTGGCCGGATTGGCCGAAGCCTATATGCGCGACGGTTTTGTCGACGAGGATGCCGTGCGCGCCGAGATCGCGCCGTGCTTCGTCGAGCATGACGGGTTGCGCACCGACATCGTCGTGCTTGCCTGCACCCATTATCCTTTTTTGGCCAACCGCATGCGCAAGACAGCACCTTGGCCGGTCGACTGGCTCGACCCGGCCGAGGCGATCGCACGCCGCGCGCTGTCGCTGCTCGCGGATAGCGAGGCCCGTTATCGCAGAGAGGCACTGCCGGAAGGCGCCGATTTTGCCGTCTTCACCTCGAACGGGGCCGATTTTCCGACGCGCCGGCTGATGCAGGGATTTGGCCTGGGGTATCCTGACCCCAGGCACTTTGGTGCTCCGGGAACATCAGCCCAGGGCGATGCGTTCTTTTCTCATTGAGGAACAGGAGAAACGATCATGCCAGCCACCTCGAAAGCCCAGCAGAAAGCCGCCGGCGCAGCACTGTCCGCTAAGCGCGGCGAGACCAAGAAGGGCGAGCTCAAAGGCGCGTCGAAGGGAATGTATAAATCCATGAGCGAAAAACAGCTCGAGGAATTCGCCGAGACCAAGCGCAAGGGCCTGCCGGAAAAGAAGTCGAAACACTGACCAACAGATCAATTCTGGCGGCGGATGCCGTTCAATAAAAGGGCCCGCGGCTGAACCGCGGGCCCTGAACCCTCAACTGGCGAGGGCGAGAATTACCAGCCCCAACCGCAGCGCCGCACCTTGTAGCGGATGACCTTGCGATGACCGTGCCGCCACACCACCTTCTTCTTGACCACGATGCGGCAGACCTGGTGATGCCTGTGCCCGTGCCAATGCCGGGCCTGCGCCGGCTCGGGCGCGACGGCCATCGTGCCGGCCATCACCGCAGCTCCTACCAACGTAAGGAAGAACTTCTTCATGCGAATTCCAGCTCCTCTGACTTCAGTCCCTTCCTGATGCCGCTAGCGCAACCTCCCGCCACATCCGGCACGTTCTACAACCGCAACACTATCCGGTTCGGCGATTCGCGCCAGCCGGAAGCTTGACAGCGGTTAAATCTCCGTTTAACCAGCCCCCCAACACCGGGCGCAACGCCCGGTGGTTTTCTTTATGTGTGCGAGACGTTTGGGAAGCCGGTTTTACTTTCCTTATGTCTTGTTTGAAATGACGTGTCCCGTGGGTTTTCCGTCGCGTTGCGTGGAAAACCCTGTCAGGTCTCGAAAACGGAGGCCAGAGGAGGGCGCGTTTCCTTCACCCGGACCATAAGGTTCCGGGTGCGTTGTTTTGAAAGGGAATGCGATGAGCAAGCGCGAATCCGCGAAGTACAAGATCGACCGCCGTCTCGGCGAAAACATCTGGGGCCGCCCGAAATCCCCGGTCAACAAGCGTGAATACGGTCCCGGCCAGCATGGTCAGCGCCGCAAAGGCAAGCTTTCCGATTTCGGCCTGCAGCTGCGCGCCAAGCAGAAGCTGAAGGGCCACTATGGCGACGTTTCGGAAAAGCAGTTCCGCAAGGTCTACGAAGAGGCGGACCGCCGCAAGGGCGACACCTCGGAGAACCTGATCGGCCTGCTCGAATCGCGCCTCGACGCAGTCGTCTACCGCGCCAAGTTCGTGCCGACCATCTTTGCGGCGCGCCAGTTCGTCAATCACGGCCACGTCAACGTCAACGGCAAGCGCGTCAATATCGGCTCGTACCGCTGCAAGCCGGGTGACGTTGTCGAAGTACGCGAGAAGTCGAAGCAGCTGGTCATCGTGCTGGAATCGGTGGGCCTGGCCGAGCGCGACGTGCCCGATTACATCGAGGCCGACCACAACAAGATGACCGCGGCCTTCACGCGCATCCCTGGCCTGGCGGACGTTCCGTTCGCCGTGCAGATGGAACCGAATCTGGTCGTCGAATTCTATTCGCGCTGATCGGCGCGTTCGTCGCGATACAACCGAAGGCCGCCCGTCGAGGCGGCCTTTTCTTTTTCCCTTCTTTCCGCGGCGTGATTCCGAAATCGATTTCGATTTTCGGTCCGATGCGCTACTGCGAGCGGCAACAGGACTTTAGGGCCGACCCGCCGTGAACATGCAACCAGACGCCGAAACACTCGAACCGGTCGCCGATGCCGAAGGCGGCTTTCATCCTCTGTTTGCCGATGTGCCGTCCTCCGTCGAGTTCAACAAGCTGCGCAAGCGGCTGTTGCGGCTTGCCCGCCAGGCGATCGACGATTTCTCCATGGTGAGGCCCGGTGACCGTTGGCTGGTCGCTCTGTCGGGCGGCAAGGATTCCTACGGCCTGCTTGCCGTGCTGCTCGATCTCAAATGGCGCGGGCTGCTGCCGGTCGAGCTGTTGGCCTGCAATCTCGACCAGGGCCAGCCGAACTTTCCCAAGCACATATTGCCCGACTATCTCGACAGCCATGCCATTCCGCATCGCATCGAATATCAGGACACCTATTCGGTGGTCACCGACAAGCTGGCCGAAGGCAGCACCTATTGTTCGCTGTGCTCGCGGCTGCGGCGCGGCCATCTCTATCGCATCGCCCGCGAGGAGGGCTGCTCGGCGCTGGTGCTCGGCCATCATCGCGAGGACATACTGGAAACCTTCTTCATGAACCTGTTCCATGGCGGACGTCTCGCCGCCATGCCGCCGAAACTGCTCAATGACGAAGGCGACGTCATGGTGCTGCGGCCGCTCGCCTATTGCGCGGAAGCCGATCTCGAAAAATTCGCCGGTGCCATGGAATTCCCGATTATTCCGTGCGATCTGTGCGGCAGCCAGGAAGGCCTCCAGCGCAACGCCATGAAAGCGATGCTCCACGACATCGAGAAGCGCATGCCCGGCCGCAAGGACACCATGATCCGTGCCATGGCCAATGTGCGGCGCTCGCATCTGCTCGACAGGACGCTGTTCGATTTCGCCGCCCTCAACGAAACCCTCACCACCAGGCGTCCCGATGACATTTGACGACAGCGCGATCGACTGGCTTGCCGAGCTTCTGTCGGACGCCGCCGTCGCCGAGATCATGCCGCGCTTTCGCCGGTTGAGCGAGGGCGACGTCCGTCGCAAGACCTCGGCCGCCGACCTTGTGACCGAGGCCGACGTCAATGCCGAGCGGCTGATCACCGCCAGGCTGCTTCAGCGTTATCCCCAGGCGATGATCGTCGGCGAGGAGGCCTGCTCCGATGACCCGACGCTGCTCGACGGTCTCGGCGATGCCGACCTGGCCTTCGTCGTCGACCCCGTCGACGGCACCTTCAACTTCGCCTCCGGCGTGCCGCTGTTCGGCGTTATGCTGGGCGTCGTGGTCAAGGGCGAGACCGTCGCCGGCATTATCCACGATCCCGTCGGCAAGGACTGGTTGGTCGGCGTTCGCGGCGCCGGCAGCCATATCCGCCATGCGCATGGCGATCTGGAAAAGGTCCATGTCGCCAAACCGGCGCCGATATCGGAAATGACTGGCGCGGTCTCGTGGCACTATCTACCCGAGCCGGACCGCTCACGCCTGGCGCGCAATCAGACGAAGTCGCTGTCGCAGTTCAACTATCGCTGCGCAGCCCACGAATACCGCCTGCTGGCCAGCGGCCACGGCCATTTCGTCGTCTATAACAAGCTGATGCCCTGGGATCATCTAGCCGGTGTGCTGATCCATGCCGAAGCCGGCGGCTATGCCGCGCGCTTTGACGGCAGCACCTATCTGCCATCGCATGTCGGAGGTGGCCTGCTGGTCGCGCCGGACGCGGAAAGCTGGCGGGAACTGCGCCGCGAACTCTGGGCGGAATAGGCTCAAGGCCGGAGACCTCCGAATGAAATCTCGGTTCGCGATTGTCGCAGCGGCCCTTGTTATTGCCGCGGTTGCCGGTTCCGACGGAGCAGGAGCGCAAGAACGCACCTGTCGCAGTCCCGATCCCGTCGACACCATAAAGGAAATGTCCGAGGCAATCTTTGCCTGTTGGGAGCCGCCGCCAGGGACTGCAGGCATGTCCTTGACGTTGCGGTTCTCGCTTCGCCGAGACGGCACGCTCATCGGCAAACCTCGCGCGACTTACTCCGATCTGGCTGCAGATGAAAGGCTCAATCGGGCGTTCGTGGCTTCCATCCTCAAGGCTCTCGACAAGGCGTTGCCATTGCCCTTTTCCGAAAGCATGGGTGGAGCAATCGCAGGGCGTATGCTTGCCCCTCGCTTCACGGCAACCTCTGAAGGCAAATCCTAAAGCGCGGCGCGTGCATCAAACGGGCGGGTTGTGCGGCTGGAACAGCCTGCCGCGCTCGGCTAGGAGGATCATCAGCAGCGCCGCCACCGACACGCTGCAGAACCCGGCGGCCAGCGGCGTCACCGTGCCGTTGAAGGCCTGGCCGATCAGCGTTCCGAGCAGGCCGCCGAGAAATGTCTGCATGAATCCCAGGATCGATGAGGCCGTGCCCGCCAGTCGACCGAGCGGCTCCATGGCGAGGGCGTTGAAGTTCGCGCCGAGCGCGCCGAACGGGACCATGGCGCAGGCGAAGAAAGTAATGAAGAGCCAGAGCGGCATCTTCATTTCGATGGAAACGACCAGCCAGGCAAGGCTGATGGCCAGAAACAGCAGCAGCGCGCTTTGCGACAGCCGGCGCATGCCGATGCGGCCGACGAGGCGCGAGTTGAGGTAGTTCGAAAAAGCGAGCACGCCCGCAACCCCCGCGAAGATGACCGGGAACATCTCGCCGACATTGAACACGCTGACATAGATCTGCTGGGCCGAGGCGATGAAGCCGAACATGGCCCCGAAGATGAAGGTGCTGGCGAACGCATAGCAAAGCGCGATGCGGTTGGTCAGCACGATACGGAAACCGCCGATGATGGAGGACACTGTCAGCGGCCGGCGATATTCGGGGTGCAGCGTTTCGGGCAGGCGCAGCAGCGACCAGGCGGACACGACCAGCGCGCCGGCCGCCATAGTGAGGAAGATCACATGCCAGGTCGCAAACAGCATGATGAACTGGCCGATGCCAGGCGCCACCACCGGAATGGCCATGAACACCATGAAGATCAAGGACATGACTTCGGCCATGCGCCTTCCGTCGAACGTATCGCGCACGATCGAGACGGCAATCACGCGCGTCGCCGCCGCGCCGATGCCTTGCACCGCCCGGCATAGTAGCAGCGTGGCGAATGACGGGGCGATTGCCGCAGCACCCGCCGCCGCGACATAGATCACCAGCCCGGCGACAAGCGGAGCGCGGCGCCCGAAGCGGTCCGAGACAGGTCCGAAGAACAACTGTCCGCCGCCAAAGCCAAGGATGTAGGCGGTGATCACATATTGCCGGTGGTTTTCATTTTCGACGCCCAGCGAGGCGCCGATCTGCTGCAGCGCCGGCAACATGATGTCGATGGCCAGCGAATTGAGTGCCATTAGCGCCGCGCACAGCGCAATAAATTCCCAGCGCGGAATAGGCAAGGTGCTTGCCTTTTGCTGGGCTTCCGCTTGCTGATCCACGGCCAGTCCGATCTTCAAACGAAAATGCGCCGGCGCGCCGACGCATCCATTCGTTCATTGCCCCGATATCGGGCAGAACTTTTTGCCGAGGTGGGGCTGCCCCGGCGCTTAGCGTATGGTCCCGAAAATCGCAGTCGATCTTCGGAGGATCATACGCAGAAGTCAGGCGGCGCCTTTGACGCCGACGCCCTTTTCGACGAGGAAGGTCTGCAATTCGCCCGCCTGGAACATCTCGCGGATGATGTCGCAGCCGCCGACGAATTCGCCCTTGACGTAGAGCTGCGGGATGGTCGGCCAGTTGGAATAGTCCTTGATGCCTTGCCGTAGCTCGGCCGACGTCAGCACGTCGACACCCTTATAGTCGGCGCCGATATAGTCGAGGATCTGCACGACCTGACCGGAAAATCCGCATTGCGGAAAACCGGGCGTGCCCTTCATGAAGAGAACGACGTCGTTGCCCTTCACTTCATTGTCGATGTAGTCGTTGATGCCGCTCATGGAATACCCTTTCATGCCTGTGGGAGTCAGGCTCGAACACTACCCTTCAAATAAACCCATGGGTTGCGCGAAACAAGATGTTTGCCGCCGTGCCATGCAAATGGCGCAAAGGAACGTCTGATCTTGGGCCAAGCCGTAGGCCACCATCTTTCCCGAGGCGTGATGAAAGGACGATATCTCGCCGGGTTCCTCCTCGCCGTTCTGCTCGCCGCGTTGGCCTTGATTTGGTGGGCCAAGTCGTCGAGACAGCCACCCCTCATCGTCGGCGGTGAATTGCCGGCGCCGTGCCGCGACGCGAGCTTCGAGGCGGTCGCCTACGTCGTCTGCGAGATCGATCTGCGCAGCTATGACATCGGTGTGTTCCAATCCGGCGCGGACGGCAAGGCTTTCGGCTCGCTGGAAAAATTCGACAAGGCGATGGCCGATCAGGGCCGGCCGGTGTTGCTCGCCATGAACGCCGGCATGTATCACCAAGACCTGACCCCAGTCGGCCTTCTCGTCGAATACGGCCAGGAGAAGGCGCCGCTCAACCTCGCCGACAGCGAAGGCAATTTCTTCCTGAAACCGAACGGCGTGTTCCTGGTTCGGAAGGACGGCAAGACGGCGATCATGGAGACAAGCGCCTATGCCGCTGCCAGGCCGGACGTGATGTTCGCCACGCAATCCGGCCCGATGCTGGTGATCGACGGCCGGCTTCATCCTCGCTTCGAGCAGAACGGCACGTCGCGTTATATCCGCAATGGCGTCGGCGTGCGTGACGATAACACTGTCGTGCTGGCGATCTCACGCTCTGAAGTCAGCCTCGGCAGCTTCGCACGGCTGTTTCGAGATGCGCTCGACTGCCGCAACGCGCTTTTCTTCGACGGGGTGGTTTCGGCGCTGTCGAACGGCGAGAGAATGATCGTCGGTGGAAGCTATCTGGCGGGGCCGATCATTGCCGTCACCGGCAAGAAGCTCGCGACCCAGTAACTTGGAAACTGTTCACTCAGGCACGCTGGTCTGCAGGGCCAGCGCGTGCAGTACGCCGCCCATATTGCCCTTCAGCGCGTCATAGACCATCTGGTGCTGCTGGACGCGGCTTTTGCCGCGAAAGCTTTCCGCCACCACCTCGGCTGCATAATGGTCGCCGTCGCCGGCCAGGTCGCGAATCGTCACCTTGGCGTCCGGAATGCCTTCCTTGATCAGCCGTTCGATGTCATGCGCGTCCATTGCCATGCAGTGTTTCCTTGTCTAGCCCGTGATCTCATAAATAGGCTCGAAATGGCAGAGAGACCACATCCGAATGCAAGCTAGATCCGGCGCCATTTCGATCATCTTTATGGGTCCACGACCTCGTTTGCCATGAAGCGAGGGAACCAGGATTCGTGGGCGGCGGTCAATTCGCTGACCGGTATTGCACGCGCCTCGCCGAGTTTCAATTCGCTGCCGCCGGTCGAGCCGATCCATGGTGCGAAGATGCCGAGCTTGCTTTGCTGTTGGCGAATGGCGTCCCACGCCTCGCTCTGCGGGTCGATCGACAGCGTCAGCAGATAGCGGCCCTGATCCTCGCCGAACAAGACCGGGATCGGATCTGCACCGATCAGGCCGGGAATGGTCGCGCCGATGCCGGAGGCCATCGCCATCTCGGCAAGCGCCACCGCGATGCCACCATCGGAAACGTCATGCGCCGCGGTAACGACACCGGAGGCGATCAGCGCCCGCACATGGTCGCCGACGCACTTCTCGTGATCGAGATCGACCGGCGGCGGCGGGCCCTCGGCGCGGCCATGGATGTCGCGCATATAGACCGATTGGCCAAGATGCGTTCCCCACATGGTCGGCGCGCCGACCAGCACGATCATCTGGCCTTCGGCGGCAAAGCCGATCCGGACCATTTTCGACCAGTCGGCAATCAGCCCGACGCCGCCGATGGTCGGTGTCGGCAGGATGCCTTGTCCGTTGGTCTCATTGTAGAGCGAGACGTTGCCCGAGACGATCGGGAAGCCGAGCGCCCTGCAAGCGTCGCCGATGCCTTTCACAGCGCCGACCAATTGGCCCATGATCTCGGGCCGTTCCGGATTGCCGAAATTGAGATTGTCGGTGGCGGCGAGCGGTAGTGCGCCGGTGGCGGTAAGATTGCGCCAGCATTCGGCGACCGCCTGCTTACCGCCCTCGTAAGGGTCGGCCTCGCAATAACGCGGCGTCACGTCGGAGGAGAAGGCGAGCGCCTTGGTGGGATGACCGTCGACGCGCACGACGCCGGCATCGCCGCCGGGAAGCTGCAACGAATTGCCCTGGATCAACGTGTCGTACTGCTCCCATACCCAGCGGCGCGAGGAGAGGTCCGGTCCGCCCAGCAGCTTGAGCAGTGCCTCGGCCACGTCGGCTTGCGGTGCATTGCCAGCCAGTGGCGCCGGCTTCTTCGGCTCGACCCAGGGACGGTCATATTCCGGCGCCTGGTCGCCGAGATCCTTGATCGGCAGATTGGCGACTTCGTCGCCCTGGTGCAGGACGCGAAAGCGCAGATCGTCGGTGGTCTTGCCGACGATGGCAAAGTCGAGGCCCCATTTGTGGAAGATGGCCTCGGCCTGTTTTTCCTTCTCGGGGCGCAGCACCATCAGCATGCGCTCCTGGCTCTCCGACAGCATCATCTCATAGGCGCTCATGCGCTCTTCGCGCACCGGCACCTTGTCGAGATCGAGCTCGATGCCGAGGTCGCCTTTGGCGCCCATTTCGACCGCCGAGCAAGTGAGGCCAGCGGCACCCATGTCCTGGATGGCGATGACGGCGCCGGACGCCATCAGTTCGAGGCAGGCTTCGAGCAGGCATTTTTCGGTGAAGGGATCGCCAACCTGGACCGTCGGCCGCTTCTCGTCGATCTTGTCGTCGAATTCGGCCGAGGCCATGGTGGCGCCGCCGACGCCGTCGCGGCCGGTCTTGGCGCCGAGATAGACGACCGGCAGGCCGACGCCCTTGGCTTCCGACAGGAAGATCGCATCGGTCTTGGCGAGCCCAGCGGCAAAGGCGTTGACTAGAATGTTGCCATTGTAGCGGGCCTCGAAGTTGACCTCGCCGCCGACCGTCGGCACGCCGAAGGAATTGCCATAGCCGCCAACGCCGGAAACCACTCCGGCAACGAGGTGCCTGGTTTTGGGATGGTCCGGCGCCCCGAAGCGCAGCGCGTTCATCGCCGCGATCGGCCGCGCGCCCATGGTGAAGACATCGCGCAGGATGCCGCCGACGCCGGTCGCCGCTCCCTGATATGGCTCGATATAGGAGGGGTGGTTATGGCTCTCCATCTTGAAGACGACGCAGTCGCCGTCGCCGATGTCGACCACGCCGGCATTCTCGCCCGGGCCCTGGATGACTTGCGGCCCGGTGGTCGGCAGCGTGCGCAGCCACTTCTTTGAGGATTTATAGGAACAATGCTCGTTCCACATCGCGGAAAAAATACCGAGTTCGGTAAAGCTCGGTTCGCGCCCGACCAGGTCGAGGATGCGCTGGTACTCGTCGGGCTTCAGCCCGTGCGCGGCAATGAGTTCCGGAGTGATCGGCACGGAATTGGAAATGGTCATGGTCGGCAATTTATGTCCCTGGGATCGAGTCCCGTCTTATCGCAAGCTTTGCGGCCGATACACCCCGTCGGATAACTAAAACGACGGAAAGCAACAGCTGACCGCCAGTAGCGAAAGATCGCCACTCGACTCGCCGGTTTCAAGCCGGTTCAGGAAAAGCTGTCGTAGCCGGCGCGGCCTTCGTCCAGAAGCCGCCGGATCACCGCGACGCCCTGCGCAATATCTTCCCGCTGCCGCGGTTGCGAGATGCCAAACCGCACGCCGTGAAAGGCCTGGTCGGAACGCCCCGCCTTGAACTCGTCCTCGTCATCGATAAGCACGCCATGTTCGAGGCAGGCCTGTTTGAAAGTGCCGGAAAGCCATGGGTCGGGCAAAGTGAGCCAGACGAAGGGCACATTATCCAGCGCCTTGAAGTCGAAGCCGTCGAGTGTCTCGCGCACGATCGCGATGCGCGCGTGGATCTCGGCAATGCTGCGCTTGCGCATCTCGGCGGCCTGACCGGACAGCACCAGCCGGCTGCCCACCTCTGCCAGCAGAAAGGGCAAGCCGCCCGTCATCATCTTGTGGGCAACCCGGATGCGGTGACGATAGGCCGGCGGGCAAGCGAGCCAACCGCCGCGAACACCCGCCGCGACCGATTTCGACAGGCCGCCGGCAACGATGGTCCGTTCGGGAGCATATTCGGCCAATAAGGGCGTCGGGTCGTCAGTCAGTCCGCCATAGAGATCGTCCTCGATCAGGACGACATTATAGTGACGGGCGACACGCGCGATTGCCTCGCGGCGCGGTGCCGACAGCGTTGTCAGCGTCGGGTTCTTGGCCGTTGGCATCAAAAACATCATCTTCGGGTGCTTTTGCGCACAGACGCGCTCGAAATCCTGGGGATCGATGCCCTCGTCGTCCGCCACCACCAGTGCGGTCCGGCGACCGATCAGGCCGGCGCTGCGGGAAATCTGCGAATAGGTGAGGTGCTCGAAGACGACATAGTCGCCGGGGGAGGTGAGCCCCGCAATGGTTGCCATCACCGCGGCGTGGGTGCCGAGCGTCGGAACGATGGCGTCCGCGGCCGGGCGAAACGAATTGCGCGCCAGCCAGCGCCTGCCGGCTTCGAACCAGCGGTCCGGGAAATCACGCGTGTAGCTTGAAATCTCATGCGGATGGTCTTGCGCCGTGCGTGTCAATACATCGGCGACGATGGCACCCTGGCCGACATCCGGTGCGGCGGTGCTATCGAAGCGCAGCTTGTCGCCGGGCGCATCCATATAGCGCGTGCCTTGTTCGACCGGCCCCAGGAAATCCGGCTTTGCGCTCTCCGACTGCTGAGCGAGAACATAGGTTCCGCGGCCGACCTCGCCGCTGACCAATCCCCGCTCGCGCAGCAATTGATAGGCCCTGCCAACCGTGCCGACGGTCGTGCCGATGTCGTATGCCAGATCGCGCTGCGGCGGCAGCTTTGCTCCTGCACCGATCAGGCCGCGGTCGATGTCCGTCTCGATGGAATCGGCAAGCCGCTGATAGAGCGGGCCAGTGCCGGCGGTAAGGTCTGGAAGCCAAGTTGTCATGGTGACAATTTTTTATATTGCACCGAAATGAGAGTCAATACATATGAAGCGGGCTGTACAAAAGGGCACAATTGCAATCTTGGCAGAAAGAAAATGGCTACAATAGAGACAATCCGCTCCGCTGGGGCTGAATTGCAGGTGCAGGTGGCGCGCCCGTCAGGCAGGCCAACCTATGTCAGCCGGCTGGTGCGTACGCTCAGATCCTTCGCGAGGTGGATCGACGGGCTAATGGATCGCCGGCGCAGCCGGCTGGTCCTGCTCGAGATGAGTGACGACCAGCTCAAGGACATCGGTATCTCGCGTTGCGATGCCCATCGTGAGGGGCTGAGGCCGTTCTGGGACTGAGAGAGCCGCCGGATGCTCCGTCTCGAACGTCGCGTGTCATATCGGCGGGGTAGACGAGAGCGTCAATATCGACATCGGACACCAAAGCGATCTTCTTCATCACTGAGATACCATCCTCCTTCGTGCCCTCACAGCATTCGCTCGCGACGTCTCCAGTGAATAGGGGTATTGCTGAAAACAGCTAATTCCCTTATTTTCGGGACGACGAAGGAGATGACCGTGGCAAGTTTCACCCTCACAGATCTCGGCAACAAATCCGGCGAGGTTGTTGAGGCCGCGTTCCGCGGTCCTGTTGACATCACCAAGCGCGGCAAGCGCAAGTTTGTTCTCCTGACGGCAGAGCAGTTCGACCGCATCACCAGTCGCAGCGCGCAACGGGCACACCGGGTCGAGGATCTGTCGGCCGAGGAACGCGACAAGCTTCTAACCGGCCTCGACGCAGTCGCGCGAGACGATGTCCGGGATGACTGAACCCGGCCACGGACAGATCATTCTCTATTCCTATTTGTGGGCAAGGGAATATGACCGGGGCGAGGAAAGCGGACGCAAGGCGCGGCCGACTTGCGTTATGCTGATCGTTGCCGGCAAGAATGGCCGCAAGCAGGCCCTGCTCTTTCCAATCACGAGCCAGCCGCCACGACCTGGCGCGCACTATGTGTCGAGATTCCTGAGACCGAGGCCCGCCGCGCCACCCTCTTTACCCCAGCCTGGGTTATCGTCGAAAATTCAACACCGATGATCTCGCGACGAGCTGGGCGCTCGAAGATGCCAAGCCGCTCGGCCAATTCACGCGCAAGTTCATGTCACGGATCGCTGGCGAAGCTGCTGCGGCGATCCGTGCAGGCGCCGCGCGAACCGTGCCAAGACGCTAAAGGCTGCCGCGGCGGGAGAGCATCATCGCGGATGGACGCGCGCCGCCCTGATCCGCGCGACGCCGTGGTCAACAAGCACCGCCACAATACACAGCACGAGAAAAAGCCCCGTGATGGCCACAGCCGAGACGGCGACGCTGACCGCTCCATTCTTGACATCGAGGAACGGGTAAGGCACTTCGCCGGCAATCGGCGCCCGCAGCAATGCGTAGGCCAGATAGGCGACCGGATAGATCATCCACCAGGAGATGTCGCGCCACCGCGTCGAGCCGTCGGCGCCCGCCACAAGCCACCACAGCACGAACAGCACCGGCGTCACATAGTGGAGGAGAACGTCGCAGAGCAGGAACAACCCTTGCGGCTGCCAAAGTTGCGCCAAGACCGTCGCATAAACGATGAAGACCAGCGTTATGGCGGCCGCTACGGCCGCCCGCATCCGAGGCCCGGCAAACGCTGGAAACCAGGCATAGCCCGTCGATGACAGCAACGAGGCATGGACGAGCACGGCGCCGATATTGGTCAGGATGGTGAAAAAGCTGAAATAAAAGACGAGCGAACCGACAAAACTGCGGCCGGCTTCCATCGAGGCCGGGACCGTGATGAAAAGCTGCAGGACGAGTCCGGCAAGGCCAATGACCAGACCGGCGATCTGCAGCAAGCGGGCCATGGCGCTACGCCGCCGCACCGCAGGCCGGATTGCCCGCCTGCCAGCGGGCGATGTCCGAGCTTATGCGCGCACCGAGCGGTTCCGCCATCAGCGGGCCGAACACGTCGACGCGGCTCGAATTGCCTTGCGCCTGCACGACCAGCAACGGCTTTCCGCCATAATGTTTGGCCGGTACCAAGAGGAAGCGCGGCGTACCGCTGAACGAATTCAGCTCGTTGGCCATCTGATAAGATTTGAAGGCAGGGTCCTTGCTGGCGATCCAGCATTTGTGGGCGGCGATTGCCACCTGTTCCATGGCAAGCAGCGACGCGCTCTTGCCCGCCGGCGCCGGCGTGTTCTTCGGGCTCGACTGACAGGAGGCGAGTACAAGCCCGGCGGCAGTGGCGAGAGCGAGGCGGGCGATCCTCGGGCTCATGCTCAAGCGGCGCCCATCTCGAGTTCCGACAAAAAGATCTTCAGACCGTCTGTCATCTCACCCCAGACGCGCGACAGCGCCGGATGCTGCAAGGCGATTTGCTCATAGGCATCGAATTTCGAATAGGTGTCGAGCAGGTCGGGGCGGCCGATCGTGGCCCGGAAATTGTTGAAGATGAAGCGGGTCGGCGTCAGCCAGGCATCGGCGAATGAGATGTCGTCTCCGAGCGCGAAGGGGCCGTGCGCCATGCGCGCCTCGATTGCCGCAAGCCCGTGATGCAGCCGGTCGAACTGCGCCTTGATCTCCGCCTCGTTGCGCTGCGGCACGAAATAGAGCTCGAACAGCTTCATCGTCGGGGCGAGCACGTCGAGGTCGGTGATGCGGGCGAACATGCGCACCAGCGCCCGGTCCTTCGAATCCTCGGGCAGCAGCGCCGGCTCCGGAAATCGCTCCTCCAGATATTCGGCAATGACCACCGATTCGACGATCGTTTCGCCCGAGCCGGTGATCAGCACCGGAATCCGGTTGAGCGGCGAGATGGCACGAAATGCCTCGGGGACTGGAAATCCGGGTGGCGGCGCAATGATCTTGAGCGGCACGTTCTTGATGTAGGCCAGCGCCCGCACGATCGACGAATAGGGCGACAACGGCCGCGAATAGAGTTTCATGACCGTCGCTCCAGGAGGAAAATGGAAGGCATCAAGCGGCGATGCCCAGCGCGCTTTCGAACAGCGCCCGGCCGTCGCTGCCGCCATGTGCCGCTTCGATCAGGTTTTCGGGATGCGGCATCAGGCCGAGCACGTTGCCCCGCCCGTTGACGATGCCGGCAATGTCGTTGATCGAGCCGTTGGGATTGGTGCCTTCGGCATAACGGAACACCACCTGGCCTTCGCCTTCGAGGCGGGCCAGCGTTTCGGCATCGGCAAAATAATTGCCGTCATGATGCGCCACCGGCGCGCGGATGATCTGGCCCGGCTGGTAGCGGCGGGTGAACATCGTGTTGGCGTTGGCGATCTGCAGCTTCACCTGGCGACAGACGAATTTCAGCGAGGTGTTTCGCATCAATGCGCCCGGCAGCAGGCCGGCCTCGACCAGTATCTGGAAGCCGTTGCAGACGCCAATGACCGTGACGCCCTTGGCAGCCTTTTCGGCTACAGCCCGCATCACCGGCATGCGCGCGGCAATGGCGCCGCAGCGGAGATAATCGCCGAACGAAAAGCCGCCGGGAATGGTGATCAGGTCGACATCGGGGATTTCGGTGTCGGTCTGCCAGACGGTGACCGGCGGCGTGCCGGAAATGTTGGTCAGCGCCGCGATCATGTCGCGGTCGCGATTGAGGCCGGGGAGAAGGACGACGGCTGATTTCACCTCAGGCGATCTCCACCGCGTAATTCTCAATCACCGTATTCGCCAGAAGCTTGTCGCACATGGCTTTCAGATCCGCCTCGGCCTTGGCCTTGTCGCCCTCGGCAAGCTCGATATCAAAAACCTTGCCTTGCCGTACCTGGCCGACGCCGCCGAAACCCATTCCGGACAGCGCATGCTCGATTGCCTTGCCTTGTGGGTCGAGCACGCCGTTCTTGAGGGTTACGGTAATGCGGGCCTTGATCACGCTGGACATGCTCCTGTTCACCTGTTGAGCTGGCAAGCCATCAATGTGGCTTGCCTTTGACGCCGTCGGTCGATGCGACGAGCACCGGTCCGGCCGGGCGCGGCGGCTCGTTCTCGTTCATGATGCCGAGGCGGCGGGCAACTTCCTGATAGGCTTCGACCAGCCCACCCATGTCACGGCGGAAACGATCCTTGTCGAGCTTATCCTGTGTCGCCACGTCCCACAGCCGGCAGGAATCCGGCGAGATCTCGTCGGCAACGACGATGCGCATCATGTCGCCTTCGAACAGGCGGCCGCATTCGATCTTGAAATCGACGAGCTGGATGCCGACACCCATGAACAGGCCGGAAAGGAAGTCGTTGACGCGGATGGCCAGCGCCATGACGTCATCGATCTCCTGCGGGCTCGCCCAGCCGAAGGCGGTGATGTGCTCTTCCGAGACCATCGGATCGTCGAGCGCATCGGCCTTGTAATAGAATTCGATGATCGAGCGCGGCAGCACGGTGCCTTCCTCGATGCCGAGGCGCTTGGCCAGCGAGCCGGCGGCGACGTTGCGCACCACCACTTCGAGGGGGATGATCTCGACTTCCTTGATCAGCTGCTCGCGCATGTTGAGCCGGCGGATGAAGTGGGTCGGAATGCCCATCCGGTTGAGATGGTTGAAGATGTGCTCGGAAATGCGGTTGTTGAGCACGCCTTTGCCATCGACGATTTCGTGTTTCTTCTTGTTGAAGGCGGTGGCGTCGTCCTTGAAGAACTGGATCAGCGTGCCAGGCTCCGGTCCCTCATAGAGGATCTTGGCCTTGCCTTCATAAATGCGGCGGCGATTTTTCATCTGATTTTTCTCTGGATTTGCGGGCAGGCGGCAAGCGACCAGTTCCTGTCCGTCTGCCTAAAATAAGATGGCGACGGTGGGGTTCAATGCCGGTGTCTATCCCAATCGCACTGATTGCTCAATCGGCAATCCTTTCAATCAACCGCTTTCGGGACCGAAATGCCGCAGCGCAGCAAGCAATGTAGTATATTGACCGGCCGACGGCCTTTTGGTTTGTGCTCCGGCAACACATATTGACCCAACGAATCGGATTTCACCGGAGGATGCCATGAGCAGCATGAAAGACCGCGAAGAGGGCTTTGAGCGCAAATTCGCATTCGACGAGGAACTTCGGTTCAAGGCTGCGGCACGCCGCAATAGAGCGCTCGGCCTGTGGGCTGCCGAAAAGCTCGGCAAGTCCGGCGCCGATGCCGACGCCTATGCCAGGGAAGTGGTCGTCAGCGACATCGAGGAAGCCGGCGATCACGACGTTTTCCGTAAGATACGCAAGGATTTCGATGCAGCCGGCATCGACCAGTCTGACCATCAGATCCGCCGCACCATGGATGAATTGATGGCGCAGGCGATCGAGCAGATCAAGAACACCTGATCCTTCCACCGATACCGATCGAATGCTGGACCAATCGACCGCCCGGCCTAACCGGGCGGTTTTTCTTTGCCTTTGCAGCCGTTTCCGGCTGAATTGCTGTAACCAAAGAGGAAGCCGCCGATGTCCCTGAAGTCACGCCTTGCGGCCGACGAAACGCTGTTCAGCGCATGGTCCGGCGTGCCGGATGCCCTGACGGTCGAGATACTGGCCAGGCAAGGGTTCGACGCGGTTACGCTCGACATGCAGCACGGAGGCCACCACGAGGACAGCGTGCTGCGCGGGCTTATGCCGGTGCTGGCCGCCAACAAGCCGGCTTTGGTGCGCATTCCGGTCGGCCGCTTCGACATGGCCAGCCGCGCGCTCGACTTCGGCGCCGAGGCGGTGATTGCGCCGATGGTGAATTCAGCGGCGGACGCAAAGTTGTTTGCCGCCGCCATGAAATACCCGCCGCTCGGCGAGCGCTCCTGGGGCCCGACCTATGCCTTTCCGCGCCACGGCAAGGGCGACTATGCCGACTGGCTGCGCGACAGCAACCAGCGCACCATGGCGTTCGCCATGGTCGAAACGCGCGCCGCGCTTGATGCACTCGACGGCATCCTCGATACGCCGGGCATTGACGGCATCTTCCTCGGCCCGTCGGATTTCTCGATCGCCTGGTCGAAGGGCACCACCGTCAGTTCGACGCTGGAGAGCATGATGGAGACCGTTGCGTCAGTGGCCGAGCGGACACGCAAAGCCGGCAAGCATGCAGCGATCTATGTGATGGAACCCGCAATCGCCGGCCGCGTGGTGTCGATGGGCTACCGGCTGCTGGCGATGGGCTCCGAGCATTCGCTGATTTCGCTCGGGGCAAAGACCCTGCTGACGAGCGTCAGAGATTCGATCGGTTCCTAGAGATCCGTCAGGAATTTCGCGAACGTCATGGTGCCTTCGGGCCAGGGGCCAAAACCGGAATCCGCGTTGAGATGGCCGGCATCGCCGGCGTCGATGAACCGCGAGCCCCAGGCTGCGGCAATGTCCTCGGCGATGCCAAAGGCGCAGAACGGGTCGTTGCGGCTGGCGATCACCACCGAGGGAAACGGCAGTGGGTCGCGCGGATAGGGGCCGAAGGTCATCAGGTGCCTCGGCTTTATCTTGGGATTGGCGACATCGGGCGGCGCCACGAAAAAAGCGCCGGCGACCGGCCGCTCGAACCGAGGCAACGCCTGGATGACCGCGGCGACGCCGAGCGAGTGAGCGACGATGACGACCGGCCGCTCAGCCTCGTTGACCGCCTTGGCGACACCTGCCGTCCAGTCCTCCCGCACCGGTTTCGACCATTCCGCCTGTTCGACGCGGCGCGCCGTCGACAGTTTCGACTGCCAGCGGCTCTGCCAATGATCGGGGCCGGAATTGGTGTAGCCCGGCACGATGAGAATATCTGCTTCCTTGACTTTCATGGCGCGCATGTAGCGAGCGGCGCTGTCGGGTGCAACCGGGTATGAGCCCAACCGGCGATATGCAAACGGCTTCTGACGGGCTCGGCTTTGCTCATAATAGTGAACACCATGTTCGCTTCTTGCGCTCTTGTGTGAACGATCGCGATCTACGATCTGTCGGCAGGAAAGAAACCGCCGCGCATGACCGGGATTTTGGCACGGACACGGCGTAGAATGATTGGTGGCGCCGGATTCCTCTGTTGGAAGCTTGTCGAACGCCGCCTGAACGGAGCACTTTGATGAGCGAACTGCCTTTTGCCGCGACGACTCCGGTCAGCGTTGCCCGCGTCGGCTTGCGGGCGCGCGATGCAGAAAATCTCGCTGCTTACTATCGCAAAGTCGTCGGTTTGCAGGAACTGAGCCGCGCCGGCGGCACGATCACGCTCGGCGCAGCCAGCCGCCCTTTGCTCGACATCGAATCGGATCCCGCGGCCAAACCCGATGACCCGCGCAGCGCCGGTCTTTTCCACACTGCCTTCCTGCTGCCCAGCCGGGCCGATCTCGGCCGCTGGATCAATCACGCCATCGCCAGCAAGATCGGCATCGAGGGCGCTTCCGATCATCTTGTCAGCGAGGCGCTGTATCTGACCGACCCGGAAGGCAACGGCATCGAGATCTATGCCGACCGCCGTCCTCAAGACTGGAAATGGAACGGCGACAAGATCGCGATGGCGACGGAGCGGCTGAATATCCCGTCAGTCGTTGCCGACCTGCCGGCGGGCGATGCCGGCTGGCAGGGCGCGCCGGAAAACAGCATCATCGGCCACGTCCATTTGCGGGTCGGAAGGCCGGAAGAAGCCGAGGCCTGGTGGCACCAGGAGTTTGGTTTCGACACGGTGGCAAAATACGGTGGCGCAGCGGTATTCCTGTCGTCCGGCGGCTATCATCATCATATCGGCGCCAACGCCTGGCAGAGCCCGGGCGCCGGCCGCCGCGATCCTGCCCGCTCCGGCCTGGCCTGGGTCGAGATGCGTTCGGACAATGTAACTGATGCGACGACCCGCGAGGATCCGTGGGGCACGGTGATCAGGACGGTTCCCGGCAAGGCGTAACCTCTGGCTAGAGGTTCGCGTTCTCGAGCAAGCGTCCGAGCATGAGCAGGCCCGCCGGCCACACGCCGAGGCGGGTCTCGTTTCCCATATGGCCGAGATCGCCGGCATCGGCGAGTTCCGCGCCCCAGGCTGCGGCGAAGGCGGTCGCCTTGTCGAAAGTGACGCGTGGGTCGCTGCGGCTCGCCACCACCAAAGTCGGGAAGGGCAGGCGCTTCAGCGGCATCGGCGCGAACGGGCGCACCAGGTCGAATGACGGATCGCTATCCTCGACATTGGTCGCGGCAACCAGGAATGCCGCCGCAACCTTATTGAGTTGGCTTTGGCTGGCGTCGGCAGCCCACTTCACTGCCGTCGCCACGGCCAGCGAGTGCGCAAGCAGCACGACGCGGCGTGGTGCTGCAGCCACCGCGGCATCCACCTGGCCGATCCAGTCTTCAGGCTTCGGCCGGTCCCACTCGGCCTGCAGCACGCGGCTTGAATTGGGGAACACCCGGCACCAATGCGACATCCAGTGATCCGGCCCGGAATTGCCGCGCCCGGGCAGGGCAAGGAAATCGAAATCTCCGGCCGCCGAAATCATCAGGCTTCTCCGAACACTCGGCTGAAGATCGTGTCGACATGCTTGGTATGATAGCCGAGGTCGAATTTCTCGCGGATCTCGGCCTCGGGCAGGGCTGCGGCAACGTCCTTGTCGGCCAGCAGTTCCTCAAGGAAATCAGCGCCTTGCTCCCACACCTTCATGGCGTTTCGCTGTACCAGCCGGTAGGCGTCCTCGCGTGAAACACCGGCTTGCGTTAGCGCCAGCAGCACGCGTTGCGAATGCACCAGGCCGCGGAACTTGTTCATGTTCTTCAGCATGTTGTCGGGGTAGACCAGCAATTTGTCGACGACGCTGGTCAGTCGCGACAGCGCGAAATCGAGCGTCACCGTCGCGTCTGGCCCGATCATGCGCTCGACCGACGAATGTGAGATGTCGCGCTCGTGCCACAGCGCCACATTCTCCATTGCCGGCAATGCGAAGGAGCGCACCATGCGGGCGAGGCCGGTGAGGTTCTCGGTCAGCACCGGGTTGCGCTTGTGCGGCATCGCCGACGAGCCCTTCTGGCCGGGCGAAAAATACTCTTCCGCCTCCAGCACCTCGGTGCGCTGCAGATGGCGCACCTCGATCGCCAGCCGCTCGATCGACGAAGCGATGACGCCGAGCGTGGCGAAGAACATCGCATGGCGGTCGCGCGGGATCACCTGCGTCGACACCGGCTCCGGCCTCAGCGCGAGTTTCCTGGCCACGTATTCTTCGACATAGGGATCGATATTGGCGAAGGTGCCGACCGCACCCGAGATGGCGCAAGTCGCTATATCCTCACGCGCGTGCACCAGCCGCTCGCGGCAGCGCGAGAATTCGGCATAGGCCTGCGCCAGCTTGACCCCGAAGGTGGTCGGCTCGGCATGAATACCGTGGCTGCGGCCGATGGTGATAGTATCCTTGTGCTCGAAGGCGCGGCGCTTGAGCGCCGCAAGCAGCCCGTCAATGTCGGCCAGGAGGATGTCGCTGGCCCGGGTGAGCTGCACGGCAAAGCAGGTGTCGAGAACGTCGGAGGATGTCATGCCCTGATGGATGAAACGGGCATCCGGTCCGACGAATTCGGCAAGATGGGTGAGGAAGGCGATGACGTCGTGCTTGGTGACGCGCTCGATCTCGTCGATCGCTTCGACGTCGAACTTCGCCGCCCCGCCTTTTTCCCAGATGGTCTTGGCGGCCTCCTTCGGAATGACGCCGAGTTCGGCCAGTGCGTCGCAAGCATAGGCCTCGATTTCGAACCAGATGCGGAACCGGGTTTCGGGCGACCAGATGGCCACCATTTCCGGCCGGGAGTAGCGAGGGATCATCAGTCGGTCCTGACTTGCGAGAGCGTTTGCCCGCGTCCTAACAGAGGCAGGCAAAATGCTCAACGCTGCTGCCGCGCAAACCAGACGCTGGCGACTGCGAGCGCAATGAAACCGAGCGGAAAATACAACCGGATGCCGAGGACGACGAACTGGTAGAGCGCCGTCAACATCGTGAACACGAACTGCAAAGCCCAGGTGATGGTGAGCGCGGGCGCATGCCATTGGACATAGTAGGAGCGGTATTGCAGCCCAAAAAGGCCGCCGGTGAAGGCGCTAGTCGCGGCGAGAAGGCAGACGAAGGCGGCGGCGAGGGCGATCTCCCAGTGGCGTCCGAGCGAGACCAGCCGCGCCAGGAAAAGCCCAACCGGGAAGGCCAGCGCACCGCCGGCAGCATAAATCAATGAGACGTAGCGGATCTTTACCGGGGTCTCCCAATCGTACTGCATTAGATTGAGCAGTGCGCTGACGCCCATCGCCATGGCCCACAGCAAGGCACCGACAAATGCGGTGCACAGCGGCGGCAGAGCGCGGCGGAGACGATGCAGGGCGCGGTAGCGCATGGCGGGAGGCGTCACAGGCGGCCGGTCACAGCGATCCAGCGATAGTCCGGCCCTTCGAAGTCGTATTGGCGCACCGCGATCAGCACGGCATAGGTGCTGAGGCTATCCAGCGAAAATGTCTGAACCGCGCCGATCCGGTAGCCATTCGGACAACCGCGGCTTTGCGGTACGGATTTGTCCTCGTGGATAATCTTTGTCTGGCCGCCGTCCTTTGCCTCGATGCGCAGCAGGCGAAAGCCGTTGATCTCGCCCTGGCTCTGGCAACGTTCGGTGTCGTTCATGCCGATCTGGTCGAGCCGGAACTCGAGCGGATCGTCGACGGGCGAAAAGATCGGGCGCGGGTTGACTACCATGCGGAAGGGATCGGCAGAAAGCTCGGTCACCGGGTTGAAGCCGGCGGTGATGCCGCGATTTGCCGTGAGTTCCGCCTGGCTGACGATCGCTTCGCCCCTTTGCCGGGCCTGCAGCCGCGCTGCCTCCGGCGTGGCATTCTCGTCTTCGTGCCGAATCCGGATCGGCGAGCCCTTCAGAAAACTGTCGTCGGCGGTGTCGATGTAGTAGCGGTTGGCATACGGGAATCCCGATCCGTCCTGGACGCCATATTCTTCGAAGGCGAAGACCCCGCCGTCACGGCTGAAGCCGAGGATCTCAAGCTCGGCGACATCGCCTGCGTGGGCGGCGACCAAAGTTGCAAGCTGGGCAAGCAGGCAGACGGCAAACAGGGCAAGATTTCGCATGGGGCTTTCCGTTCAGGCAGTCGACGTCGTTAAATTCCCTATCACGATGCCGTCAAAAGATCGTGCTGCCTGAAACACAAAGTCGATGCATCCAATCCGGCCGCCGTTTGTTATTGTCGGCAGCTTCACCGCATCGGCCCGAAAATCGGAATCGATTTTCCGAAAGTACGATGCGCTGATTTAAAGTGTTTAGAGCGTCCTTTGCGCGTCCAAAGGGACGCGCGGCGCTCTAATGGAGACCCCCATGACAATGGAGACCCCCATGACCGATGCAGCCAAGATTCGCGAACATATGGAAGTGATCGGCGCCGACGGCGTCCATGTCGGCACCGTCGACAAGGTGGATGGACAAAGAATCAAGCTGACCAAGCGCGACAGCGGCGAGGGCGTTCACAAAGGCCATCACCACTTCATTCCTCTCAGCCTCGTTGCCGAGGTCGAGGGTCAGAAGGTGCGGCTGTCGGCAAACTCGGATGTTGCGGTCACGTTCGAGGAAGAAAAATCCGACCTCACCTGATCGCGGTCGCCCGACCATAGCGTCGGCGCGTTCAGCGCGACGACCAGACCGGGAACAGATCGCCCTCGGCAGGCGTCGCGGCAAAGACGCCGCGGCTGATGGCGCGCGCCATGGTGGCGCCGGCCGCGGCGTAGAGATCGATGGCATCGTTGGGCGCGAGCTCAATGCCGCTCTTGCCCGTTGCCAGCGCGAAGACCAGATCGCCGTCGGCGGGCGTGTGCGTCGGCCAAATGGCGCGCACGAAGCCGTCATGCGCTGATATCGCCAGGCGTTTGGCGGCGGCCTTGGTAAGGACGGCATCGGTGGCGATCACGGCGATAGTGGTGTTGCCGCCGACTTCCGTCCGCTCTCCGATATGTTTGTCGCGGAATTTCAGCAGGATATTTCTGGCATCGTCAGGCATCGGGTGGGGATAGCCTAACCCGCCGAACTCGTCGCCGATCTCGAACAGTGCCGCCCAGAAATGGCGGGTCCGGGCGACCGTCACCGAGCCGGTCGGGTTGACCGCGGCAAGCGCGCCGATGGTGACGCCGCTGTCCAGTACCGTCGATGCCGAGCCGAGCCCGCCCTTCAGGCCGGAGCTCAACGCGCCGGTACCCGCGCCGGCGCTGCCGAGCGCAAAGTCGATCGCGGCGGCTTGGGCGGCTTGGTAGCCGAGGTCACGGTAGGGTGGATACCGGCCCCAATCCTTATCGCCGCCATTGCGCAGGTCGAACAGGATTGCCGCCGGCACGATCGGCACGCGAAAGCCGCCCACCTCCACGCCAATGCCTCTTTCGCGCAATGCCGCCTGCACGCCAGAGGCGGCGTCGAGGCCAAAGGCCGAACCGCCCGAAAGCACCACGGCATGGATGGCCTGGATCGAATTGTGCGGCTCGAGCAGGTCGGTTTCGCGGGTGCCTGGCGCACCGCCCAGGATCTGCACGCCGGCCACGGTCGGCTCATCGCAGATGACGGTAGTCACACCGGATTTCAGCTTGGCATTGGCGGCATTGCCGACCAGCAGGCCGGCGACGTCGGTGATGAGATTGCGCGGACCGGTACGGAACATCATTGGCTCTCCGCCGGCACGAAACGGGCGCCATCGAAGCGGAAGGCGCGATAAGGATTTTGCGTCAGGTCGCCTTTTTCGTCAAAACGGATCGGTCCGATCGCGGTGGTGAAATCATGCCCGGTGAGCGCGTTGGTGAGCTTCTCGCCGGAGCTTTGCGCCAGTGCCGAAGCCGCCTTGGCGATCTCGACCGCGGCATAGGCGGGCAGCGTGTAGCCTTCCGGCACGATGTTTTGTGCCGCAAAGCTTTGCAGCACCTTGGGGTCGGCGACGTCGGCCCATTCGGGCGGCGCGATCATCAGCGTGCCAACAGCATAGGGCACGTCGCCGAGCGGCGCGCGCAACGCTTCGCCGCCGGCAAACACCATGCCGGCGTCGAGCTGGCCGGCGTCCCGGCCCATGATCGCGACGTCGTCGCCGTCGCCGCCGGCAAAGACGCGCGTCGCGCCGGCTTTCTTCAGCCGGCCGATCAGACCGATCTGGTTGTCGAGCTGCGGCCGGAAGGTGTCGACGAACACCGGTTTCAGCGCCGCCTGCTCGGCCGCTGCCCGAAACGTCTCGGCCATTTCGCGGCCATAGATCGTGCCATCGTCGACGATGGCGAACAGCTCGTTCTGCCATAGGCGGGTGAGGATGGCGGCGACGGCATTGCGCTCGTCGTCGCCGCGCAGCCCGAGACGATAGATCGGCCATCCCGTCTTGGCGCGCCGGTCGGTCAGGCTTTCCGTGCGCACGCCGACGGTGATCACCGGGATGTCGGCATCCTTGAGGATCGGCAGTGCAGCCTCGATTGCGTCCGTGCATAGAAAACCGACGACGACATTGACCTTGGCCGCGGCGAATTCCCTCGCGGCGGCAGCGCCGCCGGCGGCGGTGCAGGCGTCATCGATCGTCCTGATCTCGGTACCGCGGACTTCAGCCGCCATTCTCGCGCCTGCTTCGATCTGTTTGCCGAGGATCGCCGACGGCCCCGACAAAGGTCCCGCGACGCCGACCCGCAGCGTCCCAGCACTCGCATTGCCGGCGAGGAGGAACCAGGCCAGCACCACTATTGTCGTTGTCCAAGGTCGCATGCGAGCGAAGAATTCCTCCGCGCCGGTCGCGTGTTTGCCGGCGCCAATGCCGTCAAGACCTAAAGGCTGGCCAGCTTCGGCGCAACACGCGAATTCGGGATATAGGTCAAGCACTTCGCTTGTGGCATGCAATATGCCGTCATATATAACGGCTGGTTCTGGCTTATGGAAAATCATCGGTGCTGAAGAAGAACGACATAGGGCCGCAGGCCTATCGCGATGCGATGGCCCATTTTGCCGGCCACGTGCATGTGGTCACCACCGATGGCCCCGCCGGCAGGCGCGGTGCGACCGTGATTGCGGCCTGCTCTGTGTCGGACGCGCCGCCGACCATCCTGGTCTGCCTCAATCGAGAAAATCCCAAGAACGAGCCGTTTGTGAAGAACGGCAAATTTGCCCTCAACACGCTGGCTTCGGATCAGGAGCCGCTGTCGATTGGCTTTTCCGGCATTACCGGCCTGCCAGTCAAGGAGCGTTTCGCGTTGGCCGAATGGGACGTCATCTCGACCGGCGCGCCGACGCTGAAGGGCGCGCTGGCGGTCTTCGACTGCGAACTGATCGACACCAAGGATCTGGCCACCCACCGTGTGCTTTTTGGCAAGGTGACAGGCCTGCGCATCGGCGATAATTTGCGGCCGTTGATCTATCACGACCGCAGCTACCACGCTCTGTAGAGGCTTTGATGGCCGCGCCCACGGAGATCGAATGACCGAGCTGAAACCGCGCCCCGCGCCGCGGACCATCGACGAGACGCTCGAGCTCCTGACCGGCGCGGATTATGTGGCGGACCGGTCACTGGCGACCGTACTTTTTCTATCGCTGCGCATGAGGCGGCCGCTTTTCCTCGAGGGCGAGGCCGGCGTCGGCAAGACCGAGATCGCCAAGGTGCTGGCCAAGGCGCTCGGCCGTCGGCTGATCCGCCTGCAATGCTATGAAGGCCTCGATGTCTCGTCTGCCGTCTACGAGTGGAACTACGCCGCGCAGATGATCGAGATCCGCATGGAGGAGGCGGCCGGCAAGGTCGACCGCTCCGACATGGAGCGCAACGTCTTTTCCGAAAAGTACCTGATCCGCCGCCCGGTGCTCGACGCGCTGACCGGCAAGGCGGGTGCCGCCCCGGTGTTCCTGATCGACGAACTCGACCGCACCGACGAGGCCTTCGAGGCGTTCCTGCTCGAAATCCTCTCCGACTTCCAGGTGACGGTGCCGGAGCTCGGCACGATCAAGGCGGAGGAGCCGCCGATCGTCATCATCACCACCAACCGCACGCGCGAGATACACGACGCGCTGAAGCGGCGCTGCCTTTATCACTGGGTCGATTATCCCAATGCCGAGCGCGAGCTTGAGATCGTGCGCCGAAAGGTGCCGCAGGCCAACAGCCGGCTTTCGGCCGAGATCGTTTCATTCATCCAGAAGCTGCGCCAGATCGAGCTGTTCAAGGTACCAGGTGTCGCCGAGACCATCGATTGGGCCGGCGCGCTGACCGAACTCGACAAGGTGGCGTTGGACCCTGAGACGGTTTCCGACACGATTGGCGTGCTGCTGAAATACCAGGACGATATTGCCCGCATCGGTGAGGGCGAAGGCCGGCGCATCCTCAACGAGGTCAAGGCCGAGCTATCGGCGGCGGAGTAGGGCGATGCCGCGTGCGGAACCCAAAGAGGCAACGGCGGACGGGCGCATCGCCGACAACATCGTCTATTTCTCCCGCACCTTGCGCAAGGCCGGGATGCGGGTCGGACCGGCCTCGGTCAAGGATGCCATCGAGGCGGTGCTCGCTGCCGGGATCGGCTCGCGCGACGATTTCTACTGGACGCTGCACGCCGTGCTGGTCTCGAGGCACGAAGATCACGCCACCTTCGACGAGACCTTCCGGCTGTTCTGGAAGTCGCACGAGTTAATCGAAAAGATGCTGGCGATGTTTTCGCCGATCGCTCCCGACAAGCGTGAGAAACAGAAGCCGCGCGCCGCCGAGAACCGCGTCAGCCAGGCGATGTTCGAGGGCCACCAGAAGAACCAGCCGGTGCAGGAAGTCCCCGAGATCGAGATCGACGCGCGCTTCACCTTCTCCGGCAACGAGGTGCTGAGAGGCAAGGATTTTGCCCAGATGAACGCCGCCGAAATGGCCGACGCCAAGAAAGCGATCGCCCAGTTGCGGCTTCCCTTCGACATGGTTCGGACGCGGCGTTTCAAAGCCGATGCGCATGGCCGCCGTATCGATCCGCGCGCCATGATGCGCTCGGCCGCGCGCACCGGCGGCGAGCTGATCCTGCCGAAATTCCGCTCGCCCCGCGAAGTCCATCCGCCGCTGGTGGTGCTTGCCGACATTTCCGGTTCGATGAGCCAGTATACGCGCATCTTCCTGCATTTCCTGCATGCGCTGACGGAAAAGCGCCGGCGCGTGCACGCCTTCGTCTTCGGCACCAGACTCACCAATCTGACGCGGCAGATGCGCCATCGCGATCCCGATGCCGCACTCGCCGACTGTTCTGCCGCGGTGAGGGACTGGTCGGGCGGCACGCGCATCGGCGACGCGCTGGCCGAATTCAACCGGCTGTGGTCGCGCCGCGTGCTGGGGCAGGGCGCGGTGGTGCTGTTGATCACCGATGGGCTGGAGCGCGACGATGTCGCCGGCCTGTCGGAAGAGATGGAGCGGCTGCATAAATCCTGCCGGCGGCTGATCTGGCTTAACCCGCTGCTGCGCTTCGACGGCTTCGAGGCCCGCGCCCGCGGCGTCAAGGCGATGCTGCCGCATGTCGACGAGTTCCGCTCGGTGCACAATCTAGATGCGCTCGCCGATCTCTGTGCGTCGCTGGATAAGAATTCGGTGCGTTCGGTCGACCCGCGCAGGTGGATCGAGGCTGGTGCGAAGCGCGTCGCATAACCACATGTCTCCCACGGAGAAAAATCATGGAACACAGTATCTATCTCGATGAGGCCCGCGACCCGCTGATCATCGCGGAGGGCTGGATGAAGGACGGCAAGGATGTCGCCATCGCTACGGTCGTCGAAACCTGGGGTTCTGCGCCACGGCCGGTCGGCAGCCATCTGGTCATCGACGCCGAAGGCAGTTTCCACGGCTCTGTCTCTGGCGGCTGCGTCGAAGGCGCGGTCGTCACCGAAGCGATCGATGTCATCGACAAGGGCAAGGCGAAAATGCTGGAATTCGGTGTCGCCGACGAGACCGCCTGGCAGGTCGGCTTGTCATGCGGTGGCCGCATCAAGGTCTATGTCGAGCGGCTGGGTTAGAGCATGATCCCGAAAAGTGGCGGCCGGTTTTGGGACAAGATCATGCTCAAAAAAGAGATATCTTGATGGATCCGTACACCTTAAAAACACTGAACGCCGAACGCCGCGCCCGCCGCGCGGCAATCCTGGTTACCGATCTCGGCGACGGCCGCGACCGTGTCGTGCGCGAGGGCGACCAGGTCGCCGGCGAACTCGGGGCAGCCATCGCCAAGACATTCCGCGCCGGCAATTCCGGTACGGTCGAAGCTGAGGGACGGACCTTCTTCCTCAACGCACATCTACCGCAGCCTCGCCTGGTGGTGATCGGCGCCGTCCATATCAGCCAGGCGCTGGCGCCGATGGCCAGGATCGCCGGTTATCCCGTAGAGATCATCGACCCGCGCACGGCGTTTGCCACGTCCGACCGCTTTCCCGACATCGCGCTGCATGCCGAATGGCCGGAGGATGTCCTGAAGCGCCAGCCGCTCGATAGCTATACTGCGCTGGCTGCTCTCACCCACGATCCGAAGATCGACGATTTTGCGCTGAAGGCGGCGCTCGACGCCGGCTGCTTCTACGTCGGCGCGCTCGGCAGCCGCAAGACCCATGCGAAACGCGTCGAACGCCTGCTGGCCTTGGGCGCCACAGCCGACCAGATCGCCCGCATCCACGCCCCGATCGGCCTCGACATTGGGGCTGCCAGCCCCGCCGAGATCGCCGTCGCGGTGCTGGCGCAAGCAATTCACGCTTTTCGCTCTCGCGGCCTGGAAGCCTCCGCATCGGCCCAAAGATCGGAACCGATTTTGGAAAAGCACGATGCGTAGATTCAAAAGAGCAGAGCGTCCTTTGCGCGTCCAAAGGGACGCGCGGCGCTCTGCGGGCGCGGTCGCGTGAAATTTGGCCCCATTCCGATCGATGCGGCCGAAGGGGCAGTGCTGGCGCACGCGACTGCGGCCGGAGATCGCCGCTTCCGCAAGGCGCACAGGCTTAGCGCCGACGACGTGTCGTCGTTGAAGGCGGTCGGTGTTTCGGAAGTCGTCGCGGCCGTGTTGGCGCCCGATGATCTCAGCGAGGACTCCGCCGCCGAAGAAATCGCAAAAAGCATGATCCATCGCAACGTGGAGGCGAAGCCCGCCGCGACCGGGCGAGTCAACCTCCACGCCAAGGCGTCCGGCATATTCACCGTCGACGCGGCGATGATCGACGCCATCAATGCCGTCGATCCGACCATTACCATCGCCACGCTGGCGCAGCATGCGCCGGTCGAAAAAGGTCAGATGGTTGCGACGGTGAAGATCATTCCGTTTGCGGTCGCCTCGGCTTTGGTCGAAGCCGTGGCAAGGATCTGCGCCGGCGGCGAGATCTTTGCCGTCAACGCCTATCAGCCGGTGCGGGTCGGCGTCATCCAGACGGTGCTGCCCGGTATCAAGCCGAGCGTGCTCGACAAGACGCTGCGCGTCACCGAAGCGCGCCTGGCGCGTTCGGGCGGCAGGCTGACGACCGAGCGCCGCACGCCGCATGAAGTCGCACCCGTGGCAGAAGCTGCCGCCTCGCTGATCCGCGATACCGACATGGTGGTGATCTTCGGCGCCTCGGCGATGGCCGATTTCGGCGACGTCGTGCCCGCCGCCATCGAAAGGGCAGGCGGCACCGTCATCCGCGCCGGCATGCCGGTCGATCCCGGCAATCTGCTGGTGCTCGGCACGCTAGACGGCAAGCGCATCATCGGTGCACCGGGCTGCGCCCGCAGCCCCAAGGAGAACGGCTTCGACTGGGTGCTCGACCGGCTGATCGCAGGCCTCGACGTGACCGCGAGAGATATTGCCGGCATGGGCGTCGGCGGGCTGCTGATGGAAATACCGACGCGGCCGCAGCCGCGCGAGCCGCTGCCGGCCAAAGCCGAACCCAAGGTCGAGATCGTGCTTTTGGCCGCCGGCCGCTCCAGCCGAATGGGCGGGCCGAACAAGCTCTTGGCCCTATTCGACGGCAAGCCCTTGGTCCGCCGCACCGCCGAACGCGCGGTCGGTTCGAAAGCAGCGGGCACCATAGTCGTCACCGGCCACCAGCGCGAGCGCGTGCGCAGTGCATTGGCGGGCCTCGATGTGACCTTCTCCGACAATCCGGATTTCGCCGAGGGGCTGTCTTCGTCGCTGAAGGCAGGCATTGCCAAGGTTGCCGGCGACGCCGCTGGCGTCATGATCGTCCTCGGCGACATGCCCGGCGTCGCCTCGGCCGACCTCGACAGGCTGATCGAGGCGTTCCGCAAATCCGAAGGGCGATCGGTGGTGCGCGCCTCCCATGATGGACGGCGCGGCAACCCGGTGCTGCTGCCGCGCTCGCTGTTCGCCGCGATCGCTCACCTCGAAGGCGATACCGGTGCCCGCCATCTGGTCGAGGCCGAAGGGCTCGACGTCATCGATGTCGAGATCGGCGAAGGGGCAGCCGTCGATGTCGACACGCGCGAGGCGCTGGAAAGTGCTGGCGGCGTGCTGCAGGATTGACAAACCGAAGCCGAAAAACGCATGCCTTTGGGCATGGCTTTTCGTTTCCGCTTCGCTGTCCGGTTACCCTCCTCTGGCCTGCCAGCCCTTCTGATCTCGATATTCTTCTCGTTCTCCTTTGCCGCTTACGCCAGCGCTCTCGAACTCAAACCTTTCAAGGACGATCTGTTCGCCTATCCGGCCACACTTTCGTCCGAGAGCAACGGCGCCTATACGGTCATCGATTATCGTGAGCTGCGCGATATCAACGCCCGCGACGAAGTGCCTGAGCGCCGGGTGCATGCGCAATACACCGATACCGGTGTGCGCAAGGTGCAGCAGGATTTGTTGCTGAAGACCGATGCCGGTGACGTCCGCCACATCGCCGTCGGCAAGGCCGAGGGCGCCAGCATCATCGTGCTCTATCTGCACGGGCAGGGCGGTAGCCGTAAGCAGGGTGCTGACGATTTCACTTTCGGCGGCAATTTCAACCGCATCAAGAACCTGATGGCCGGTAATGGCGGCCTCTATCTGTCGCCGGACTTTTCCGATTTCGGCGACACCGGTGCCGCCCAGATCGCCGCATTGATCGGCCACTATGCCGAACAGTCGCCGCGCGCAAAAATCTTCGTCACCTGCGGCTCTATGGGCGGCGCGTTGTGCTGGAAGCTGGCCGCCCGCGAGGACACCGGCGTGCGCATCGACGGTCTGCTGCTGCTCGGCTCATTATGGGACGAGAGTTTCTTCGCAAGCTCCGCATTCAAGCGCCGTGTGCCGGTCTTCTTCGGCCAGGGCAGCAAGGATCCGGTGTTTCCAATCGAGAAACAGGAAGCCTTCTTCCGATCGATTCTGGCCAAATCGAAAACCTACCCGACCCGCTTCGTCCGCTTCGAGACTGGTACGCATGGCACGCCGATCCGAATGACCGACTGGCGCGGCACGCTCAATTGGATGCTGTCGAAGACTCCCTAAGGTGCGGTATTGTAGTCGAGCACGGTCTGCGGGTTGATCTCGCCGTCATAAGACGCGTCGACCTCGTACTGCACCAGCGAGAAATTGCCGTGGCGAAACAGGTAGGTGCCGGCCGACGAGGCGTCGCCAACGCCGCGCCATTTGTTCGAAGATGAAATCGTTTTGGTGGCCTCGTCATATTCGGAGTTGACCAACTGATCGTCGGTCTGGAAGCCGATGATGTTGATGCCCTCGACCTTGCCTTCGCTGTTGTTGTTCTCATAACGAATATCGAGTTCCGGTGACGCGAATTGAAGTTGCCGGACGCCCGATACGTCGTCGTAAATGTAGTAGACGGCGCTCTCATTGTACGCAGCCATCGAACAGAAAAAGCGGAACAGCCGCGTCTCGCGTTCGGGCTCGTCATCGGCGGCACCCGCATCCTTGTAGCGGAGCGAGTAGGCGTCCGGCTCTCCAGGCGGATCGCCGCCGGGCATGTCTTTGTCGCATTGCTCGCCATAGGTCGCTGCGAAGGCCTTCTTGGCCTGCTCAAGGGCTGCGTCCTTCTTCGGCGGCGGCGGTCCGTCGCCACAGCTTGCCGGCACGGCCTCGTCGAAATCGGCCTTTGACGGTTTCAGTGCACCCTTGTCGATGAAGATCGGGCGAAATGGCGGTTCCTGGATCGAGGCGTTGATCTGGCGCAGCGTATAGCAGCCGGCAAAGACATTTTCGCTGCCGTCCTTGGCCGTCGCCCGGATGGCGACGGGAACGCTGTAGTAAATGCTGCCGGCGGCACCGTCTTCAGACACACCACCGGTTTTGACTTCGACCGTGTCGGTGCCGTCATAGCCTTTGACGAAGCTATTGAAATCCTTAGCCGGCTTGGTGTCGCCGAAATAGTCCCAGGCGCGCGCGAATTCGTGCCGGCTGATGGCGCTGTAGAGCGAGCGGATGACTGCTTCGGCATCCGACCTGTCGTCGATATAGGGCGCCTCGGCGGCGAGCACCGATTGGCAGGTAACGGCAATGGAAAGAAAAGCGGTCGCTGCGAAACGGGCGCGTCTCATCGGGAACCTCCACTCGATGAAAAATCCTACCATATCGATTGCGGCGACGTGGTGACGCTTGAACAATCGCCTGCGAAAGCGCTACCTCTCGCCGTCGGCAGTCGGGCCGCGTGGAGGACCCAGTGAGCATATCAATGTATGAGGTTTCTGTGCCGGTGTTTTCGGCCAGGCTGAAGGCGCTGTCCAACGTGCTGGACATTGCCGAGCAGAATGCGGTTGAGCGCAAGATCGACCCGCAGGTGTTTTTGACGTCGAGGCTGGCGCCCGACATGTTCGCGCTGACCAGGCAGGTGCAGATCGCCACCGATCACGCCAAGGGGGCACCGTCGCGGCTTGCCGGGCGCGAGGTGCCCAAATATGAGGACAATGAGGGAAGCTTCGCCGATCTGCAGGCGCGCATCGCCAAGACGATGGCTCATCTCGCGACATTTTCGGCGGCCGAGTTCGACGGCTCGGATGACAGGATGGTCGAACTAAGGCTTGCGGGACGCGAGGTTTCGATGCCGGGGATGCAATATCTGTTGCACGCTGCCATGCCCAATTTCTATTTCCACCTGACCACTGCCTACGACATCCTGCGCCACAACGGCGTGCCGCTGGGCAAGTCGATTTTCCTCGGATTGCGTTGAGATTCGCTCAGGAGATATCCCGGCCGCACCGGGACCATGATCCCGAAAAGTGGAAACCGGTTTTCGGAAAAGATCATGGTCAAACAGGAAGATAGAGCCCATCCCGACTCTAACGGGATGGAACAGCCTCTAGCGCAGGGACATTTCCCGGGCGATGCGCGGGAAATCGGCCGGCTTGACGCCGATATTGGCGCGATCGGCATTGCTCATCGAATGGAGCAGTGCCAGCGCCGCGCGATAGCGCAACTGTTCCCGAGGACGCGGACGGGCGAACATTTCAGTGAAGAACCCCATGATTCAAGCCCTTATTGAACCTCCACGACGTCCAATATAGGCAGATCACGACAATTTGTGCAGTGCAGCATATGCATGGCAGCCATGCTGCCCCAATCTTTTTGACATAAATCGGCTGTTCCGGCGAAACTTCTGCGGCGCTTCGACCGTATGCGTCAGTGCCGGCACTTGGCCGGTTTTTCCTCGCCATTCCTGGCGAAATTCCGGACTGCATGAAAATGCAGTCCGGCTTTTTTGTTAGCCGTAGGGATAAACCCCGTTCGCCGGCGTCCCGGAAACTCGCCTGGCCTGCCGCCGGCGGGCTTGGAAGCGGCCGACGCTTTCCTGTATGCTATTGCTTCCTCCTCGCGCAGCCGCGCAAAAATTCCCGCCGGAGAAACTTCATGCACAAACGCCGTCTCGGCCAGACCGGTCTTTTCGTGTCGCAGATCTGCCTCGGCTCGATGACCTGGGGCCAGCAGAACACCGAGGCGGACGGTCATGCCCAGATGGACCTGGCGTTTGCGCGCGGTGTCAATTTCATCGACACCGCCGAGCTCTATCCGATCCCACCCAAGGCGGAGACCCAAGGCCGCACCGAGACAATCATCGGCAGCTGGATGAAGGCGAATCGCAACCGCGGTCAGGTGATCCTCGCGTCGAAAGTGGTCGGCCGCACCGCCAATACGTGGTTTCGCGGCGACCGCCCCTCGAAGCTGGTGCGCGCCGACATCTTCGACGCAGTCGAAAAGTCGCTGGCCAGGCTCAACACCGATTACATCGATCTCTATCAGATCCATTGGCCGGAACGCGACGTGCCATGGGGTGCCAATCCAAATCGTATCGGCGCCGTGCCGCGACGCGCCGATGCCGCCGGCGCGCCGGCCGGCGAGACGCCAATCGCCGAGACGCTTCGCGTGTTCGACGAGTTGGTGAAGGCCGGCAAGATCCGCCACTTCGGCCTGTCGAATGAGAATTCCTGGGGCGTCATGCGTTTCATCGCCGAAACCGACAAGGGCGTCGGCCCGCGCGTCGCCTCGCTGCAGAACGCCTATAATTTCGTCAACCGCACCTTCGAGGTGAACCTCGCTGAAGTCTGCGAGCGCGAGCAGGTGTCGCTGCTTGCCTATTCGCCGCTGGCGCAAGGCTACCTGACCGGCAAATATGACCATAGCGCGCGGCCGCAGGGCTCGCGCTCGCAGCTCTTCAACCGCGGTCAGCGTTATGAAACGCCCAACGCCGCGGAAGTGCAGCTCGAATACAACCGGCTGGCGCGCGCTTTCGGCATGGAGCCGGCGCTGTTTGCCAACGCCTATGTCTCGAGCCGGCCCTTCGTCACCTCGAACATCATCGGAGCAACTACCATTCCGCAACTCGAAATGGCGCTCTCTTCCGCCGCCGTGGTCTGGACCGAGGACATGCAGAAGGCGGTCGATGCCATCCACCAGCGCGTCGGCAATCCGTGTCCTTGAGGGGCGTGGTTGTCCGATCATTATAAGGGGAGGGGAACGGCCATGGATTTTTGGATCGACGCGGTGCGCGAAAAGTTTCCGGCATTGTCGCTGACCGACAAGGGCCGCCGGCGCATCTATCTCGACAATCCTGCCGGCACGCAGGTGCCGCAGGCGGTGACGGACGCGGTGTCGGGTTGTTTGCTGGCCACCAATGCCAATCTCGGCGGCTTCTTCGAGACCACCGTTGCGGCACAAGAAATCGTCGACGAGGCTCATCTGGCGATGGCCGATTTCCTGGGTGCTGCAAGTCCGCAGGAAATCGTCATCGGTGCCAACATGACGACGCTGACCTACCACATGTCGCGAACGCTCGGCCGCACGATGAAGCCCGGCGACGAGATCGTCCTCACCCGCATGGATCATGAGGGCAACGTCTCGCCCTGGCTGCAACTGGCAGAAGACCTTGGCCTCGTCGTGCGCTGGCTGCCCTTCGGCCAGCAGAGCTGGCAGGTCGAGGAGGCAGCGCTTGCTGCGCTGCTTTCCGAGAGGACGAGGCTCGTCGCGCTCAACTATGCCAGCAATCTCACCGGCTCGATCAACCGGGTTAAGTCGTTGACCCGCATCGCCAGACAGGCCGGTGCGCTGGTCTATGTCGATGCCGTGCAGTTTGCCCCGCATGGGCTGATCGACGTCCAAAGCCTCGGCTGCGATTTCCTGATCTGCTCGGCGTATAAATTCTTCGGCCCGCACATGGGGATATTATGGGGCAGGCTGGACGTCATCGATGCACTGAAGCCGTACAAATGCCGCTGCTCGTCCAGTGCCCTGCCGGAGCGCTTGGAGCTCGGCACGCCGCAGATCGAACTGATGGCCGGCCTGTCGGCCGCGGTCGATTATTTTGCCGAGCTGGGCGCGGCAGCCGGCGCGCAAGCGTCGCGCCGCCAGAAAATCACCAAGGCATTCGAAGTGTCGATTGCTTACGAAAACCCGCTGGCGCTACAGCTGATCGATGGCTTGTCGGATATTGCGGGCCTGACCATCCACGGCATCATCGATCCGAAGCGGATCAATGAGCGCGTGCCGACGGTGTCGTTCACTGTCGAGGGCATCGTGCCTGAGACGATCGTGCGGCAGATGAATGCCGAAAACATCTTCCTCTGGTCCGGCCACAACTACGCCTGGGAGATCGTGCGCCAGCTCGGCATTCCGGCCGAGCAGGGTGTGGTGCGCATCGGCATCGCTCATTACAACACTTCAGCCGAGATCGACGAGACGCTGGCGAGCGTGCATCGCGTCATCGCCATGCTGAGGCAGGAACGATCCTGACGCAGCCTCGCGGGGCGGATCATCGCTTGTGGGCGCTGCCAAAACCGGTGAGGAAGGCGGTTAGATTGTCGCCGAGCTCGTCGCAGAGATAGCCGCCTTCCTGGACGATGACCGTCGGCAGGCTGAGCCCGGTGATGGCCTCGCCGATGCGCGAGAAACCGGGCGTGGTCACCGACAACCCACCGAACGGATCGCCCTCGAAGGCGTCGAGCCCCAGTGCCACCACAAGCGCATCTGGCGAGAAGGCGTTGATGCGCTGGAACGCCGCCGTCAGTGCTTCGAGGAACGCGGCATCGCCGGATTTGCGCGCCAGCGGCAGGTTGAGATTGTAGCCGAGGCCGGCGCCTTCGCCGCGCTCGTCGGCATGGCCCCAGAAGAACGGATAGAAGCGCACCGGGTCGGCATGCAGCGACACGGTGAGCACGTCCGGGCGGGCATAGAAGATGCCTTGCGTGCCGTTGCCGTGGTGCAGGTCGACATCGAGGATCGCCACCCGCGCCGCCTGCTTGCGCAGAGCCTGTGCGGCGACCGCCGAATTATTGATGAAGCAGAAGCCGCCGGCGACATCGGCAAAGGCATGATGGCCGGGCGGACGGCACAGCGCATAGGCGGCCGGCGCGCCCGACATCACCGCCTCGGCCGCTTCAATCGCGCTCCAGGCGCTCCACAGCGCGCTCTCCCACGTCTCGCCTGAGATCGGGCAGGCGGTGTCGGCCATGTGGTAGCCGGCTTGGCCGACGGCCGAGGCCGGATAGGAGCCGTTCCGCGCGATCGGATGGATGTTGGGGATGACCTCGGCCGAGGCGCCCTCGATGCGCTGCCAGCGGGCGAAGACATGCTGGAGGAAATCGAGATATTCCGGCGTATGCACCGCGGCAATCGGCCCAAGCCCATGATCCCGCGGCCGTTCGATCGTGCAGCCGGCAGCCTTTGCGCCGGCTAACAATCGCTCGACCCGTTCCGGCTTTTCCGGGTTGGGCTGCGGCGCGCCGCTGGAGAGGAACGCCTTCGGGTCGTGGCGCTTCTGTTCTTCGGCATAGAAGGCTTTCATGTTGGCTCCTCCGGTGCATCAGCGAAGGCGAAAAAGGCATCGCCGACGATCTTCTGCACCTGCTCGTAGCTCGACCAGGCAATGCCCAACCGTTCGTAAAAAGCCTTGGCGGTCTCGTTGTCGGTGTCGACGGAGAGCCTGAGATAGACGCCGCCGGCCTTCCGGCATTGCGCCGCGACCCGGCGCAGCAGGCGCTCGCCGATCCTGCGGCCGCGAAACCGGTCCTCGACATAGAGATCCTGCACATAGACGCCGGGCCGTCCCATCCACGTCGAGAAGATCGGAAAATAGAGGCAGAGCCCGGCAAACTCGCCACCGACTTCGGCGATCAGGGTCGAGAAGGCAGGCTTCTCGCCAAAGCCATAGGTGCGGAGGTCTTCTACCGTCGTGGTGATCTCCTGATGCGCGCCGATGTGGGTGCCGAGCCGCAGGAGTGCGGCGTGGATGGTCTCGACGTCCTCGACGGTGCCGGGCCGGATGACAATGTCTTTTGACGGTGGATTGGTCATTGTCACGGCCGCATCTCAGAACGCCACCCGGTCACCACCCTTGAGCGCCAGCATCTGCCGCGCCTCGGCGGGCGTGGCGACCTCCAGCGACAGCCCGTCGAGCACGCTGCGGATACGGCGGACCTGGTCGGCATTGGACTTGGCCAGTTGGCGCCCGTCGTAGAGGCTGTCCTCCAGCCCGACGCGGACATTGCCGCCCATCGCCGCCGCAATCGAGATCATCGGCATCTGGTGGCGTCCGGCGGCCAGCACCGAAAATTGGTAGCTGTCGCCGAACAGTTTGTCGGCGATGCGCTTCATATGGATCAGGTTTTCGGGATCGGCGCCGATGCCACCGAGGATGCCGAACACGAACTGGATGAACAATGGTCCCGATACCAGCCCGCGGTCCCGGAAATGCGCCAGCGAGTAGAGATGGCCGACATCGTAGCATTCGAATTCGAAGCGCGTACCGCAACCCTTGCCCAGTCTGTCGAGCACCGTCTCCATGTCGGCAAAGGTGTTCTTGAAGATCGTGTCGCGGGTGGCCTCGAGCAGTTTCGGCTCCCATTCGTGCTGCCACTCCCGCGGACGGTCGAGCATCGGGAACAGCGCGAAATTCATCGAGCCCATGTTGAGCGAGCACATTTCCGGCTCGGCCCTGAGCGGGGCGGCCAACCGCTGGTCGAGCGTCATCAGCGACGAGCCGCCGGTGGTGATGTTGATCACCGCGTCGGTCGCCTGCTTGATGCGCGGCAGGAACTGCATGAACACATCAGGGTCGGCGGTCGGCCGCCCATCCTTGGGATCGCGAGCGTGAAGATGCAGGATCGAAGCGCCGGCTTCGGCGGCGGCGATCGCCTCTGAGGCGATCTGGTCCGGTGTCACCGGCAGATGCGGCGACATCGATGGCGTGTGCACCGACCCGGTGACGGCGCAGGTGATGATGACTTTTCGCGGCGCCATGGCTCGCCTCTCAGCCTTCGACCGGCAGGTCGAGCTCGCCGGCCAGCACCTCGAGCGAGTCGCCGATGATGGATACGATCTCGCCGATCTGCTCGGCGGTGACGATCATCGGCGGCGCCACCATGAAATTGTCGCCGTCGACGCCGCCCTTGACCTTGCGTCCATAGATGATCAGGCCGCGCTCATAGGCGAGGTCGAGCAGGCGCTGGGTGGCTTTCTTTGCCGGTTCGATCGGCCGCAGTGTGTCGGGATCGGCAACCATCTCGGCACCGGTGAGCAGGCCCTTGCCGCGCACGTCGGCGATGAATGGAAACCGCTTCGCCAATCCCTTCAGCTCGTCCATCAAAAGGTCGCCCATGTCAGCCGCATTGGCGATCAGGCCGAGACGGTCCATCTCGCCGAGCACCGCAAGGCCGGCGGCGCAGGCCAGCGGGTTTCCGGCATAGGTGTGGCCGTGCTGGAAGCCGCCGGATGTGAGCAGCGGCTGCACCAGCCGCATCGGCGCCGCCAGCGCGCCAAGCGGCGCGTAGCCCGAGCCCAGCCCCTTCGACAGCGCGACGATGTCTGGTTTGCAGTTCCAATGGTCGCCGCCGAGGAATTTTCCGGTGCGGCCGACACCGCTCATCACTTCGTCATGGATGAGCAGGATGCCGTAGCGGTCGCAGATTTCGCGGATGCGCGGATAATAGCTGTCCGGCGCCACCAGTGCTGCCGTGGCAGCGCCGCCGACCGGTTCCATGATGAAGGCGAGCACGCTTTGCGGCCCCTCGGCGAGGATCTGTTCCTCCAGCATGTCGGCGTAGCGGATGCCGCGCTGTTCCATCGAAAGATTGTCGCGGTCGCGCCAGGCGGCAGGCGCCGGCACGGTCGGCATGACCTGCATCATCGGCGCAAAGGTTTCAGCCAGGGCATCGTCGCCGGTGACGGCGAGCGCACCAAGCGTGCCGCCATGATAGGAAGGAAAGCGCGTGATCACCTTCCAGCGGCTGGCCTGGCCGGTGGCAACTGCCCATTGCCGCGCCAGTTTGATGCAGGATTCCGTCGCTTCCGAGCCGCCCGAGACGAAGAAGATGCGGTCCATGCCTTCTGGGAGCTTGGCGGCCAATTGCCGCGCGAGCTCCTCGGCCGGTTCGTTTTCGAAATGCAGGCGGTAGGCGAAGGTGGCGCGGTCCATCTGCCGCTTCATGGCATCGAGCACGTTGCGGTTGGAATGGCCGATATTGGCGACCATCGGCCCGCTCGATCCGTCGATGAAACGGCGGCCGTCCTGCGTCCACATGTAGATGCCTTCGGCGCGATCGATCAGCGGCCGGCGCAGGCTGGACAGATAAAACAGATGCGAGGCTTCGCGGGCTTCCGGGACAGGGGACTTCAACATGTCATGGCTTTCCAAGATAGCGGTCGAGGACATTTCTGGTGACGCGCTCGACCATCGCGTCCTGCCTTAGCAGGCCGGCAACCCATTCGCAGCTTCCGGCGTGAAACACCTCGCCTCTGCCGCGCTGGAAATTGACGATCATGCCGTTGCCGCGTTTGATCTTGTCGAGATTGGCGTCGCTCGCCTCGCCGAACAGCGTTTCGGCGGTGAAGCGTCCGTCCTCGTCGCCGAGGAACTGGTCTGCGAATGGAATGTCGGCGCTTTCCTCGACCTGGCTCGCCATGCCGACCGCGAGCACCTGCAGGCCTTCCGGTGCGCCGCTGTCGGGCGTGGGATAGGGCAGGCCGCCGCGGATCTCGAAATCGAGCCCGTCGACCTCATAGCCATAGACGTGGCTGTCGGCGCCAAGCAGGTCGCCATAGTAGATGCCGGTGCCGGCGAAGGCCCAGTGCTCCGGCCGGTAGACCGGAAAGCCGCGCGCGCCGCGCGGCGCGCAGCCGCCCCAGCCGGCATAGACGCCCTTTGTCGCGTTAAGCCCGAAGGTCGCCGCACCCGGCCGGCCGATTTCCGGCGCTTCCCAGGAATTGGTGGCGCGCCTCACATCGCCGCCGCGATAGGCCGGGTCTTCGGCGCGGGCGCGGTATTTGTAGCAGACCTGCCGGCGGCCTTCGTCCTCCAGCCGCGTCTGCCACATGAAATTGCCGGCAAAGCGGGCCGCATGGCCGCCGCGCTCGACATAGGCGTCGACCGCATCGCGCATCTCCCAGGTCCAGTATTCGTCGTGGCCGACGAACACGACGCAGTCGTAGCCGTCGAGAATGTCGGGCGAAAAAAGCAGATCGTGCTGGCTGGCGAGATCGACGGCGTAGCCGGCGCGCTCGGCGAAGCGGAAGAAATGACTGTCATAGCTTGCCCAGCCGGACGAAGCGTATTTCTTCGAATGGCCGGTGGCGAAGGCCCATTCCATATGCGGATAGCGCGGCACGGTTTTCGGCGGCACGGCGACTTCGAGCGGCACGCGCGGCGCGTCCTTGGGCAGCACGACGAAGCCGCGGCACCACGGCCGCTGCGTCGACACCATCCGGGCATACTGGTCGCGGCCTGGCCCGGTGATGCCTTCGTAATGGTTGGAACCGCCCCATGTGTTGTAGGCGAGCCAGGTGCCGGTGGCCGCAACCTGCAGCACGCGGCCGGGTTTTTTGCCGGGTTGCGGCGCGACAATGAAAAGATGCTGGCAGAGGATCGGCTTGCCGTCCCGGCCATCCGCTTCAAGCGTGACGCGACAGGCCCCGCACGGCCAATCGTCGCCGACGCGGAATTCGAACGACGCTTCCCAGCCGCAGCCGTCGACCGAACATTGATCTGGCGTCTCCTGCCAGCGCGCCGCGATCCCGGTCCTTTCGAACATTGTCGTTTCCGCGCCGCCGTCACGGACGACCACGATGCCGAAGCTGGCGGCCGTCGAACTCACATGCAGCGCCACCGTCTCGCCAGGACGATAGGAAAAACGGTCGCTGTAGCACCAGATCTCGCCGCGCTCGCCATCCATGCCCGGCCATTCCCAGTAATGGCTGCGCACCGCCTGCCGTCGCTGCTCCGGCGTCAGTCCGAAATCGGGAAACTCGGTCGGCAGATGGGTCATGAACGCCTGTAAGGTCGAAGGCCCCATTTCGGCCATCCGCCGGCCAAGCGTCAATTGGAAACGATCGGGCCAGCCATTGCCGGGCTGCTCCCTTGGCCTTGCCGGCCAAACCGACTATCTCACAAAGGGCGGCCTTATCCGCCACGGGAGCCGACATGCTGCGAGTGCAAAAGGTCAAGATCGACGACATTTACGTGCCGACCGCGCGCAAGAAGACGCTGCATTCCGAGACCGTCCGCCATCTGGCCGAGGACATTCTGGAAAACGGCATGAAGACGCCGATCCAGGTGCGCCATGACGGCAAGCGCCATATCCTCGTCGAGGGGCTGCATCGGCTGGAAGCGGCAAAGTGGCTCGGGGAGACCGAGATCGATGCCTATCTGGTGCAAGCCAAGCGTCACTAGGCTCCCAGTTTGGTCGTTCGAATCGCCGGTCCCGCGGATTTTTTCGCGGACCGTGTCGGCTTGCGTCTTGTCGGTTCGTCCTAGACACGAAAGCCAAAACCGACATGTGAGGAAACACCATGACCACCAAGCTCGATATCGCCCCCGACTCCGACCGCGAACTGGTACTCGCCCGCATCATCGATGCGCCGCGCGAGAACGTCTATCGCTGCTGGACCGAGCCCAAGCTCTTGACGCAATGGTTCGCGCCGAAGCCGTGGACGACGCCACGCGCAGAGATGGACGTTCGCGCCGGCGGCACCAGCCTGGTCGTCATGGCCGGTCCCGACGGCAACGAATTTGCGAACCCTGGCGTCTTCCTCGAAGTCGTGCCGGGCAGGAAGCTCGTCTTCACCGATGCCTATACCAAGGCGTGGGAGCCTTCCGCAAAACCGTTCATGACTGGCGTTGTGACACTCGAGGACGTGGGCGAGGGCAAGACCCGCTATATCGCCCGGGTTGCGCATTGGTCGGTCGCCGACCGCGAACAGCACGAGAAAATGGGTTTTCACGAGGGCTGGGGCCAGTGCGCCGAACAGCTTGAGGAGGTCGCCAAGCGACTTTGATGCAAACGGGAGAGGGAGGTTGATATGTCCAGATCGATGTTTTTCGCCATTTTCGCCTCGGCCGCCGCGCTGTTTGCCGCGCCGGGCACCATCAACGCAGAGGAGGCCAAGCCCGCCATGACGACCGCAACCGCAACATTGCCGAAGCCGGAAAAATCCGGCCTGCTGCCGATCAACGGTCTGAACTATTATTACGCCGTCTACGGCAAGGGCGAGCCGCTGCTTCTACTGCATGGCGGCCTCGGCACGACCGACATGTTCGCGCCGATCCTGCCAAAACTTGCCGAAAACCGCACCGTTATCGGCATTGACCTGCAGGGCCATGGCCGCACCGCACTCGGCGACCGGCCGCTCAGCCTGGAGGCGATGGGCGACGACGTGGCGGCGATCGTCAAGGCGCTCGGCTACCACAAGGTCGACGTCATGGGCTATTCGCTGGGTGGCGGCGTCGCCTTCCGCATGGCCGTCCAGCATCCCCAAACGGTGCGCTGCCTGGTGCTGGTCTCGACCGGCTACGCCGCGGACGGCTTCTATGCCGAGATGCGTGGCCAGCAGGCACAGGTCGGCGCGGCGATGGCCGACATGATGAAGGACACGCCGATGTACAAATCCTACGTCGCGGTTGCGCCGCATCCGGAGGATTTTCCGAAACTGCTCGACCAGCTCGGCGCCCATATGCGCAAGGACTACGACTATTCCGCCGACGTGCAGAAGCTGAAAATGCCGGTGATGCTGGTTTTCGCTGACGGCGACATGTACCGGCCCGAGCACGAGATCAAGTTCTACCAGCTGCTCGGCGGCGGATTGAAGGACGCCGGCTGGATGCGCGAGAACCTGTCGCAGAACCGCCTGGCGATCCTGTCCAACCGCACCCACTACGATGTGTTCTTCGCGCCGGAACTGACAGCCGCCGCGCTGCCGTTCCTCAATGGCGAGACCAAGGTCAAGACCTGGGACGAGGTTGTCAACGAAACGAACTGACGCCCAGTCAATTGTCTGCCGGCCGTCTCCTGCGAGATGGCCGGTTTTCATCTATGAGGCCTTGGCCGACGCATCGGGCCAATCGCATGTCGGCCGGATCAGAGCTATAGATGGCGCCATCAAAGCTTTTCAATTGACGCTGCCACGCCTATCGATAGGTATGCCACCCATTCTCACAGGGAAGGGACTCGGGCGATGGTTGGGTATCAGGGCGGGTGTTTGTGCGGGGCGGTGCGCTACCGCGCCGAGGCGGCACCGATCAATGAGCGCATCTGCCATTGCCGGCTGTGTCAGAAGGCGCTGGGTGCCGCCTTCAACGCGCGCGTGCTGTTCCGCATCGATGATGTGACGGTCGACGGACCGCTGGCGACGGTGAATTCCTCGCCCGATCTCAAGCGCGGCTTTTGCCCGCGCTGCGGCACGACGATGTTTTCCCGGCGCGATTCCGCCGGCATCATCGGCGTCACCACCGGCTCGCTCGACGATCCCTCGGTGTTCAGGCCTGAAATGCATATCTGGACCGCCTCGAAGCAGCCCTGGGTGCAGATCGACGACGGCCTGCCGCAATATGAAGGCGCGCCGCCGCCGGCATGAGGCGAAATCTGTCCAAAATTTAATCCGGAGCGACACGAGATAGCCGGCAAAGCGTCATTGGCGGGCCATCATTGCTGCCTATCTATGGCGGGCGGGCGGGCAGTCGAGGAGGCGACGGATGAACGATAGCATCAACACCCTGGATGAACTCTTGAGCGATCCGATGGTCAAGCTGGTGATGGAGCGCGACCGCGTGCAACCGGCGGAACTTCGCACGCTGCTCGAAGAAAAGGTCCGCCGGGTAGACGATGATGCGCCGGTCAACGATCGCTTTGTACCGCCGGCCCACATGATGGCCACGACCTGCCACAAGCTGTGGCTGTGCAGCTAGGGTCTTCAAGCGGTCAGCCGGAATTTGCCGGCAAATAGCTGTAATGGCTGCGGAAATAGGCAAGCTTGAAGCCGAGGCGTGCATAGTTGCGATAGGCTGGCCCGTCGCGTTCGGCTCGCGGCGCCTCGATATCGGCCACGAACAGTTTTGCACCGGCCGCAAGTCCGTCGCGCACCATCGCTTCGCCGAGCATTGCATCGAGGTCGAAGCTCGGCGCCATGATGCCGGGCACCGGCGCGTCGATGCCGCTCCAGGCCATGCCGTCGGCGCCGATGAACATCGAGCGCACCGCTGCCACCGCGCCTTCCCGCCGCAGCATGTAATGATGCCAGCCGCGTCGACCGGCCAGCGCCAGCAACCACGGTGAGGTCGGCAACCGATATTGGCTGTCGATGAACCCAGCCCATTCCCTTGCCGTTGCCGGCGTCACCCGCTCGACCGAGACATCCTCCGTCGGGAAAAGCGGCTCAGCGGGCAATGGCGTGCCGTCGCGAAAGATGCGCTCCCAGCCGCCCTGACGCTGCAGGCCGCGCGCCTCGAGCCAGCAGCTGAGCGTCGCGGGCTCGGTGTGTGGGTTGGTGTAGAACCAGGGCCGCAGAATGCCGGCGTCGCGATAATGCGCCAGAAGCGCGTCGAGCCGGCTCTCGGTAGCAGCGCTATCGACACCGAAATTCTTGACACAGTTGAAATGGATGAACGGGATCTTCGTGCAGGTGGTCCAGACGAGATCGCCATCTTCGGCGATCGCCAGGCCTTGCCTTTCGGCAAAGTCTGCCGGGGCGGCACGATAAAGATCGAGCCAGGCATCGACCTCGGCGCTTTCGATGGCGCGGCTGAGATCGCGGGATATCTCGTTGATTCCGATGGCGGGCGAGTGTGGCTCCGGCGGGACTAAGGGCGGCAACTCTGACAGGGCGGCGGGCTGCATGTCTTCCTCCCAAGTATGGCCTTACACTGTAAGATTAGCGGAGATTAATCTCATGCCGTGAGTTGTCAAGCGGGATTGCGAGGCAGCGACGTGGCCGAACGTTGGAGGGCCGGCCGACGTCCCGATGCAAGCCCTAACAATTCGATTCAAACTTTGTTGGTAGTTTCTTGTTAGGAATCCAGCTTGGTTTGTCCGGCGGCGTTGTCCTGCCTTCGGTCTGTTGTGTTTTGCGTACAGGTCCAGATGCGGTTATCAGGCGTCGTCATCTTCTCGATCGCAGCGCTGTGCCTTGCCGGCTGCACGTCGACCTCCGGCGTCGATGCGCTGCAAGTGCCGTCCAGCGAGACCACCAGCTCGGTTGTGCGGCCACCCGCGCCGATCGCCTCTGCGGCGAAAGTCGATGCTGCGCCCGCTTTTGCGGAACAGGAGCAGGACGAACAGCCGGTCGCTATCGCGGAGCCCGACCAAAGCGTCGAGCCACCGGCCGAGGTGATCGCGCTGGTATCGCCGCCGAGGCGGCTGACACGCGCAGCGCCAGCAATGCTTGCCGGGCCGGTCACGCGCTATGGTTTTCGCGATGCCAAGCCGATCAATTTTGGCAAGGCATCCTCGCCCAGGCGCCTTGCCATCCACGGCGTCGACGTCTCGCGCTGGCAGGGCAATGTGAACTGGCAAAAGCTGCGCGCCCAGGGCGCCAACTTCGCCTATATCAAGGCGACTGACGGGGGCGACCATCTCGACCCGATGTTCACCAGGAACTGGCGCAATGCCGACGCCGCGGGCCTGAAGCGCGGCGCCTACCATTTCTTCTACTGGTGCCGCACCGCCGGCGAGCAAGCCGACTGGTTCATCCGCAACGTGCCGCGGGTCGAGGGTGCGCTGCCGCCGGTGATCGATGTCGAGTGGAACGGCGAATCCAGCTGCAAGCGGCGCCCGTCGCGCCAAAAAGTGCTGGAGAAGATGCAGGTGTTCATGGACAGGCTGGAACGCCATTACGGCCAGCGGCCGATCATCTACACCGCGCCTGATTTCTACCGCGATAATCTCAGGGGCGCCTTCCCCGATTACCCCTTCTGGCTACGCGCCGTGGCCGCGCACCCGTCAAAGGTCTATCCCGGCCGCAAATGGCTGTTCTGGCAATATTCCGGCTCCGGCCTGTCGCACGGGGTAAGAGGCCGCATCGACCTCAACGTGTTCCATGGCGACGAGAGGGCCTGGCGGGATTGGGTTGGCGGACGGCAGGACGTGGCCGACGCGGAGTGAGGCAGCTCTTCCCTTCTCCCCTTGTGGGAGAAGGTGGATTGGCGCGCAGCGCCAAGACGGTTGAGGGGTGTTGGACGAAGTGCGTCGGTGCCAAGCTGGAGCACCCCTCATCCGACCGAGCTTCGCTCGGCCACCTTCTCCCACAAGGGGAGAAGGGAGGGCGCCGCGCTATCCCCCCTTTGGTTGGTCTCGAACGTCGGCCCTTATCTGAGGATTCCTTGGAGGTCGTCCCCAGGATTGGATAACGTCGTCCCATGCCGCATCAGCCCGTTGCTCCGACCAAACGTCGTTTCGCCCGCTCGATGCGACGCGAGCCGATGGAAGCGGAAGGCCGCCTGTGGCATGAACTGCGCGGACGCAGGCTCGATGGCATCAAATTCCGGCGCCAGGTTCCGGTCGGCAAATTCATCGCCGATTTCATTTGCGCCGAGGCCAGACTGATTGTCGAGATCGATGGCAGCCAGCACGCGGATTCGCACCATGATGGAGAGCGAGACGCCGAATTGAAGGCGAGGGGCTTTCGCGTGTTGCGCTTCTGGAACGACGACGTATTGCGGGATTTGAAACGCCGTCTGTGACACCATCATCGCTTATGTACGAGATGAAAGTTTGCAGCCGTGGCGGTAGCGCGGTCTTCCCTTCTCCCCCTGTGGGAGAAGTTGGATTGGCGCGCTGCGCCAAGACGGTTGAGGGGTGTTGGACGGAGTGCGTCGCTGCCAAGCTGGAACACCCCTCATCCGACCGAGCTTCGCTCGGCCACCTTCTCCCACAAGGGGAGAAGGGAGGGCGTCCCGCTATGCCTCGACATATTCCGCCAGGCTGACACCTTTGGGCACATCCAGTCCATCGGCGCGCAAGCCTTCGATGTGAAAGCGTATTGCGGCGCGAATTTCAGTTTCCACTTCGGGCACCGTGGCACCAGTCGCGATGCAGCCAGGCAGGTCCGGCACGTAAGCGGAAAAATTGTTTCCGGCTTTTTCGATCACCACCGCGTAGCGCATGTCATCACTCCTTTAAACCGGACTGCTTGAGGATACTGTTCAGGGTTCCTGGCGCAACCTCTTCAGACGGCTTGCCGGCCACGGTGACGCGGCCGGCTTTGATTTGATGCTTATATTGGCGATGGCTGCCCTTGGTTGCAACCAGGTACCAGCCGTCGGTCTCCAGCAGGCGAATAATCTCGCGGACCGTAAGCCGAGGTGGCATCAGCTCCTCAGCTACACCCGCTCGTCGCCCCACAAGTATCGCACTTCTCACACGTGCCGTTCCGCACCATCGTGAAATTGTGGCATTCCGAGCATTCGTTGCCGGTATAGCCCTGCATTAACGACTGCTGGCGCCGGTTGGCGGCAAGCGCTTTGGCCTCGGCTGCTTCTTTCGCGGCTTCGTCGGTGAACAGCTCCGTCGGGTCGGACGCTTCCGCGTAGACGATGTCCTCGACCAGTTCCCTGGCGCGCTCCTCGTAGTCGCGCTTGTAGGCGATGGCTTCGTCGCTGGCCGGCTTCAACGTCAGCACGTTGGAACCGGAGAAGGCGGTCGGGGCGGTACGGACTGGAGTTCCGGAACCCGAACCCGCAAAGCCTTTCGGCTCGGCACCCGACACCAGCTTGACCGGCGAGGCGCCGCGGGTCAGGCCCTTGGAGAAGGGCGTCGCCTTGCCTTCGTTGATGCCGCGCCCGAGCGCGGTTTTGTCGAAGTCCGACTGGTCGACATGGGCGAGGTCATGGCGGCCGAGATAGGAGACGGCCAGTTCGCGGAACACGTAATCGAGGATCGACGTGGCGTTCTTGATGGCGTCGTTGCCCTGCACCATGCCGGCCGGCTCGAATTTGGTGAAGGTGAAGGCCTCGACATATTCGTCGAGCGGCACGCCATATTGCAGGCCGAGCGAGATGGCGATGGCGAAGTTGTTCATCATCGCACGGAAGGCCGCACCTTCCTTGTGCATGTCGATGAAGATCTCGCCGATACGACCGTCATCGAACTCGCCGGTCCTGAGATAGACCTTGTGGCCGCCGACGACCGCTTTCTGGGTATAGCCCTTGCGGCGGTTCGGCAGTTTTTCGCGGTCGCGGTAGAGACGCTCGACGACGCGCTCGACGATCTTCTCGGTCACCTGCACGGCGCGCTGCGCGGCCGGTGCCGCGATCAGCTGCTCGACGGCTTCGTCCTCGTCCTCCTCGCCGTCGGCGAGTAGCGAGGCGTTGAGCGGCTGCGAGAGCTTCGAGCCGTCGCGATAGAGCGCGTTGGCCTTCAGCGCCAGCTTCCACGACAGCATGTAGGCACCTTTGGCGTCTTCCACCGTCGCGTCGTTCGGCATGTTGATGGTCTTGGAAATGGCGCCGGAGATGAAGGGCTGCGCCGCCGCCATCATCATAATGTGGCTGTTGATCGACAGCGAACGCTTGCCGATCTTGCCGCACGGGCTGGCGCAGTCGAACACCGGCAGGTGTTCGGCCTTCAGGAACGGTGCGCCTTCCAGCGTCATCGCCCCGCAGACATGGATATTGGCGGCCTCGATGTCCTTCTTCGAGAAACCCAGCGCCGGCAGCATCTCGAACGAGAAATCGTTGAGCTGCTCGTCGGTGAAGCCAAACGTCTCCTTCACCCAGTCGGCGCCCAGCGTCCACTGGTTGAAGACGAACTTGATGTCGAAGGCCGACTTCAGCGCGGCGTTGAGCGCCGCGATCTTGTCGTCGGTAAAACCTTTTGCCTTGAGCGAGCCGGGGTTGACGGCAGGCGCCTGGTTGAGATTGCCGTGGCCGACGGCATAGGCCTCGATCTCGGCGATCTGGCTCTCGGAATAGCCGAGCGTGCGCAGCGCTTCCGGAACGGCACGGTTGATGATCTTGAAGTAGCCGCCGCCCGCGAGCTTCTTGAACTTTACCAGCGCGAAGTCGGGCTCGATGCCGGTGGTGTCGCAATCCATCACCAGGCCGATGGTGCCGGTCGGTGCGATCACCGTTGCCTGTGCGTTGCGATAGCCATGCTCCTCGCCAAGCTCAATGGCGCGGTCCCAGGCGGCCTTGGCATGGTCGGCAAGCTCCTGCTGCTTGAGATCCGATGCGACCAGCGGCACCGGGTTGACGGCAAGCTTCTCGTAGCCGTCCCTTTCGCCATAGGCAGCGCGGCGGTGGTTGCGCATGACGCGCAGCATGTTCTGCGCATTGCGGTCATAATCGGGGAAGGCGCCGAGCTCGGCGGCCATTTCGGCCGAAGTGGCATAGGCGGTGCCGGTCATGATCGCGGTGAGCGCGGCGCAGATGGCGCGGCCCTCGTCGGAATCGTAGGGAATGCCCGAGGTCATCAGCAGGCCGCCAATATTGGCGTAGCCGAGGCCGAGCGTGCGGTACTCGTAGGAAAGCCTGGCGATCTCCTTCGACGGGAACTGCGCCATCATGACGGAGATTTCCAGCACCATGGTCCACAGCCGCACCGTGTGCTCGTAGGCTGATATGTCGATGGTGCCGTCGGCGTTGCGGTAGGGCAGAAGGTTAATCGAGGCCAGATTGCAGGCAGTGTCGTCGAGGAACATATATTCGGAGCACGGGTTGGACGCCCGGATCGCACCGGCCGAGGCGCAGGTGTGCCAGTCGTTCATCGTCGTGTTGAAGTGCAGGCCCGGATCGGCCGACGCCCAGGCGGCATAGCCGATCTTTTCCCAGAGATCGCGCGCCTTTAGTGTCTTCAGCACCTTGCCGTCCTTGCGGGCGGTGAGATGCCAGTCGCCGTCCTGCTCGACGGCGCGCAGGAAATCGTCCTTCAGCGACACCGAATTGTTGGAGTTCTGGCCGGAAACGGTGAGATAGGCGTCCGAATCCCAGTCGGTGTCGTAGGTCTTGAACGACATCGAGGTGTAGCCCTGCTTGGCGAACTGGATGACGCGGTAAATGTAGTTCTCCGGCACCGCGTCCTTCTTGGCCGCCTTGATCTCGCGCTTCAGCGCGGTGTTGACCGCCGGGTCGAAGCAATCGTCGCCATTGCCTTCGCAGTTGATGCAGGCCTTCATGATCGCTTCGAGGTGCTTCTTGACGATCTTCGAGCCGGTGACCAGCGAGGCTACCTTCTGCTCCTCATTGACCTTCCAGTCGATGAATTCCTCGATATCGGGATGGTCGGCGTCGACAATGACCATTTTCGCGGCGCGGCGCGTCGTGCCGCCCGATTTGATGGCGCCCGCCGCGCGGTCGCCGATCTTCAGGAAGCTCATCAGGCCGGACGAGCGGCCGCCGCCGGACAGCTTTTCGCCTTCGCCGCGCAGCATCGAGAAGTTGGAGCCGGTGCCGGAGCCGTATTTGAACAGCCGCGCCTCACGCACCCACAAATCCATGATGCCGCCCTCATTGACGAGGTCGTCCTGCACGCCCTGGATAAAGCAGGCATGCGGCTGCGGATGCTCGTAGGAAGACTTCGACTTGGTCAGCTTGCCGGTGAACGGGTCGACATAGAAATGGCCCTGGCTCGGGCCGTCGATGCCATAGGCCCAGTGCAGGCCGGTGTTGAACCATTGCGGCGAGTTCGGCGCGACGCGCTGGGTGGCCAGCATATAGGCGAGCTCGTCGCGGAAGGCGCGCGCGTCATCCTCCGACTTGAAGTAGCCGCCCTTCCAGCCCCAATAGGTCCAGGTGCCGGCAAGCCGGTCGAAGACCTGGCGGGCATCGGTCTCGGAACCGTAGCGCTCGGCTTCCGGCAGCTTGGCCAGTTCCGCCTCGTCGGCGACGGAGCGCCACAGGAACGAGGGGACTTGCGTTTCTTCGACCTTCTTCAACCGTGCGGGCACGCCCGCCTTGCGGAAATATTTCTGCGCCAGGATATCGGCGGCAACCTGGGAGAACTGAGCCGGCACATCGATGTTGTCCAAGCGGAACACCACCGAGCCATCCGGATTCTTGATCTCGGAAAGCGCCTTGCGGAATTCGATCTCCGCGTAGGCAGATTGTCCTGGCTTGGTGAAACGACGCTCGATGCGCATTGGTCCGGTCCCTTTTGTCTACATATAGCGCTTTTCCCAGAGGATTTCTGCCCTCTTGACGAAACGCGCATGTCCGCCGTCTGCCGGCGTTCGAAAACCGCCGGCTCTCATCTTCACAGTCTCCGCCGCCCTGCCGGTCGAACCTCTTGCGAGGTCGCTGTCCAACGCGCTGACGGACCCTGTGGGTCCCTCAAAAACTGAAAACTTTTTGCAACACCCTCAATCGAGGGAAATTCACATTATCTAGCGTCGAACCTACCTGCAAACACTAAATATAGTATTAACAGACAATTTATTCAAGTCCGACAATCCTCCCTTTCGCCCCAAAAAGGCTTCGAAATTCCACGCCTCCGCCGGCCTCGTGAACAGGCAGGAATGCGGGTAAAACGCACATATTCCGGGAAAAAGACCGGGCTCGAAACTTTTCCGGTCGCGCTCTCAACAGGAGCGCATGGCCTATAAAAGGCGACTCGTTTTGCGGCGTCAAGGATTCGTTTGCGTAGCTTTTATGACCCCAACATCTTGTGTGTCACATATGTGGATAACGGGGATAGAAGCGGAGCGCAACGGAGGAGGTTCGGCTCTGCGTGGAGGCGCTTCGGCCGCCGCCTTCGCGGCACCTGACCGCGGCTATGCGCGACTCGGGCTCAGGAGAACCGGTGCGGATCCGTGCAGAAATGGGCGATGACCTGGGAGAGGTCAGGTTCGTTGACCATACGCACTGCCTCGGCGGCCCTGACCCATTTGCGGGTGCGTGCCCGCTTTTCCTTCCACCGGTCGGCGACCTTGTCGACCTGCAGCGGGAACACCAGGACCTCGCATGGCACTTCCTCGCCGGTAGCCAGCACCTTGGCATAGAAATAGCGGCCGGCCTCGTGATGCGAGATCGTGCCGCTCAGGCCGGCCTCCTCGCCGGCTTCGCGTGCCGCTGCTTCGCAAAGCGGCTCCTTTGCTTCCGGCCAGCCCTTGGGAAGCACCCAGCGGCCGGTATCGCGGCTGGTGATCAACATGACCTCCACGCCGTCCTCGCTATCGCGCCAAGGCAGCGCTGCAACCTGCAGGCGACTCGGCACCGCGCCGAAGAGTCGCTGGACCCTTTCGGCCAGATGGTTGTGCGTCGTTGGCCTCGTCAACATCGGAGAAGCTTGCCCCAGCTTCCAGAATCATTTGCCGTCTCATGAATCTTACGGCTAATTATAAGCAATAAAAGTAAAAAATGTTTCATGGACCAGCGAGATTCTGCCGATTTGCGCCGGTCTCGCCCAAATGGGGCGGCCGCGCGAGCATCAAGCCGGCATTTCTCGGCTGCGGATGGTGCCTTGGGCGGGCTGGTTGCAATGAGCGGCGGTGCCGCGAATCAGCCGGCGTGGTCGTCGGCGATCGGCTTCTGGTAGGTGAAGCCCATGTCCCAGGGAAAATAGATCCAGGTGTCCTGGCTGACCTCGGTGATGAAGGTGTCGACCATCGGCCTGCCTTTCGGCTTGGCGTAGACGGTGGCGAAGTGCGCCTTGGGCATCATCGCGCGCACGATGCCTGCCGTCTTGCCGGTGTCGGTAAGGTCGTCGATGATCAGCACGCCGGCCCCGTCATCCACGAGCAGCGCCGGCGTGACCTCCTTCAGCACCTGCAACTGCCCCTGGCTGGTGTAGTCGTGGTAGGAGGCGACGCAGACCGTCTCGATGATGCGGATGCCGAGCTCGCGCGAAATGATGGCGGCCGGAACCAGGCCGCCGCGCGTGATGCAGACGATCGCCTTCCATTGCCCCTTGTTGGCGCCGGCAAGCCGCCAGGCGAGCGCGCGCGCGTCGCGGTGGAACTGGTCCCAGGAGACCGGGAAGGCTTTTTCGGGCAGGGACATCTCTCGCGCACTCCGCAAGCGCGCATTGCGCGCTAGAACATGGTGGAATGCGCGCGGAATTAACTGGAAAGGCTTGGCCTTGGCAAGGGCGCGGCAAAGCGATTGTCCTGCCAGCGATCCCTGTGGACCTAGAGCCTGTTCCATCCCGACATAATCGGGATGGGGCTCTATTCTTTTTTCTTGAGCATGATCTTTCCGAAAACCGGATTCCACTTTTCGGGATCATGCTCTAACGCGACAGGAAGGCCGCCACCGGCGCGGTGCGCAGCACCGTTCGCGTCACCCCGCCGAACAGCAGCTGGCGCAGCCAGGAATGGCTGTAGGCGCCGAGCACAAGCAAGTCCGCACCCGATTCGGCGACCCTGGTCTGGATGATGTCGTCGACTGAGGCGCCTCCGGACCTCAGCACCGAGACGCTGACGGTCGCGCCGTGCCTGGACAACGAGGCGGCGATCTCGGCGCCGGCCGTTTCCGGCGCCTCTTCGAGCGTGTCCGGCGGGTCGATGACGACAATGTCCGTCTTCTCGGCCTCGATGATGAAGGGCAGGGCATCGAAGGCCGCGCGCGCGGCTTCCTTGCTGCCGTTCCAGGCGAGCAGCACGTGCTTGAAGCTGGTGACCAGCGGACCCGAATGCGGCACCACCAGCACCGGCCGGCCGGCATCGTAGACCAGCGTGTCGACGTCGGCGCTCGGATCGCCGCTCGATTCGCGCTGCGCGGCGATGATCAGGTCCGCGGTGCGAACGGTCGAGATGCCGGTCAGCGCGCTGTCGCCGGAAAAACTCTCGAGGCTGCGCCATTCGAAGGAGAGGCCGGAATTCTCGACGCGCCTGAGAAAGGCCGCCTGCAATTTCTCGGCGCGCTCCCGGTTCATGTCGGCGGAAACCTGCAGGAACTCGGTGTCCGGAAAGCCGGTGGCCGAGGTGTAGGGCACGGGCAGCGCCTCGGCATGAATGCCGATCAGATGACTCTGGAACCGGCTGGCCAGTGGAATCGCGCAGTCGAGGACGCGCTCGGCGTCCGGTTCATTCTGCAATATGGCGACGATGGTCTTGAATCGCATGGCAGTCCCTCATTTCTTACGGCGATCCTACCCGTGACAAACGTCACTGCGCGATGCTTGGTTCCGACACACCGGCCGATCAGCCCACCCTGCTTGCCTTGGTCAAACCCGCCACCATAGCCTGGACGTCGATCCGTGCGGCATCCAGCGCCTGCTGGCTGCGGGCGCGTACCACGAGTTCGGTCCAGAATTTGCCGTCGCCATATTTAGGATAGGAGCCGATGATCGTGTCCGGATGCGCCTTCTGGATGTCACCCAGCGGTCCGCCGATCAGGCCTTCGCCGAACGGACATTCCACGGTGGCCGACAGCATTTTGGTGCCGGCCCGCAACGTCGGCACGACATTGTCGAGCATCGCCTGGAAAATCGCCGGCACGCCGGCCATGACATGGACGTTGCCGATGCGAAAGCCCGGCGCAACCGACACCGGATTGTCGATGTGATCGGCCCCACGCGGCATCCGCGCCATGCGCTTGCGCGCTTCGGTGTATTCGATGCCGCGGGCGGCGTAGCTTGCTTCTAGCAGGGCGTAGGCTTTGGCGTCGTATTCGCACGGCACACCAAAGGCCTTGGCGATGGAATCGGCAGTGATGTCGTCATGCGTCGGGCCGATGCCGCCGGTGGTGAAAACATAGGTGTAGCGGGCGCGCAGCGCATTCACCGCAGCGACGATTTCGTCTTCCTCGTCCGGAACGATGCGCACTTCCTTCAGGTCGATGCCGATCGCCGTCATGATGTCGGCGAGGTGGCCGATGTTCTTGTCCTTGGTGCGGCCGGACAGAATCTCGTCGCCGATGACGAGCATGGCGGCGGTGACGATTTCGGTCATGGCGGGCTCCGGCAAACGGGTCGCCTGAGATAGCGCGGCGGACCGCCGGCGGCAATGCCGCCAAACGACGGATCCACCTGTGCCACCTCTCTTGCGGTGGAACCTGCGGCGGGTGATGCTGCGCGCTGGTTCGGGCGCTGAGTGAAAAATGCCGGTATTAATTCTGCTATTGCTGCTCGGCGCGCTATTTCTGCTGGTGCTGGTCGTGGCAGCCTATCCGCTGCTGGCGACGCGGCGGATTGCGGCGAAAGCCGAAAGGCTGGTGCCGGCCAGCGGCAAATTCATCGAGATCGACGGCAACCGCATCCATTATGTCGAGACGGGCGAGGGGCGGCCGATCGTCTTCCTGCACGGCCTCGGCGCGCAGCTTCATCATTTCCGCCACACGCTGTTCGGACGTTTCGGCCTGAACTATCGGCTGATCGCGCTCGACCGCCCGGGCTCCGGCTATTCGGTGCGGGCCAGGGGCGCCAGCGGGCGGCTGCCCGAGCAGGCCGAAATCGTGCGGCGCCTCATCGAAATGCTGGGACTGGAAAAGCCGCTGATCGTCGGCCATTCACTGGGTGGCGCCATCGCGCTGACGCTGGCTGTCGAGCATCCCGAGGCGATTTCCGGCATCGCCTTGCTGGCGCCGCTGACCCATATGGAGCCGGACGCGCGCGAGAAGTTCGGCCCGCTATACATTAAGTCGCCGTTGCGGCGCCGAATCATGGCTCATACGGTGGCGATCCCGGCGGCTCTCAAATATGCAGAACGCACGCTGGCCTTCATCTTCGCGCCGGAGACGGCGCCGGCCGACTATATGGTCGAGGGCGGCGGCTGGTGCGGGCTGAGGCCCAGCCATTTCTACGCGACATCGACCGATGTCGTGGCCATCGAGCACGACCTTGGCCGCATCGAGCAACGCTATGGTGAGATCACCATGCCGGCCGGCATTCTGTTTGGTGCTTCCGATCTCGTGCTGGGCATCGATATCCATGGCTGGCCGGTGGTGGAAAAGATCAGGGGGCTCGATTTCGAGGCTGTCGAGGGGCTTGGCCACATGCCGCAATTCGTCGAGCCGGAACGGGTCGTCGCTTTCATCGAACGCATTGCCGACCGCGCATTTGCGCCGAAGTCCGACACCAGCAGCTGACACGCTCCCGGAACCTCACGCATTCCTCACGCAAAGGTGTCCAAGCCTGCCCACCTTAACAATTTTTAATGCAACCTCGGGCCGAGCCACAGGTTGTAGACCCGTCGCAGAAAGGCGACGACATCTGAAACCTCCCCCGAAACGGAGAAGACTTTATGATTACGAAAATTCTTGCTGCCTCGGTGTTCGCACTCGGCATCGCCAGTTCGGCGATGGCCCAATCGTCGGACACATACTCCTCCCAGACCCGTCATCGCCCGGTCTACGAAAACGAGCAGCCGGTCGATCGGAACACCACCGGCAGCATCTATGGCGGGAACTCGGGTCCGGGCACTCAGGTCATTCCAAGCCCGCTCGGTCCTTGCGCATCGCACACGCCTGGCCCCGACGCCAACGCCAACACCAATGTCAACGATCAATACTGCGGCAAGTAATCGGCCGCGATCTCGGCCGGCAGGGTGCCCGCCTCGGGCATCCCGGCCGCCGGGAATACCTCAACCTAATCACGATGTCGGCTATTCCTTCACGGCTCCGGTCATCGAGGAAACATAGTGTTCGACAAAGAACGAATAGAGCACCACCACCGGCAGTGAACCGATTAGCGCTCCCGCCATCAGCGCCCCCCATTCATAGACATCCGAGCGCACCAGCTCTGTGAGCACGCCGACCGGCACAGTCTTGTTTTCGGACGACTGGATGAAAGTCAAGGCGTAGATGAACTCGTTCCATGACAGGGTGAATGCAAAAATGCCGGCGGAAATCAGGCCCGGCACCGACAGCGGCAGCACGATCTTGGTGAGGATCTGCCAGCGGCTCGCCCCGTCGATCAGCGCGCATTCTTCCAGCTCGAACGGGATCGAGCGGAAGTACCCCATCAACAGCCATGTGCAGAACGGGATCAGGAAGGTCGGATAGGTGAGGATGAGAGCGAAGGGCGTGTCGTAAAGCCCAAGGTTGAACACCATCACCGACAGCGGAATGAACAGGATCGAGGGCGGCACGAGATAGGCAAGGAAGACCGCGAGGCCGACCTGCCGCGCCCCGGAAAACCTCAAGCGCTCGATCGCATAGGCAGCGAACACCGCAGCCAGCAGCGACAGGAAAGTGGCGGCGGTCGAGATGATGATCGTGTTGAGCAGCCAGCCCGGATAGGACGTCTCGAAGAGAAGATAACGGATATGCTCGAGCGTCGGATGCACCACCCAGAACGGATTGAAATTGGCGTAGTCGGTCATCTCGAGATTGGGCTTAACCGCCGTGATCGTCATCCAGTAAAATGGAAACAACAGCACGATGACGAATACCAGCAGCGGCAGATAGACCGTCACCACGCGGCGCGGCACGCTCTGCAGGTAGTCCATGCCGCCTTCGTCGAGTTCCGGGCGTTTGCTCGTTTCGATCGCGGTCATATCAATCTCCGCCGCCCTGCTGCCATTTGCGGCGTTGCAGGCCGAAATAGCTGAACAGGATTGCTGCCAACAGGAACGGGATCATGGCCACTGCGATCGCGGCGCCTTCGCCAAGCTGGCCTCCGGAAATGCCGCGCTGGAACGACAGCGTCGCCATCAGATGGGTGGCATTCACCGGCCCGCCGCGTGTCAGCACATAGATCAGCTGGAAATCGGTGAAGGTGAACAGCACCGAAAACGTCATGGTTATGGCGATGATCGGCGTCAGCAGCGGCAGCGTCACATAGCGGAACAATTGCCAGCGGCTGGCGCCGTCGAGCGTGGCGGCCTCGTAGAGCGACTGCGGAATCGTCTGCAGGCCGGCAAGCAGCGTGATGGCGACGAAAGGAATGCCGCGCCAGACATTGGCGGCGATGACCGAAGCCCGCGCATTCTCCGGATCGCCGAGGAAATTGATGCGATGGTCGATCAGGCCCATTTCCATAAGCGCCCAGGACAGGATGGAGAACTGCGAATCGTAGATCCACCAGAAGGCGATGGCCGACAGCACCGTCGGCACCACCCATGGCAGCAGGACGATCGCGCGGAAGAACGACTTGAAGGGCAGGTTCTGGTTGAGGATAAGCGCCAGCCAGAGGCCGAGCGCGAATTTCAGGATCGAGGCGCTGATCGTGTAGAGCAAGGTGTTGAAGACGGAGAGCCAGAAGACGGCGTCATCCCATAGATATTCATAGTTCTCGAAGCCGATGAAGATGCCGGGGCGGCCGATGCGGGCATCGGTGAAGCCGAGCCAGACGCCGAGCCCGAGCGGATAAGTCAGGAAAACCAGCAGCAACGCCGCCGCCGGCAGCATGAAGCCGAAGCCAAGCGCGTTATGACTTTCAGACACAAACGTCAGAATGCGCGACAGCGTCGACCGGCGTGGCTGAGCGGCAGCGGAGGTCACGGCCATGGGTCGGCTCCTCTAAGGTCTCATTGATCGGCCGGGCGGCCGTGCACGATTGCCGAACCGGGCAGCGCGGTCGCGGCTGCCCGGTTGAGCTCGGCTCAAACGCGATAGTAGCGGTTTGCGCGCTTTTCGGCCTCTTCCATCGCCTCTTGCGGCGTTGCCTGGCCGGTCACCGCCTTGGCGAACATGTCGACCAGCACATAATCGGCCATGGTCGCCGCCGAGGCGTAGCCGAGCGGCCCGGCATAGCCGTTGGGCCGCAGCGTCGCCGAGGCCTTGGCGTAGGCGGCATTGTTCGGATCGGCCGTCCACACCGGGTTGTTGTCGAAGGCCTTGAGCGTCTGGCAGCAATAGCCCGCCGAGGACGTGATCCACTGCGACATTTGCGGATCCTCGAACATGAACTGCAGGTAGGCCTTGGCCGCGTTGGGGTAGGGCGTGTAGTCGAAGATGACGGCCGTGGTCACCTGGAACAGCTCGACGGATTTTCCGACCGGACCGATAGGCAGGTTGGTGGTGCGGATGTCCTTGGCTATCTCAGTGAGCTTCGGATCCTTGTCCTTGTTGATCTTGGCGGTGTTGTAGGCGGAAATGCCGTTGGCGATGACGCTCAATTGCCCGGCCAGGAAGGCGCGGTTGTTGTTGACGTCGAGCCAGCTTTCGGTGCCCGGAATGAAAGTCTTGTAGAGTTGCTGCGCGTATTCGATCGCCTTGAGCGTCTCGGCGCTGTTGATCGTCACCTTGCCGCTCTCGTCGACCATCTGACCGCCATGGCTCCACAGCAGCCAGTGAGCGTAGTTGTTGCCGTCGCCGACGCCGTGGCCATGCGTGAAGCCGGCCGGGTGCCCCTTCGCCTGCAACGCCTTGCAAAGCTCGAGCAAGCCTGCCGTGTCCTTCGGAAATTCGGAGAAGCCGGCCTCTTTCACCCAGCTTTCACGATAGACTATGGCATTGCCGATGGTGGCCAGCGGCAGGCCGATGAATTTGCCCTCGCGTGTCGCATATTGGTGCGGTCCGTCGTGCCAGCCGCCGTATTTCGAGCCGAGATATTCGCCCAGCTCCGTCACGTCGTGCAGCTTGTCGGGATATTGATGCGGGTCGTCGAACCAGACCAACATCAGGTCCGGGCCGGAGCCGACATTGGCGGCGACCGCCGCCTTGGGGCGAATGTCCTCCCAGCTTTCCTTGTCGACGCGAACCTCGACGCCGGTCGCTTCGGTGAAGCGCTTGGTGTTGGCCAGCCATTGATCCTCGTCGCCCTGCACGAAAGGTGACCAGCGCAGCAGCCTGAGTTTGGCGCCGTCCTCGGGCTTGTATTTCAATCCATCCTGGGCAAAGGCCGGAGAGCCGATGAGCCGGCTTCCCAAGGCTCCCGCCGCAGCGCCGGCGGTGGTGCGGATCACGTCGCGTCTGGTGAATTTCATGCTCGCTTCCTCCTGCTTATTGTCCCTGCCGTGCAGTCCTACTGCTCGATGAGTGTTTCGAATCGCTGTCCGGTTTCGCCGTGAAAGAGATGGATGAGGCCAGGCTCGGCCGTAAGCCGGATGGTTTCGCCCGGCGTGAAGGAATGGCGTTCCCGGAAATTTGCGACGATCTCTTCGCCGCCGGCGGTGCGGCCGATGAGCTGCACTTCGGACCCTGTCGGCTCGACCACCGCGACGGTGACCGGAATGCCCTGATGGTCGGACAGCCGTAAATGCTCGGGCCGTATTCCCAGCACTACCGGCTCACCATTGCCGATGGAAAGTGCTGAGGCCAACGGGACTGAAATCCCTCCGGCGCCGCGAAAAAACGGCGAACCGTCGGTTGCGATCTCGCCCCTGAGCATATTCATGGCCGGCGAGCCGATGAAACTGGCGACAAAGAGGTTGTTCGGCCGGTCGTAGAGTTCGAGCGGCGGCCCGATCTGCTCGACGATGCCGTCATGCATGACGACGATCTTGTCGGCCATGGTCATCGCCTCGATCTGGTCGTGGGTGACGTACACCGTCGTCGTCTTCAGGCGCTGGTGCAGCTCCTTGATCTCGGCGCGCATCTGCACCCTGAGCTTGGCGTCGAGGTTGGACAACGGCTCGTCGAACAGGAAGACCTGCGGGTCGCGCACGATCGCCCGGCCCATGGCGACGCGCTGGCGCTGGCCGCCGGAAAGCTGGCGCGGATAGCGCGACAGCAGCGGCACCAGCCCGAGAATTTCGGCTGCGCGCTGCACGCCGGCATCGCTCTCTGTCTTGGAAACACCCTTGAGCATCAGCGAGAACGCCATGTTCTCGGCGACCGTCATATGCGGGTAGAGTGCATAGTTCTGGAAGACCATGGCGACGTCGCGTTCTTTTGGCGCAACGTTGTTGACGACACGTTTCCCAATCGCGATCTGGCCACGCGAGATCTTTTCCAGGCCGGCGATCATCCTGAGCAGGGTCGACTTTCCGCAACCCGAAGGCCCGACCAGCGTGACGAACTCGCCGTCGTCTATATCGACGCTGACCCCGTGCAGGACCTCGACGGTCCCAAATGATTTGTAGACATCGCCGATCGCGACAGACGCCATCGATTTCCTCCCGACTGATTCCTGCGACGACTTCGAAGGAAACCGCTTCCTGTCTGGACCGCGACCAAGCTCCTCCCTGGTCACGCGCGACGTAAAACGGTAGCGCTACCAAACCGGCCTGTAAAGCGACCCAAGTCTAATTGAAGACCTCGTCCTAATCCGAAACCTCGGTTTGCGGCCTGTCACGGCCATCGGCGAGCTCGTCGTGCCATTTGCCGTCGGCGTCCTCGTACTGGATGCCGTCGGTATTGCCGGCGACCTGCTGTTCGGCCGAAGCGATCTCGGCGGCGCGCAACGCGTCCTGATGGGTGGGGAACGTTTCGGAGAATGTCGAGCCGACCTTGTAGGCCCAGCCTCCGTCATGCTCGACGATCTTGTAGGTCAGTTTCGCCATGAAACCCTCCGGTTGAAAGCCCGTTGCCTCAATGCAGCCTATCGTCGGCCAGTCTGTCGTCTGGCAGCCTGTCGTCTGCGACCAGCACGTCCGATTCCCTGGCGGCTTCGATCAATGCCCGGCGCGCATCCGCCGTCGAACGATAACCTTCCAGCACTTTTAGGCAAGTGTCGAGGGCATCACGATGACGCGGCCCGCGATTGAGTGGCCAGACCGTCATCAGGCACTCCGCCGCCTCCTGGGCGCTGCGGATATGGCGATATTTGCCGACATGGCCGAGCTCGACCACGACAGGCTTTTCAAATGGCTTGCTGTCCATCATCGCCGCCAACGCGGAACGGCCGATTTGGTTGCAGCTATTTTAGCTCAGGCGAAAATAGCTCAATAGTCGCAATCGTTGCGCAGCCAGCGTGCGTTCGCCCAGCCGGTGCGGCCGCCGAAATCGACCTGGTACCAGTTTCCGCGGCGGTCGAAGATCTCGGTTTGGTCGCCGTTGAACAATTGCCCGATCATGCGCGACGACGAGTTCGGTCGCGCCCGAACGGCGAGAAAGCCGCTTCCCGTTGCCAGACTGTAGTGCCTGGAAAGACCGTGCACCGTACCTTCGCAATATTGCGCCCCGGCCGGCGTCGATGCGGCGAACGACAGCCCGGCCAAAACCGCGGCTACGACCGCAATGGAAGTCCCCCTGAACGACATGTCTCTGCTCCCCCGACCCGCCGCGCTCAGCCGCAGCCCTGGCCACTCTACACCGGCAGAGGATTAAAGCGAAGCTATGGTGCCCTATCCAGTGAGACGAACCCGCCGCCGTCGGTTCGCCGCCTTCATCCAGTGCTGCCCCGCATCCAATGCTGCATCGTCGTCACCGAGCGGGCAAGCTGCGGCGCCGGATGGATCTTCTCGCCGAAGGCGGCCGCGGCGCGCCAGCCCCAGCGCGGATCGGCAAGGAAGGCGCGCGCCAGCGCCACCATGTCGGCGCGCCCATCGGCGACGATCGCCTCGGCCTGTTTCGGATCGTCGATCAGGCCGACCGCCCGCGTCGCGATGCCGGTGGCCTTGCGCATCGCTTCGGCCAGATGCACCTGGTAGCCTGGGCCGGTCGGCAGCTTCTGCAACGGCGAGTTGCCGCCGCTCGAGCAGCAGAGATAGGCGACGCCGACCTCCTTCAGCGCTTTTGCCACTTCGATCGCATCCTCGACCTCGAAGCCGCCATCGACCCATTCCTTGATCGACAGACGCGCCCCCAGCATCAGCCTGGGCACCGCCTGCTTCACCGCCTTGGCGATCTCGACGGCGAAACGCATGCGGTTTTCCAGCGAGCCGCCCCACCGGTCGGTGCGCCGGTTGGAGAGCGGCGACAGGAACTGGAAGATCAGATAGCCATGCGCGGCATGCAGCTCGATGAAGTCGAAGCCGGCGCGCTCGGCCCGCCGTGCCGCTTCGGCGAAGCGTTCGATGATTTGCAGGATCTCGTCATCCTCCAGCGCCCGCGGCACTTGCCAGCCGGTGTCGTAGGCGATCGCCGAGGCCGACACGATCGGCCACGGATCCTGATCGGCGTGCAGCGGGCCGCCGCCCTCCCAAGGTTTGCGGTTGGAGGCCTTGCGGCCGGCATGGGCAAGCTGCGTACCGAATTTCGTGCCCGGCGCGGCGACGCGCTTGGCTGCATCCAGCGTGCGTCGCGCCGCCGCCTCGTTGTCCTCGGAATAGAGGCCGAGACAGCCATGCGAAATGCGGCCGCGCCGTTCGACGTCGGTCATCTCGACAGTGACCATGCCGGCGCCGGACATCGCCAGGTTCATCCAGTGATAGAGGTGCCAGTCGCTGGCCGAGCCGTCCTCGGCCGAATACTGGCACATCGGCGCGACGGCGATGCGGTTGGGGAAGGTGAGGCCGTCGAGGGTGATCGGCTGGAAAAGAGATGAGGTCATAAAAAACTCCGGAAAGGGTTGCCGCTATTTAGGCAGCCACTTGCAGATGCGCCAGACACGAGAGGGTGAACCGGCGCACTAGACCAATGGCTGGCCGGATTGCGTGAACCACCGTTCGCGGCTACGCCTTGCCGCGGCATCAGGGAGTCCACCATGGAAGATCGCATTCGCATCCGTTCTGAGGAAGTGCTTTCCGACGAATGGGCGGTCTTGAAAAAGACCGTCTTCGACTATCGCCGGCGCGACGGCAAATGGGAAACGCACACCCGTCAGACCTACGATCGCGGCGACGGCGCGGTGATCCTGCCTTTCGATCCCCAGCGCTCGACGGTGCTTCTGGTGCGGCAGTTCCGCTATCCGGCCTATGTCACCGGCCACGGCGAGCCACTGATCGAGGCCTGCGCCGGCCTGCTCGACGAAGACGATCCCGAAACCTGCATCCGCAAGGAGGCCGAGGAAGAACTCGGCTACCGGTTGAAGGACGTGCAGCGGCTGTTTTCGCCCTATATGAGCCCCGGCAGCGTGACCGAGCGGCTCTGGTTCTTCGTCGCCCGCTATTCGCCCGCCGACCGCGTTTCCGACGGCGGCGGCGCGCATGACGAAGGCGAGGACATCGAGGTTCTCGAAATGCCGCTCGACGAGGCGCTGGCCGGCATCCACAACGGCAGCATCATCGACGCCAAGACCATCATCCTGATCCAGCACCTGAAGCTGAACCCGATCGGGGGGTGAGGGTGGTGGAGTTGGGTTGAGCGTCCTGGGCTCCGAGAGGCGAAGGATATCAAACGAGACCAATCTGGTGCGGACGACGGGAATCGAACCCGTACGATCAGAGATCGAGGGATTTTAAGTCCCTTGCGTCTACCAATTCCGCCACGTCCGCAGGCCAGTCCTTTTCAGATGCCGGGCAGGGGCCGTCAAGCCGTCTTCTGCCGCCGCCGGTTCGCGGTCGAGAAAATCGGCCGGCGGATTGTTGTGCTCTGAACCGTCGCAGCGGCACTGGGCGCCGATGACGAAAATCGGCCGAAACAAAAAACCCGCCTCGGCGGCGGGTCGTCGGCGCGAATCAGCACCATACTGAAATTAGTAGCATAGCTGCCGGCACAAAGCAAGAACAAAATACCGAACGCAATCGTGTCAGGTTGGCGCTGCCCCTCCCTACCCTCTCCCCGTGAAGGACGGGGAGAGGGGGACGCCGGCGTTTGCGGCCGTTCTTTCTCCCCGTCACTATACGGGGAGAAGGTCCCGGCAGGAGGTTGAGGGGCAGCGCCAACGTCGATGATTGATCGCCTCCACCGCGCCGGTCTTGCGCTTCCTCACTGGTCAAAATCCTCGCGGCTTGGCACAGTCGGGCAAATTGGAGCCTGTTCATGCCGAAGACCGCCAATGCGACGAAACCAAAACCCTGGGCCGAGATGGCGACGCATCTGGTCGACGTCGCCATGGGCCGCAAACCCGCCGATCTCGTCATCCGCAACGGGCGTTGGGTCAACGTTCATTCGGGCGAGATCATCGCCGGCACCGACATCGCCATTGCCGGCGGCCGCTTCGCCTATTGCGGGCCGAATGCCGGCCATGCCATCGGCCAGGGCACCAAGGTGGTTGATGCCGGCGGCCGTTACCTGGTGCCGGGCCTTTGCGACGCGCATATGCATGTCGAGAGCGGCATGGTGACGGTGACGGAATTCTGCCGCGCGGTGATCCCGCATGGCACCACCTCGATGTTCATCGATCCGCATGAGATCGCCAATGTGCTCGGCCTGCCGGGTGTCCGGCTGATGCATGACGAGGCCGTCGCCATGCCGGTCAACGTGCATGTGCAGATGCCGTCCTGCGTGCCGTCAGCACCGGGGCTGGAGCATGCCGGCGCTGAACTGACGGTCGCCGACGTCGCCGAGGCAATGACCTGGGAAAACATCATCGGGCTCGGCGAGGTGATGAATTTTCCGGGCGTCGCCGCCAATGATCCGGTGATGTCGGGCGAGATCGCCGCGACGGTGAGGGCCGGCAAGACCGTCGGCGGGCATTATGCCTCGCGCGATCTCGGCCTGCCGTTCCACGGCTATGTCGCAGGCGGCCCCGAGGACGATCACGAAGGCACGCGCGCCGAGGATGCCATCGCCCGCGTCCGCCAGGGCATGAAGGCAATGCTGCGGCTGGGCTCGGCCTGGTATGACGTCGCCTCGCAGATCAAGGCGGTGACGGAGAGCGGGCTCGACCCGCGCAACTTCATCCTGTGCACCGACGATAGCCATTCCGGCACGCTGGTGCACGAAGGCCATATGGACCGGGTCGTCCGCCATGCCATCAGCCAGGGCTTGAAGCCGGTGACGGCGATCCAGATGGCGACGCTCAACACCGCCCAGCATTTCCGGCTGGAGCGCGAGATCGGCTCGATCGCGCCGGGACGGCTCGCCGATCTGCTGATCGTCTCCGACCTGGCCGAAATGACCATCGACGAAGTCTATGCCCGCGGCGTCAGGCTGGCCAAGGGCGGCAAGCTCGAAATCGACATTCCGGCCTATGACTATCCGCGGACGGCGAAGAACACCGTCAAGCTCGGCAAGAAGCTCAAACCTGCGGATTTCGATATCGCGGCACCCAAGGGCGCCAACGAGGTGCGGGTACGCGTCATCGGCGTCATCGAGAACCAGGCCCCGACGCGGGCGCTGGAGGCCGATCTTGCGGTCGAGGACGGGCTGGTCGCCATGGACCGCCGCAACGATGTCTGCCAGATCGCGCTGGTCGAGCGCCACAAGGGCACGGGCGGCGTCACCAACGCCTTCGTCTCCGGCTTCGGCTATATCGGCGACTGCGCCATGGCGTCGAGCGTGGCCCACGATGCCCACCACATCATCGTCGTCGGCACCAACAAGCAGGACATGGCTCTGGCTGTGAACCGGCTGGGCGAGGTCGGCGGCGGCGTCGTCCTGTTCTCCAAGGGCAAGGAACTGGCGCTGGTCGAAATGCCGATCGCCGGGCTGATGTCAAACGAGCGGGCGGAAATCGTCGCCGCCAAGGCGGACCAACTCAGCGACGCCATGCGCCAGATGGGCTGCTCGCTGAACAACGCCTATATGCAGCACTCGCTGCTGGCGCTGGTCGTCATCCCCGAGCTCAGGATTTCCGATGTCGGCCTGATCGACGTGACGACGTTCCAGAAGGTCGATTTGTTCGTCTGAACGCGGCCGGGGCGCGGCTCACCCGCCGGTGGCGATGGTCAGCACCTTGAACGGCGTGGTGATGACGATCTCGGCAACCGAGCCGACGGCCTTGCCGAGGCCCTGGCCGAGATTGTCGAGCTGGGCCGGCGCGGTCTCTTCGGAGGCCAGGCCGGCCGGGGCACGCAGGCGGTCGCCGAGCAGCAGCACCAGGAACGGGTTGTCGGCGAATTTGGCGTGGTTCAGCCGGTCGCCGCCCTTGGTCTTGGTCAGGTCGACCACCGAGACGCCATAGCTGGCGAGGTCGGCCGCGTCGCCATAGTCGCCGACGCGTGGCTTGTCGCCGGAGATCAGGGTCGAGAGCCTGAGCGCCCGGTCGTCGCCCGAAAGCAGCACGGCGAACGGCTTGTCGGGCTTGCCGTAGCGGATCATCTGCTTCTTGAACACATCGACGTCGATGTCGGGCGAGGCCAGGATGACATAGCCGAGCTTGCCGCCGAGGTCGCGGTCGCCGGTAATGGCAAGCTGGCGCAACGCTTCCATCGTCACCCAGGTCCCCATCGAATGGGCAATGATATCGATGCTCTTGGCGCGGGTCTTGGCGAGCATGCGCAGCGTCGCTTCGAGATCGTCGCGCGCCGCATTGGCGCTTTCCTTGTCGTAGATGTAGCCGGTTGTCTTGCCGCTCGACGCCCACGAAAACAGCACCGGCGTGCCGGGGTATTTCGTGTCGTGCGCGATCTGTGTCAGGCGGTAGATGCCGTCGTCAAAGCCGTTGTTGAAGCCGTGCACGAAAACCAGCGCCCGGTCGCCGCGCATGGCGATGTCGGCGCCGACCGCCTTGGCGAATTGCGGCGCCCCTTCGTAGAAGGTGACGCCGGTCGCCGTGAAATCCTTCGCCGGATTGCTGTTGGCGGAGCCCTTGACCCGCTCGATGGCGCCGACCTGATGGATCTTCGGCACCGTCACCTCGACGCTGGCAAAGCTGGTCGTGGGCGAACGGTCACCGTCGAACACCTGCCGGGGCTCTTTCGTTGCCTTCTGCCGGGTGGTGGCGACGAAGATCTTATGCGTGGCCGCGATGTCGGAAGCAGGCACCGTGATCGTCGTCTTGTTGAGCAAATCATGCGTGTTCTGGCCGGCGCAGCCTGCCACCGCGAGCGCGAACGCAACGACGAGAAAGATCTTCGAACGCACGATCACGCGGGCTCCCGCAAGGGCGACGTCGAGCCGAAGACGTCTTGGACTATTCCGATAGAGGCAGAGGCCGGCACGGTCCAGTTCAAACTATTCCGATGGTGCGGCAATCGTGAACAGAATCGCGAGCTGGCGGAAGGTAGCTGTCGGCGGACGATAGCTATTGTCCGACCGAGGCGATGCGGTCGGTCACTTCGCGGTCGCTGGCAAACCCGTCATCCTCGCGCAGCTTCTGGCCGATCAACTGCACCAATTCCGGATTGTCGGCGAATTTGGTGTGGTTGAAGCGGTCGGCTCCCTTGACGCTGGAGAGGTCGACGACCGACACGCCATAGCTGGCCAGGTCGGCGGCGTCCTTGTAGTCGCCGACCCGCGGCCGCGCGCCGGCGATCAGGCCGGAGAGCCGCAGCGCCCGGTCGTCGTCGGACAGAAGCAGGATGAACGGCTTGTCCGGCTTGCCGTAGCGGCGCATCTGGCTCTTGAACACGTCGACGTCGATATCGGGCGAGGCCAGCACCACGTCGCCGAGCTTGCCGCCGAGATCGCGGTCGCCGGTGATGGCAAGCTGGCGCAGCGCCTCCATGGTCACCCAGGTCCCCAGCGAATGGGCGACGATGTCGATGCGCCGCGCGCCGGTCTGCGCCAGCATTCTCAGCGTCACTTCCAGCTGGTCGCGGGCAACGCTGGCGCTTTCCTTGTCGTAGACATAGTCGGTGGTCTTGGCGCCCGAGGCCCAGGAAAACAGCACCGGAGTGCCCGGATAGCCGGAATCATGGGTGATCTGGGTGACGCGGTAGACAGCGTCGTCGAAGCCGGTGTTGTAGCCGTGGACGAAGACCATGACGCGGCCGCCGCGCGCCGCGATGTCGGCACTGAGCGCGCTGGAGAATTTCGGCTGGGTGTCGTAGCCGACGACCTCGGAAGCCATGAAGTATTTGGCCGGATCGTCCGACTTGCCGCGCGAGCGCCGCTCGATCTGGCCTGTCTTGTGGATGCCGGGGACGGTGACGTTGACGCGGGCATAGTTCAGCGTCGCCGAGCGCTCGCCGTCGAAGACCTTGTTGGGATCGTCGGAGCGCTTGCGCGTGGTGGCGATGAATATCGAGTGGTTGCCGGCGATTTCCGTCACCGGCGCAGCCATCATGGCGCTGCCGAGCAGTTCCTCGGTTTGACGGCCGCCGCAGCCGGCGAGCAGCCCGGCAATGAGAATGATGCAAATCGTCTTCAAAAACACTTAAGAAATTCCACTCCGGCCTAACCAAAGGCCCATCACCTCCGCCGCACCTCCCGGACAGGCGAAGTGCGGCGGAAGTAAGTCGCGGACGCCGAAATGCGCTCAGCGCCTCTCGACTGCCATCGCACTGTTGCGCGAAAGCCAGAACGGCGGCAGGAAGGCCGGGATGTTGGAAAACGGCAGCACTTCCGGCTTCAGCCTTATGCCGAGCACGTCGGTCATGAAGGCGCGGCGCGCCTCGATGCGGCGCCAGGTTTCGGGATAGCGCGCGGCGATCTCTTCGCGCAGTTCCTCGTCGGCCAGCGCGATGCCGTCCTCGATGTTGGTGGTGAAATAATCGGTGCCGGTCGCCGGGATGATGTCGACCTGCAAGGCCATGCCCGACTTCAATCTGATGTCGGAGCCGGAAAATACCGGCGAATGCATCCATTCGTCGATATGGACGAGATGGCCGGGATTGAGCGAGACGCCGAAGAAGGGATCGCCTATGCGGTTGTGCACCGCCTTCCACAACGCGCCGCCGGGAACGCTGATGCCGACCGTTTCGTACCAGTCGACGACGGCGCAGAAATACGGCGCGACCAGTTTTTCGACATAGTCCTGGATGCCCTTCGGAAGCTCGGCCGCATCCTCGACCAGAAAGCCGGCGCGGGCGTTGAGCGAACCTTGGATGCCGTATGCCATGGTGATCGGGTCGCCGCGCTTGATGATGTCGAGGCGCGGGCTCGGCAGGCCATAGGCTGCGCGCCTGCCGGCCGACAGCATCGAGTGACAGCATTGCGGCAGGCCGTTGATGCCCATCAGCCGCGCCGCCTGCAATTCGGTCATGCCGGGTTCGATGCCTTGCAGGACGTTGCGCAGGCCTTGCGAGGAATAGGTCGCGGCGAATTCGAACGCCGCCAGTTGGTCGGCCTCATTGATGGCGCGCAGGCCGTCGGCGGGGTTCATCAAAAGGTTCGCCGCGTTGACGACCGTGCCCCTATCGCCGGCAAGGGTACGCAGCGTGTCGGCGATGAAGGACGGCAGGTCGAGCGTCGTTTCCCCAAAGCCGGCATCGCCGGGGCCGAACGGTTTCCAGCCGATGGCGCCGATACGCTGGCCGGCCTTCAGGCCGCAATCGGCAAGGATGTCGGCCAGCGCTTGCGAGCGGTCGCGCGGCTGCGCCGGCAGCGAGAACGTCTGGTAGAGCACGCGCTCGTAAGGCCCGTCGCAGATCTCGGCATAGCCCCAGCCCTCATTGCCGACCAGCAGTTTCGGCGGCTTGCCGGGAACGATGATGAGCAGCGTCTCCTCGAAGCGCGGGTCGTAGCCGCAGAGGTAGGCGACATTGGCGGCATGTTCGCGGTCGCCATAGACGACGAAGGCATCGAACCCGCCACGTGCGACCAGCGCCGCGATACGGGCCTCGTAGGCGGCGCGGGGCACCAGCGGCATCACCGTCGGCTCGCCGAACTCCGGCAGCGACACGGTTTTCCGGGCAACCGATGCGACAGGCATGAGCAAACGCCCCCAAATGCTTACGTTGATTCCGGAAATGCCCCTTCGGGGCGGCCGGACAATGGCTTCGCGAGGCCGGATATGCAATAGCGGGACCGAACTCGCATAGCTTTTGGGGTGCTCTTGCCATGACCAGTTTCTCCTCTCGCGTCGCTGCTGCCGCCGCGGCGATCCGCGAGATCTTTCCGGAAACGCCACTGCAGGAAAACGACTATCTGTCGAAGAAGACCGGCGCGCGGGTGCTGCTGAAGCGCGAGGACCTGACGCCGGTGCGCTCCTACAAGATCCGCGGGGCCTTCAACTTCTTCCGCAAGACGCTCGCCGCCGGCAACAATGCCGAGCTGTTCGTCTGCGCCTCGGCCGGCAACCATGCGCAGGGCTTTGCCTTCGTCTGCCGCCATTTCGGCAAAAAGGGCGTCGTCTTCATGCCGGTGACGACGCCGCAGCAGAAGATCGACAAGACGCGGCTGTTCGGCGGCGCCTTCGTCGAGATCAGGCTGGTCGGCGATTTTTTCGACGACTGCTACCGCGCCGCACTCGAATTCACCGAAACTGCCGGCGCCCACATGGTCCCGCCGTTCGACCATAAGGACATCATCGAAGGGCAAGCGACCGTCGCCTACGAGATATCAGGCCAGATGCCCGGCGCGCGCATGCCCGACATCGTCATGCTGCCGGTCGGCGGCGGTGGCCTGGCCGCCGGCGTCACCCATTATTTCGCCGACCAGCACCGCGAAACACGCTTCGTCTTTTGCGAGCCGGCCGGCGCCCCGAGCCTGAGCGAGAGTCTCGCCGCCGGAAAACGGATCAAGCTCGCCAAGGTCGACAATTTCGTCGACGGCGCGGCGGTGGCCGAGATCGGCCGCGAGCCGCTGCGCCACCTCAGGGAGTTTGCCGCCGACGCGGTGCGGCTGATCCCGGAAAACCGGCTCTGCGCGACCATGATCGAAATGCTCAATGTCGAGGGCGTCGTGCTCGAGCCGGCCGGCGCGCTGGCGATCGATGCGCTGAAGGATTTTTCCAAAAAGGAAATCAGGGGCAAGACCATCGTCGCCGTGGTGTCCGGCGGCAATTTCGATTTCGAGCGGCTGCCGGACGTGAAGGAGCGGGCGCTGCGCTTCGAGGGCTTGAAGAAATACTTCATCATCCGCTTTCCGCAGCGGCCCGGCGCGTTACGCGATTTCCTCGAATTGCTTGGCCCCGACGACGACATCGCCCGCTTCGAATATCTGAAGAAATCGGCGCGCAATTTTGGATCGGTGCTGATCGGCATCGAAACCAAGGACCGCCGCAATTTCGACCTGCTCAAGGCGAATTTCGACGCCGAGAGCGTCCACTATCAGGACATCACCGATAACGAGACGCTCGCTGGGTTCATCATATGAGCAGCAACGATCTTCTGACCACCGAGGGAAAGATCTTTGTCGCGCTGTTTTCCGGCATCAATGTCGGCGGCAATCGCATCGTCAAGATGGCGGAACTCAGGTCATTCTTCGAGCGGCTCGGCTTCTCCGATATCGCCACCTATGTGCAGAGCGGCAACGCCGTCTTCCGGTCGCCAAACGGCGATGCAGTCATGCTGACCAGCCAGTTGGAAGCGGAATTCGAGAAGAAATGGGGATTCCACTCGCGCATCATGGTGCGCGATCTCGGCTGGCTCGAGCGGCTGGCGGCGGAGAACCCCTATCCGGAAATGGCCGGCGAGCCGACCAAGCTGCACGCCTATGCGCTGGAGCGCGAGCCGACCGCCGAAGAGGTCGCCCGGCTGGCGGAAAAATGCACCGGGCCCGAACGCTTCGAGATCAAGGGTGACGTGTTTTATCTGCATGCGCCCGACGGGCTCGGCAAATCGGTCTTTGCCAATCTCATCCCGCGCGTTTTGAAGGTGCCCGGCACCGCGCGCAATTGGCGCACCGTGCTGATGCTGCTGGAGATGGCCAAGGCAGGCGGTTGACAGGTCGTCTACGCAGCCGGAGCGCGTTTCCAGTCGAATGTCAGCTCCTCGCGGAAGGCGAAGCGCTTGATGTGGTCGGCGACGACCGTCTCCAGGCGCTCAAGCGAACCGGCCTCGTCGGTCGTCACCGCGATGTGCAGCGCTGCCGGGTCGGCATCGAGAACCGTGCGGCCGAGCGTGAGATCGATGGTGCCGTGGTTCGGGTCGAACTCGACGGGAAACTTGTGCGCCCAATGCTTGCACAGCTGCTGCAAATAGCGGCTGGCATGTTCGGTGGCGACGTCGACATGGCTGGTCGGCATGAATGAATTCTCCTGGAGCCCATTGTGGACTTGGCGAGCGCCTATTGCATGATGTTGCGCCAGCCTTCGCGGGCAGGCGCAACGCCGGTTAGATAGGCGCCTGCCGCGAAAACCAAAAGCTGCGGGACATATCCGCCTGACGACGTCGGCTCAAGATGGCGTGATCGGCTACCAGCTTCCGGTGTTCTGCATCGACGCCCATGGTTCGGCCTTGGACTTGGCCGGGCCTTTCTGCAAAAGCTCGATCGAGATGCCGTCCGGCGATTTGACGAACGCCATGTTGCCGTCGCGCGGCGGCCGGTTGATGGTGACGCCATTGTCCATCAGCCGCTGGCAGGTGGCGTAGATGTCGTCGACCTCATAGGCGAGATGGCCGAAATTGCGGCCGCCCTTGTAGTCTTCCGGGTCCCAATTGAAGGTGAGCTCGACCAGCGGCGCCTTTTCGGAGATGCCGCTCTGCTCGTCTTCGGGCGCGGCAAGGAAGATCAGCGTGTAGCGGCCTTGCTCGTTTTCGTGGCGGCGCACTTCCTTCAGGCCAAGCTTGTTGCAGTAGAAATCGAGCGAGGCATCGATGTCGGCGACGCGGACCATGGTGTGCAGATAGCGCATGGGATTTCCTCCGATGTTGCGTTGCGGCGCAACATAGGGGCGGCCCGGACAAAGGGCAATTGGTCCCGCTTGCTGGCGCCGGCAAACGACAAATCCGCTATTCCTGTATGCAACCGTGAAAAAAGGCACGTCAGGTCTTGCACACACCGGAAGCCGCGGTGTTAATCTGATACCAAGAATCAGTTGCAGTGTTTCTTGAAAAAGGGGGCGTTCTTATGGGGGAAAAGGCCTCTTTCATGGGGCGGGACGGGGCCGGTAACGATGCGTTGAAGCGGGATGAGAGCGCCGATACGGCCGATCTCGTCGAAATTGCCGGCGCCATCAAATGGTTCGACGTGGCCAAGGGCTACGGTTTCATCCTTCCCGATGATGGTTCTTCGGGCGATATCCTCCTCCATGTGACATGCCTTCGAAAGGACGGTTTTCAGACCGCGCTGGAAGGCGCCCGCGTCGTCTGCCTAGTCAAACAGGGCGAGCGTGGGCTGCAGGCTTTCCGCGTGCTCTCGATGGATGTCACCACTGCGATCCATCCGGCAGAGTTGCAGGAGCAGCGCACCCACGTCGCGGTGACGCCGGAAAGCGGCCTCGAACGGGCGCTGGTGAAATGGTTCAACCGCACCAAGGGGTTCGGCTTTCTGACCCGGGGCGAGGGCACCGAGGACATTTTCGTCCACATGGAGACGCTGCGCCGCTACGGCATCACCGAGCTCCGGCCGGGCCAGGTGGTGCTGGTCCGCTTCGGACGCGGCGACAAAGGCCTTATGGCTGCCGAAATTCACCCCGATATGGGTACCTTGCCGGTCTCGCATTAGTTCCGGCCGAGGATTTCATATGGCTCACAGGAACCGGCTGACGGCGGGCGCGCTCTGCGCCGGGATTTTCCTCATCGTCGCCGCAAGCGCCTTCTTCTATTTCCAGCAACCGAGTTCGGCCGACGGCAAGGCGATGATCCTTCCCGTCGACCCGGCGCCACTGGTCGCGGTGACGAAGGCCGGCGAGCGCTCTTTTTCGGTCGAAATCGCCGATACGCCCGCCGAGCGCGAAGCCGGCCTGATGTTCCGGCGGCACATGGCCGACAATCACGGCATGCTGTTCGTGTTCGGCGCGCCGCAAGATGTGAGTTTCTGGATGAGGAACACGCCGATGCCGCTCGACCTGATCTTTGTCGGCCAGGACGGCCGGATCCGGGCGATCAAGCAAGGCGAGCCGCAGTCGGAGGCGATCATCTCGCCGGACGAACCGGTGCGCTTCGTGCTCGAGCTCAGGGCAGGCACCGCCGCCAAAAAGGGCATTAAGGACGGCGATCTGCTGCGCCATCCCGCCATCGGCACGGCGCCGGGTCCTGCCATGCCGCCGCCCGACAAGGGCGATGCGCCGAGTGTCGATTCCGACTGAACGGGCAGGATCTTCGGCCGATGCAGTTCTTCTCCCATGACGGTTTCGACCTTGCTTTCCTCGATCGCCAGCCGGCATCGGGGCAGGGCGATCCGGTGCTGATGATCCACGGCTTTGCCTCGAGCCATTACGTCAACTGGGTGTCGCCCGGTTGGTTCAAGACGCTGAACGACGCCGGCTACCGCGCCATCGCCTTCGACAATCGCGGCCATGGCTCTTCCTCGAAAAGTTATGACGAAGCAGACTACACGCCGGCCAGGATGGCATCCGACGGGGCAGCGCTTTTGAACCATCTCGGCATCGAACGCGCCCATGTCATGGGTTATTCGATGGGTGCGCGGATATCGGCGTTCCTGGCGCTCTCCGATCCGGACAAGGTGGCGACGCTGGTCTTCGGCGGTCTCGGCATCGGCATGGTCGACGGCGTCGGCGACTGGGATCCGATAGCCGACGCACTTCTGGCCGAAGATCCGGCAGGCGCTACCGATCCGCGCGGCCGCTCGTTCCGTGCCTTCGCCGATCAGACCCGCAGCGATCGCCGGGCGCTCGCTGCCTGCATCGCCACCTCCCGCGAATTGCTGAGCGAGGCCGACCTTGCCCGCATTGCCCAGCCGACGCTGATCGCCGTCGGCACCAAGGACGACATCGGCGGCTCGCCGGATGAGCTCGCCGCCTTGATGCCGAACGCCAGGGCGTTTCACATCGAAGGTCGCGACCACATGCTGGCGGTCGGCGACAAGACGTTCAAGCAGCGTGTGCTGGAGTTTTATGCCGAGCATCCGCTCTGATGGATGGCTCCCCAAGAGCGGCCATCGGGCCTGAAGCTGGGGTCCTTAGCGGTTTTGCAACGATACAGGAGTAAATAAGCGCGCGTGTGGATCGGTTCAAAACCGCCACGCTGAACGAAGGGTAGGGGGTACGATGGCACAATGGGGAAGAAGCGACGCCGCTTTGCCGGGCGTTGTTGCGAAAAGCACGTTCGGCAAACGATCCGTTATTCTAGCGCTGGCCGCATTGGCGGTAGGGGCGATTGCGATCACCGCATTGATAGCAATGCCGAGCGACGCGTCCCCACTGCTCCAGAACAGTGCGACAGGCTTCTTCGCCGCGGTATTTTTTCTGGCCGGGCCATTGGCACATCTTACCGGCGTGGTTTTCGGGTTGATGGCGCTCGGTCGTTCGAACGACAGTCGTGTGCTCGGTCTGGCTGGCATCGTGGTCAACGGCGCGTCGCTTGCGGCCGGGGTGTTCATGCTGTGGGGAATGGCATCGACCATCGGCGCGTTTACCTGATTTCGGGCAACTCTCCGGCAGGCAAGCGAGCGACGCGTCGGGCTACGATCCGCCCGGGCTGTGCCCAAGCGCCTTGAGCGAGCGCGCCATGTTTTGCCGGGCCTGGGTTTCGAATCGCCGGCGGAATTCCTCGCTGTGGAAGATATGCGGGCGGGCGAGGAAGCCCTTTAGGACAGCAGCACGGCCGGCGCGCCACATCGGCGCCTCGACCCAGCCATATTCCCGGCGGACCGCCTGTTCATAGGCGTCGAACACGTCAGGCACAGCACCCAGGATCGCCAGGTCCATGTCGAGGAACAGCGCGGCGTCACGGACAAAATGTTCGTCGCCGGGGCTTTGCAGGCTGGGCAATTCGTGGCCGGCGGTGGCAGCGATCATCGCCGCGATGCGGCCGAGGCGCTGTGCGTCGGCGCGGCCGGCGAGCTTTTTCTCGGCAAGTGCGGCACTCCTCGCCTCGTTGTCCCTGGCGCGGCTGTCATAGATCGCGTCGTGGAACCAGATCGCCGCTTCGACCGCTTCAGGATCGTGCAGCAACGCCTTGTAATCGTTGGCCAGCGCCAGCATCGCCTCGATGTGGCCAAGGCTGTGATAGTGGCGATCCTCGGCCTTGTAGAGCGCCGAAAGCTCGCGCTTCAGCTTCTCGTCCATCAAGGCTGCGTTTTCCATGGCTGCTTGAAATTCCGCGAACCAAATCCATTTGACGAAGCACTAAGGAAAATTGAGTTCACCCGTGCTATGATCTGGCTTATAGGAGCGGCCGGAGAATAGGCAAGCCGCCAAGCCGGAGACATTAGATGGCCGGAGACATCAGATGAATAGCGTTACGATTTCCCGTCCCACCATGGTGCAGCCGGTAGATCCGATCTGGCGTTCGATCCGCGACGAAGCGATGGAAGCGGTCAACCGCGATCCGCTGCTGGCAGCGTTCCTCTATTCGACCATCCTCAATCAGGAAAACCTGGAAGAAGCGGTCATTCACCGGCTGGCCGAGCGCCTCGCCCACCAGGACATAGGCTCCGACCTCATCCGCCAGACCTTCAAGGCGATGGCGGCCGACGACGAGGACTGGTCGACGACGGTGCGCGTCGATATCCAGGCCTATTACGACCGCGATCCGGCCTGCGACCGCTTCATCATGCCGGTGCTCTATTTCAAGGGTTTTCATGCCATCCAGACGCACCGGCTGGCGCATTGGCTGTGGAACCAGGGCCGCCAGGATTTCGCGCTCTATTTGCAGAGCCGGTCGTCCTCGGTGTTCCAGACCGACATCAATCCGGCCGCCCGCATCGGCAAGGGCATCTTCCTCGACCACGCCACCGGCCTCGTCGTCGGCCAGACGGCGGTGATCGAGGACGACGTGTCGATCCTGCACGGCGTGACGCTGGGCGGCACCGGCAAGGCCGGCGGCGACCGTCATCCTAAGATCCGCTACGGGGTGCTGATCGGCGCCGGCGCCAAGATCCTCGGCAACATCGAGATCGGTCATTGCTCGAAGATCGCGGCCGGCTCGGTGGTGCTATCGCCGGTGCCGCACAACAAGACGGTTGCCGGCGTGCCGGCCCGCGTCGTCGGCGAGACCGGCTGCGACCAGCCCTCGCGGCAGATGGATCAGCTGTTGCCGTCGCAGACGATGGACCACGTCGTCAGCTTCGACATCTGAGTGCTCGAGCAGGGGCTTGTCGCGTCGGACCAACTATCGATGTCGGCGCCGCTCCTCATCTGCCTGCCGGCATCTTCTCCCCGTATAGTGACGGGGAGAAGGGGCTGACTGCAGCCTCGGCACTGTTTCTATAACGCTGGAGATTGGCGAAATTCTTTGCGAAGGCGTCCTTCTCCCCGTCACTATACGGGGAGAAGTGCCCGGCAGGGCGATGAGGGGCAGCGCAAACGTGAGGCGATTGCCCGTGTTCTCTCGCCGGCTTGCCTTTACATGGCCATTGTCGACGTGCCAGAAGCGCGCTCAAACGAAGAAGCCGACGATCGGAGAAGACTGTTGAAGCCGGACGAAATCAGAAAGTTGGACGCCTATTTCAAGCGCACCTTCCAGAACCCCAAACTCGAAGTGAAGGCGCGGCCGCGCAAGGAAGATTCGGCCGAGGTCTATGTCGGCGACGAGTTCCTCGGCATCGTCTTCAAGGACGAGGACGACGGCGATTATAATTTCTCGATGGCGATCCTCGACATCGATCTGGCCTGAGCCGGAATTGCGGCTGGCGCCGGCGGGACAGTGGGGCGCGAAGGATCACAACGTAACGGCCCGTTTCGTTGCCTACCGCCCCGTCTTCAGGACACGCGCTGCCTCGCCCAAAATCGCTGCGTCGAGCGCCTGCCACTCGCCCAGGAATTCCCGGGGAAAGCGGTAAGTGAGGCTGAGATTATCGCCGACCAGGATGTCGCGTTCGCAGGGCGCCAGCGATTCGTCCGCGCTCGGGCCGCTCAGGCAGCGGGCAACGAACGGATCCTTGCCGGGGCGGTTGGCGACCGCCAGCACTTCGTTGAGATAGCCTGATTTGTCGCTGAACGTATAGAGCAGCGTCCCGCCAGGGCCGGGCGTGCCGGGCTGGGCGATCAGCGCGCTGTAGATCGGCGCGAAGCGGCCGCTCATGTCGCGCGACATCATTTGCGGCTCGAACGACAGGAACACGATGTCCTTGCTGGCTCCGGTGTGGTTGAAGTCGTCACGGGCGGCCTCGCTGTAGCCGTCCATCTCGGGATAGCGCACATAGAGATCGAGCCGCGAGGCGATGCCGTCGCGCCGCGCCTGGGCAAAGCGGATGACATTGGCCGGCACGGCGACGACGTTGTTGCCGATGACGACCTCGTGGACCGTGGTGTCGTCGGTGTACCCGGCCATGGCGATCGAGCGGCCGAACCATTTGCCGCCGAGGCTGATTGCCACCGACAGCAGCGCCAGCGTCGCGAATGCATAAAACACCCGCTTCATCAGCGTCGAATCGACGACGCTGGGCTGCGGGCCCTCTGTGGCGACTGCCTGCTTCATCGCGATCCTCGTTTGCCGTCGCCGTTCCATCGGGTGTGCCTGAGCGGCACATCTCGGCGCGGCACGGCTCTTGCTACGCAGCTTTTGCAGGCGACTGTGCGATTTCATGGTAAACGGAGGGTAAAGATGGGCCTGGTCGAACAAATCATATTCAGTTTTATGGCTGGGCTGACGGCTTGCGGCCTGGCCGGATCGGCGATGGAGCTGATCGCCGGCCGCAGACTTGCCTTCGTCCAACCCTATGTGTCGTCGAAGCACATGCTGCGCTCGCTCGCCGCGACTGCTTGCGCCGGGCCGCTGATGTTTGCCAACGAGGCGCTGGACGCCTGGCGCGAGCGTCGCATTTCGGTGCTGGGTCTGGTCTCCTGCGGCTGCACCGCCACCATCTGGGCGCTGGCGCTGGGGATGGTGGTGATCCCCATTGCCTCATGGGCGGCTTCGCTTCTAGGGTCTGGCGGCTTGTCGGTGTGAGAACGATCTGGAGACAGCGATGCCGATCTACGCGATTGACGGGAAAGCGCCGGCTTTCGAGGACGCCGACAGCAACTGGATCGCGCCCGACGCCACGCTGATCGGCGATGTGCGGGTCGGCCGCAATGCCGGCTTCTGGTTCGGCGTCGTCGTCCGCGGCGACAACGAGCCGATCGTCATCGGCGCCGACAGCAATGTGCAGGAACACACAATCATGCACACCGATCCCGGCTTTGCCCTGACCATCGGCCAAGGCTGCACGATCGGCCACCGCGCCTTGCTGCATGGCTGCACGATCGGCGACAACAGCCTGATCGGCATGGGCGCCATCGTGCTGAACGGCGCCAGGATCGGCAACAATTCGCTGGTCGGCGCCGGCGCGCTGGTCACCGAAGGCAAGGAATTCCCCGACAATTCGCTGATCGTCGGCTCACCCGCGCGCGTGGTCAGGACGCTGGACGACGCCGCTATCGCCAGGCTGCGCGCCTCGGCCGCGCACTACGTCGCCAACGGCAAGCGGTTCAAGGCGGGGCTGAAAAAGGTCTAGTTTCAACGCGGGATTGCCTGGTGGCGCTTGCCTAGAAATGGTGGAGCCGGCCCGGGGACGGGGCCGGCTCCTAAACCCGGTCGTTGGGGACGGGGAGGGTGGGGACTCGACCGGGTTTTGCGTCGCGTCCTCAGCGGACGCTGGCGACCGCGTCGGAGCGGCCGTCGTTGATCGTTACCCAAGCGCCGGAATTCCGCTCGGACTGGCGTTTCAGGTAGGTGTAGTCGGTATTGGTCCAGGACAGCACCTTAGGCTGGAGATTGTCGAGGATGAACTCGCCAAGGCTGGTGCGCACGGTCAGCACCGCATGGCCGTCGCCGTTGCGCTGGCGGACAACCGTCATCAGCAGATCGCCGGCCGGAATGCCGATGCTCATCAACTCGCGGCGCTTTTCCAGCGCATAATCCTCGCAGTCGCCGACGCCGTTGGGAAACGACCAGACTTCTTCCTTGCCCCACATTTCCATGTCGGTGCGCGGCGCGACCTTGCTGTTGACCGAATTGTTGATCTTGACGATCGTCGCCCACAGCTTGCGGGTGAGTTCGACCGGTGCCCGGTTCGGCGTCCTCTGATTGCATTCCTGCGGAAGCTGCTGGCACAATTCGTAGTGACCGACCGGCTGTGTGGTGCGCCCGCCGGTGTGCATGAAGGCCGGCTCCACCGCATTTGCACTCCCCCAGCCGAAAAGCTGCATCGCTATTGCCACCAGCAACAGCTTGCCCCTCGTCTTTTTCATTATTCAGTCTCCCGTTTGAGGAGACAATGACACGGCTGGATTTATTTGACGCAAAAGCGCGAAGTAGACATTAAGTAAAACGCCAATAGAACACGCATAAAATTTGAATCAATCAAGTATAAGATTGTTCATGTTTTTAGGCGACCCCTTCAAGCGCTTCGCCGGCCCTGTTCGAGCATACGTTGGCGGGACAGCGCCCCCCTTGTGTCCTGCCGGACATCTCCCCCACAAGGGGGGAGATTGGCCTTCATCTCGGCTTTCGCCAATCTTCAGCGTCGCAGGAGAGAGCGGGGCGCCGAAGCTGCCGATCTCCCCCCTCGTGGGGGAGATGTCCGGCAGGACACAAGGGGGCGCGAAGGATCGCCAGCCTCTCTTCTCGGATGGCGCTGGCGCTTCTACGTCAGCCGCGCGGTGAGCTGAATTCGGTGTCGAGCGTTTCCGGCCGCTGGATGACGGCGAACTCGATGGCGACGCCATCTTCGAAATGGCGCACCACCTGGCCGCGCATGGTGCCCAGCGTGACCTGGACGCCGATCGCCGGCTTGACGTCGATCTCGATCGCGGCGCCCGACAGCGACAGGTCGATGATGCGGCACTGGTACTGCCGTCCGTCGGCAAGCTGCAGCACGCTGGTCGGGTTGCGCGGCGCCACGCGTTCATGGCGGCGGTCTTCCGGCAGGTCGAGCTCGTGCTTGTTGGCAAGCCAGGTCAGTTGCGCGGCGAGCTTGTCCCTCTTGCGGTCCGACGCGATGATGGTCATTGCAAAGCCATCCTGCGAGGTGCGGGTGATGACGCCTTCGATGCGGCCGATGTGATCGATATACGCAATGACCTTTTCGCCCGGCAGGCCGACGCGCTCGGTGCGAAGCGCGACGTTGCCGGGCGACATGTCGACGACCTGGCACGGATGTTCGGTGCGGTCCTCCAGCATGAAACGTCCGTAAATTTTCACACGGACGCGCTGAAAGTTACGCCTTTCAGCTTGGGACGGTGCATGGTCGACCGCCGCTGACCTCATCACTGCCATACCCCGTTCGGCATTCCGCGCTTGGATGCGGGGAATTTCAGCGGAAAACTACAACAAAGCAGGTTAACAAAGGGGAAAGCCCGGCACTGTTGCTTTAAGCTTTGGGATCATTCCTCGCGTCCGCCGTCGAAGACGACCAAGTGACGGATGCGGCGGGCCTGGCCGAGCGCCGAAATCGTCTCGGGCGGGTCGAATTCCGACGGGGCGAGCGAGGGAACCTCTATCGCCGGCCGGTTCTTCACGAACATCGGTTCCTTGTCGGGATCGACGACACGGATCGAATCGATCAACGCGTCGAGAACCGGGTCGGCACCCAGCCAGAAGGGCTTTTCGACGGCACTTATAACGCCGAGGCAACGCGGGCTCTCGACACCGCCGTCGAGCGGCAGCGCGAGCAGCTCGAACCTGTTGGAACGGCCGTTGCGGCTGAAACCCTCATAGGTGATGAGCACCACCGATTTCAGGTCGAAGACGCCATCGGTCAGCCGTGAGATTAGCCGCTGGTCCTTCTCGCGCCACAGTGACGGGAACGAAAACCCCTTGAGTTCGCGGCCATAGACCGCGCAGAGCCTGGTGCCCGCGAGCCGGAACACCGCTTCGCCGCGCGTGTCCTTTTCCAGGATGAACGTGTCGGCCAGCAGCGACTTGATATCGGCCGGTTCGACTTCCGAGCGCTTCGGGGCAGGGCGTCCGTCACGCAACCGGTTCCAATAATGGAACAGCGTGATCGATCCGTTCTGGTTCATGCTATGCTGCTCCGCGCATTCTGTCTTCTGATGTCCCATCGGTGAACAGAAGGGCGCCCTCCGATGACCTACATGCGTTGCGGAGCAGGATGCGTGCCAGCATCGTTAATACTTGTTCACGGGTCGGGGCGGTTAAGGTTAACAAGTGGTTTACGTTGCGCGCCGGCCAGGCCTGTGGCACACCAAAACCACTCCAGAAGCGGTCGTTTTGCGACGATCGGCAGCACTTCAGTCAAGAGTTCAGGGGGAGCAAGGGGGCTCGACCAGCCGTTCAAGGGAAACCTTGGACGGCTTCTTTTTTGATTCGGGCTGCCTGATTCGCCGTTTGTGATTCGGTTGGCCGTGATCTACATGCTCGCGAAGTCCAATCCAGCGACTGAGTGCAAGCCATATGAGCGACCCAGAAAGCCCACCGGAGATCGAGCAGGGCGAGAGCGGGCCTGCCGCCCGCGAACCGGAGCAGCGCCGCGAACCGGTGTTCAACCTGCCTCCCGTTGTGCTGGCGGTGATCGGCATCTGCGTCGCCGTCCATCTGATCCGGGTCTATTGGCTGACCGAAGACCAGGACTTTGAACTGCTGATACGGGCAGCCTTTGTGCCGATCCGCTATTCAGGCCGCTTCGACCTGGATTTCTTCGCGTTTTCAAGCCCCTTTACCTATGCCTTCCTGCATGGCGGCTTTGCCCATCTTGCCGTCAACATGGTGTGGCTCGCGGCCTTCGGCTCACCGCTGGCCAACCGCTTCGGCGCGTTGCGCTTCAGCCTGTTCTTCGCCGCGACCGGATTGGCGGCGGTGGCACTGTTCTGGGCCATGCATCCGCTTGGCGAGGCGCCGCTGGTCGGCGCTTCCGGCGCGATTTCCGGCATGATGGGTGCGGCGGCGCGCTACGGCTTCCGCATCGACCGCTCGTCGGGCAAGGCCGCCTTCGCCGGCCAGCCTTTGCCGATGGAGGCGGTGCTGCGCTCGCGCGGCGTCGTCACCTTTCTCGCCATGTGGATGGTGATCAACCTGGCGACCGGCCTCTTCGGCTTGGCGCCCGGCATCGACGGCCAGATCGCCTGGGAAGCCCATATTGGCGGCTTTCTTGCCGGCTTCTTCGGCCTGCGGTTTTTTGACCGGCGAGAGCAGGCGCCCCAACAGGCGGACGAGCCGGACACCTGAGACCTCCGCACTTGAAATGAAACCGATCGCGGCGCACCATGTTCATACTAGGGAAAGCCGGCCAGGGCAGGAGCCGGCAGGAAATACAGAGGAGGACGCCATGACTGTTAAGGCAATTCTCGAGGCAAAAGGCCACGACGTGGTGACGCTCGGGCCGAACGAAAAGCTCAGCGAAGCCATTCGCATGCTCTCCGAACACAGGATCGGCGCGTTGGTCATCACCAACGGCGATCACAAGATCGTCGGCATTCTTTCCGAGCGCGATGTGGTGCGGGTGCTCGCCAAGGAAGGGGCGGCGGCGCTCGACCTTGCCATCCGCTCGGCGATGACGCCTAAGGTGAAGATCTGCAACGAGAACCACACCGTCAACGAGGTCATGGAGATCATGACCAAGGGCCGCTTCCGCCATCTGCCGGTGGAAAAGAACGGGCTGCTCGACGGCATCGTGTCGATCGGCGACGTAGTCAAGCGGCGCATCGAGGATGTCGAGCGCGAGGCCGAGGAGATCAGGGCCTATATCGCCACGGCATAGCGCACGGCGTCCTTTGCGCGTCCAAAAGGACGGGCGGCGCCGTAGATGCGGCTAGGAGGTCAGGGCCTTACCGAGCCTGAGCGTAAGTGGACATCCACTCTCCATTGGGATGAGCGGCGAAAGCGGCGGAACAGGCCAGCCTGCGGCTTTGCGCTTGTCTCTTTTGGCGGTTTGCACTAGCGAAGTTGCACATCAAATATGCGTTCTCGCATATCCGCAATTCCAATATGCAGGCCCCTATGAGCATCATCGATACCCGCACGCCCGACGCCAAGCGCCTGGTTCCCGGCGCCACCGGCGACTGGGAGATCATCATCGGCCTCGAGGTCCACGCGCAGGTGACCTCGCAGGCAAAGCTGTTTTCCGGCGCCTCGACCACTTTCGGCGCCGCTCCCAATGCCAATGTCAGCCTGGTCGATGCGGCGATGCCCGGCATGCTGCCGGTCATCAACGAGGAATGCGTCAAGCAGGCGATCCGCACCGGGCTTGGCCTGAAGGCTGAGATCAACCACAAATCCGTCTTCGACAGGAAAAACTATTTCTATCCCGATCTGCCGCAGGGCTACCAGATCTCGCAGTTCAAGCAGCCGATCGTCGGCGAGGGCAAGGTGATCGTCTCGGTCGGCCCGGATCGGCAGGGCGAGTTCGAGGACATCGAGGTCGGCATCGAGCGCCTGCATTTGGAGCAGGATGCCGGCAAGTCGATGCACGACCAGCATGCGACGATGTCCTATGTCGATCTCAACCGCTCCGGCGTGGCGCTGATGGAGATCGTCTCCAAGCCGGATATGCGCTCCGCCGATGAAGCCAAGGCCTACGTCACCAAGCTGCGCACCATCGTGCGCTATCTCGGCACGTGCGACGGCAATATGGACGAAGGCTCGCTGCGCGCCGACGTCAACGTCTCGGTGCGCCGGCCCGGCGGCGAATTCGGCACGCGCTGCGAGATCAAGAACGTCAACTCGATCCGTTTCATCGGCCAGGCGATCGACTATGAGGCGCGCCGCCAGATTGCCATCCTCGAGGACGGCGGCAGGATCGAGCAGGAAACGCGGCTGTTCGACCCCAACAAGGGTGAGACGCGCTCGATGCGCTCCAAGGAAGAAGCGCACGACTATCGCTATTTCCCGGATCCCGACCTTCTGCCGCTGGAATTCGACCAGGCCTATGTCGACGAGTTGGCAAAGGACCTGCCGGAACTGCCGGACGCCAAGAAGACGCGGCTGATCGCTTCGCTCGGCCTGTCGACCTACGACGCCTCGATCCTGGTGTCGGAAAAGGCGATTGCCGATTATTTCGAGAAGGTGGCGGCCGGGCGCGACGGCAAGCTCGCCGCCAATTGGGTCATCAACGATCTGCTGGGTGCATTGAACAAGGCCGGCCAGGATATTGAAAACGCTCCTGTTTCGCCCGACCAGATTGGTACGGTCATCGACCTGATCAAGGAAGGCACCATCTCCGGCAAGATCGCCAAGGATCTGTTCGAGATCGTCTGGAACGAGGGCGGCGATCCTCGTCAGCTGGTCGAAAGCCGTGGCATGAAGCAGGTCACCGACACCGGCGCCATCGAAAAGGCGGTCGACGAGGTGATCGCGGCCAACCCGGACAAGGTCGAGCAGGCGCGCGCCAAGCCGACCATGGCCGGCTGGTTCGTTGGCCAGGTGATGAAGGCGACCGGCGGCAAGGCCAATCCGCAAGCGGTCAACGAGCTGGTCAAGGCCAAGCTCGGGATCGAGTAGGATGTTCATCCGCACCGCCGGCGAGCGCGATCTGGCGGCGGTGCGCGCATTGCTGATCGAGACGTGGCATGCCACCTATGACGCCATCTACGGCGCGGCGCGGGTTACCGAAATCACCGATGAATGGCATTCGATCGCCGCGCTCAAAGCGCGGCTGACGCGGCCGAACTCGGAGTTCCTGGTCGCCGACGACGGCAAAAGCATTGGCGGCATGGCTTTCGCCGCCGCCACCACGGATGCCAGGATCGTCATGCTGAACCAGCTTTACGTGCATCCTGCCTGGCAGAGGCAAGGCATCGGCCAGGCGCTGCTGGACGAGATCGAGGCCAGCTTTCCGGAGGCCCGAACGCTGCGCGTCGAGGTCGAGGAAGCAAATGCTCCGGCCATCGCCTTCTACCGCTCGAGGGGGTTCTTGCCCGCCGGTAACACGGCCGATTGCGGTGGCGCCTCAGGGTTGCCGGCGCTGGTTTTGGAGAAGCCACTCGGATAGCTCGTTCGCCTGACGCTCAGTTGCGTTTCTCAGGCAGGTTGGAGCAACCGGCAGCGAGAAACTCGCACGGCAGGCTGCCGCCGCCGCCCGACGTGTGCGGGGGCGTAGCGGCTTCGATTTTTTCGACCTCGTAATATTTCGAGGTGACGCCCCATTTTTTAACGCCCTGGCACGTCGAGCGCACGCCAACCTCCGTCGCCTTCGCCGCCGTCTTGTAATAGGTGGTGATCCGGCAGGATTGGCTGACCGGCAAAGCGTTCGCCGGGCTCGTGACCGGCGGCAAGAAGTTCGGTAAAGCAAGCAGTGAGATTGCCGCAATGATCCGCGCGGCGGGCATGGTGTGGGGAAGGTGCAGCATCGTTTGTCTCCATCGATGGCGCCACTCGCTCTTGGCGAAGCGGCGCGTTTGTTCCCGCAAGATCAGGCCATGAAGCCGGGCCTGCCGCATCTGCCGCGCGGGGGGCGGCAGCAGTCTGAACCGCCGCCGTCATCCGCGAGCGGCCGCGTCAGGGCGTTTTCGGCTTGATGAGCGTCTTTATCGGAACGGCGACTTTTGGGGGCCGGACCGTACTGGCTCCACCGTCGACGGCCAGCCCGCCGCTGTTGAGATAGCGTACCGTATAGTGCAGCTCGTAGCCCGGAACTCTGATCCATGTAGGCTTGTGATTGAACTGGTCCGGAGGCCTCGAATACCACTTCGGGATCTGCATGATCTTGGAACCGGCACCGAATCCCGCAGTCTTGGCCGCTACCGCGAAGGCGCTGTCTCTGGGATCGTTCGGCGGCTGGTCGACATTGCCGATGACGACCAGCGAATCGTATTTTCGCGCGTCGAGCCTGAGTGCGGGAAGGTTCAGCGCAGCCACGTCGCCTTCGCGCATCGTCAGCGCCTTCTGAAGGCCGTCCTGATTGGCGTAGACGTTGAGGTTTATGGCCTCGGATACCGCATAGACCACATTGTTGTGGAAGTCGCGGGCTGCCAGGCGCGTGAGGCTGTCGAATGTCACTTCAACCGTCGGCTTGGCTATGGCGTCCGTCACCACCAGGCCGCGCCGCGGCACGGTCCAGAAGATGAGATCATCGCCGGTGGCTTGCGTGCCGGCATCGGAGCCGTCTATGGCCGAGCATTTCGAATTCGGAACCGGCGTCGTCACCGGCAGCGGTGCCGAAAACGAGCTGCGTACCTGGGCGTCGATGTAATTGCCGACGTTGAAAACGTCTTCGAGGACGTTGCCGCCTTCGAAGCTCGCCGGGCCGGGTTGCGAGCGGATGATGACCTGGCTGGAATCGGTCTGCCAGCGGCTGCAGAAGACGTTGACGTCTATGGGAATGCCGATGTGGCGGTCGGACGTCACCGGGATCGAGACTTTGATGGTCAGGATATAGGGAACTTTGACAAACCAGCTGTTCGGCTGGTTCAGCATCTGCGTCGCAAAGCGCGACGGCCGCCATTGCTTCAGCGATTCGATCGATGCGCGCGACGATCGTCCCTGGGCGCTTAACTGTGCGTTGGTGGCGTCTACCTTGGCTTGCGCCAGGTTGCGGACGGTGTTGGTGATCAGGAACACGCCGAGATCGGCTTTGCAGGGCTTGTTCGATTGTGCGGGATTGCATGAGGCAAGTGTCGCACTGGGAACCGGCGGCCCCGAAGGCGGCGGCTGGGCGGCCGCGGTGGCCGCCATCAGGCAGAAGAACAGCATCGTGCAGGTTTTCAACATGGTACCCTCGCTCCGTGGTTGGAAACCACCCTCCGGCTGGACAACACCATTTCTTCGATGGCGATTCATCGCCCGCACGGGGGATGGACCGTGAAACACCGGGCGGACCAGCGACGTCGAGCCGCCGCCGGTTCTTCGGAGTGGATGTCTACTGCTTCACGGCGCCCTTGGTCGTCGCCTTCGGCGCGACGACCTTGGGCTTGGGGGTTTTCGGGCCGGGATCGCTTATCAACGCGGCCGTGCAGGAGCATTTGCCCGAACCGCAATTCAGGTCGCCCTTGCACATTTTCGAATGCCGCATGTCGGTGCAGTCGGCGGTCCCGGAGCAGGAGCAACTGCCTTGCCCGATCGTTCCGGACTGACATTTGAAACTCCACGCCGGATCGGCGGCAAGGCCGATCACGGCGAGCGATAGGACAAAAAGCATTGTCGAGATGAGCTTGCGCATGAAATACCTCCCGGTTCTATCGAGCGATGGAACCACGGAGCAGCAACGCCTTCATCTCCCGCGCGGGGGACGAACTCGCATACCGGGGACGATCGTCAATGCTGTCCCTTCAGCACGACGAGATAACCGCGTTCGACGCGAAGCCGGAACGCGATTTGCCCTGCAGTCCCGGGATCCTTGGGAACCTTGTCGATGACATAGCCGCTGGGATGCGAGCTAAGCCATTCTTCCGGTTTGTCGGTGCTTTCGAATGGCCTTTGCAACCGGGCCAGAAAGCCGAGTTCGCCTTGATAGTCGAAAGCCACGGCCCAGTCCGCATCCTTTCGCTCGTCGATGAAGTTGGCGAGCGGCGTCAGGTCATAGCGTTTGAACGCAGTTGCCGATGCCACCGCGTGGCCGATGCCGAAAATGACAAGCATGACGACGGCCGAGCTTTTCAGCCTGGCGAGCGGGATCTCCGCCATGAAATATCCGAACAGGATGGTCACGAACGGCAACATCGGCACGACATAGTGGGGCTGCTTGCCGGATATCGCGCTGAACACCAGCAACACGGCAACGAACGAGAACGACAGCAGGCGCAAGGCGCGCAGATCCGGCGACTTCGCGTCGATCAGGCTGCGTATCCGCGTGCGCAGCTTCAACCGCCACACCTCGGGTATGAAGATCCACGGTATGAACATGACCGGCAGCAGCAGCAGGTAGAAATAGAACGGCCGGCCGTGCGAATTGCGCAAATTGCCGGTGACGCGCCCCGCCGACTGGTTCCAGACGAGATCGTAGACGAAATCGCCTTTCGTCAGGATGGTCGCCGGCACCAGCCAGATCGCCACCGGAATTAACGCGGCGAGCACTGCCAGGCCCACTCCAGCGAGGAAGTTCGGCGTCGCCAGTCCCGCCCGCCGGTCGCGCCAGAACGGATAGAACAGGATGGGTGCGCCGATATGGATGAGCACCACCGGGCCTTTCGTCAGCACGCCCATTCCGATGAACAGCCCGGCCAATATGGCGTGCCAGCGGTTGCCGCTCCGGGCAAAGGCAATCAACGACAACAGCGCGGCGAGCACGAAGACCGTCAGCAACAGGTCGAACAGGATCAGCGTCGAATAGATGACGAACACGCTGCTTCCGGCGACCAGCCAGGGGATGCGCCGTGCGATGTCGTCGCGGCCGGGAAACAGGGTCTTTGCCAAAGTCGTCGTCAGCCAGATGACGAGCGAGGAGGCGGCGAAGATGACCAGCATCGCCGCCGGCCGGCTGGCGCCAAAAATGCTCCAGACAAGGTCGATGAGCCAAAACAGCAGCGGCGGCTTCTGCAGATAGGGCGCGAAGTTCATCGTCGGGACGAAGACCTGTCCGCTCAGATATATTTCCCAGGTGACGCTGAGATATCGCGTTTCGTCGACGGGCAGCAGTGGCCGGAAAGCGACCGCGATTACGATCAGCCCAAGCAGGAAGAGGTAGGGGAGCAGCCGCTCGGTAGATGTCGGTGTCAAAGATTGAGATCCGCGCCAGAAACCATTTTCTTTCCAGCCGAGCACAGCGCCGCGTTTCTGGACCGCGAACGACCGCACCATGATTTTGGCCGAATTGCAACGATGCCGGTTTCGTTTCGCAGATTTTGCGGACGATGTTCTTAAAGGCTTGGAAAACTTACCGGCCGAGCTCCTTGGACCACCGCCGGTCCGGGAAACCGGCGCAAATCAACTGGAGCGCAACGGCGGCGACAATTCGCGCATCAAGAGTTCGAGCTCGCGCTGATCGCCGGTACCGGTCTTGTCGAAGATCGTCGCCAGCTGCGACTTGACGGTGCCGTCCGAGACGCCGCCGGCTGCGGCGATTTCCTTTCGCGTCAGGCCGGCGGCAACGTGACCGGCGACGCGCCTTTCCGCCGCGGTCAGTCCGAACAGCGCCGCAATGGCGTCCAGCGCCGGAATTGGTGCTGAACCGGCC
>NZ_JAMYQT010000017.1:0-145829 GCF_040320985.1 Mesorhizobium sp. M0571
CCCGGGCGGGTCGGCGGGGCTTCTCGCCCCCCCCCAAGCGTCGGGCCAACTTGGTGCCGGGGCCGCCTCCGTTGTCCGCCCCCCCCCCGCGCCGGCCCCACGAAAAGGCAGCAGCGCTGCTCGGCGGCGAGGCGCGCGCAATCCTGCGGGGCGCTCACGCGGCACTGGCCACGGTTTCGGACTGGTCTGCCGCCTCGGCGGAAGCCGCGATCCGCGCCTATGCGCAGGCTGGCGGCCACAAACTCGGCGCCGTGGCCCAACCTTTGCGCGCCGCGCTCACCGGCAAAAGCACCTCGCCAGGCGTCTTCGATCTGCTAGCCGTGCTTGGCCGCGAGGAAAGCCTGGCGCGGATCGCCGATCAAATCGATTAGGAAACTGGCCCAAGAAGATTGGCATTGAAAGGTGTGTTTCGCAGTGCAACATTGGGTCTTGGCCTAATCTGGCGCGCAGATTCAATTGCGGGCGCAAATGTGCGTATTCCGATGCTTTGGACGTGTTGGGTTCAGATATTTTTGCTTTGCCGGCCTGAGGAATCAAAAAGGAGTTTGCTATGACCGAACCTGCGACAAAAATGGAATTTGGCGGCAAAACCCAAGCGTCGACGGCAAAACTGGAACTCGGCGGCAAAACCCATGAACTCAAGATACGAAGCGGTTCGGTAGGACCTGATGTCATCGACATCGGTTCGCTCTATAACACCACCGGCGTTTTTACCTACGATCCCGGCTTTACGTCGACGGCAAGCTGCGAATCGGAAATCACTTTCATCGATGGCGATGCCGGCATTCTTTTGCACCGCGGCTACCCGATCGACCAGCTGGCCGAGCACGGCGACTTCCTCGAAGTCTGCTATCTCTTGCTCTACGGAGAACTGCCGACCAAGGCACAGAAGGACGATTTCGACTACCGGGTGACGCGCCACACCATGGTGCATGAGCAGATGTCGCGCTTCTTCACCGGCTTCCGCCGCGATGCGCATCCGATGGCGGTGATGTGTGGCGTGGTCGGCGCGCTGTCGGCCTTCTATCACGATTCCACCGACATCTCGGACCCCTATCAGCGCATGGTCGCCTCGATGCGGCTGATCGCCAAAATGCCGACGATCGCGGCGATGGCCTATAAATACCATATCGGCCAGCCGTTCATTTATCCGAAGAACGAGCTGAATTTCGCAGCCAACTTCCTGCATATGTGCTTCGCCGTGCCTTGCGAGGAATACAAGATCAACCCGGTGCTGGCGCGCGCGATGGAGCGTATCTTTATCCTGCACGCCGATCACGAACAGAACGCCTCGACCTCGACCGTCCGCCTGGCCGGCTCGTCGGGCGCCAATCCCTTTGCCTGTATCGCCGCCGGCATCGCGTGTCTGTGGGGCCCTGCACATGGCGGCGCCAATGAGGCAGCCCTGAACATGCTGGGCGAGATCGGCCATGTCGATCACATCCCGGAATTCATTGCGCGCGCCAAGGATAAGAACGATCCGTTCCGATTGATGGGCTTTGGCCACCGCGTTTACAAGAACTACGACCCGCGCGCTAAGATCATGCAGAAGACCGCGCATGAGGTCCTGGGCGAGCTCGGCATCAAGGACGATCCGCTGCTCGACATCGCCATGGAGCTGGAAAAGATCGCGCTGACCGATTCCTATTTCATCGAGAAGAAGCTCTATCCGAACGTCGATTTCTATTCCGGCATCACGCTGAAGGCGCTGGGCTTCCCCACCACCATGTTCACCGTGCTGTTCGCGGTCGCCCGCACCGTCGGCTGGATCGCGCAGTGGAAGGAGATGATCGAGGACCCGCACCAGAAGATCGGTCGCCCGCGCCAGCTCTATACCGGCGCGCCGGAACGGGACTACGTGCCGATCGCGAAGCGGTGAATGGTGAATGGTGAATGGTGAATGGTGAATGGTGAATGGTGAATGGTGAATGGTGAAGCGGAGCGCAACTCCCTGTCCATAGCAAATACTATTTACTATTCACCATTCACTACCTACTCCCCACCATCCCCATCACCACCCCCGCAGCAATCTCGCCTGACGGCTTGTCGGTCACCATGCGCCCGGCGATTTCGGCAAAACCGTCCTTCTGCCAAGCGCGGTAGGCGGTATCGGAGAACAGCGCCTCCAGCTGCCGCGCCAGATAATGCGGCCGCACATACTGGTTGTAGTGTTCCGGCACGACCGGCCGGTCGGCGATGAGGTTGGGCAAGGCTGCACTCCACACTTTGATGAGCCCCTGCGCCATGCGCATGACCGGATCGAGCCGGTAGCAGGAGATCATCGGCACACCCGCCAGCGCCAATTCCAGCGACACCGTTCCCGATGCGATCAGCGCCGCATCGGCCTTGCCGAAGGCCTGCCATTTGCGTTCGGCATCGAGGATGATCTCCGGCTTCTCGTCCCAGCTTGCCACCGAGGTCCTGACCAGGTCGGCGACGTGCGGCACCGTCGGCAGCAACAGGCGCAGGCGGTGCCCGCGCGCCCGCAGGATCGACACCGTCTTGCCGAACGGCCCGACCAAGCGTCGCACCTCGCCGCGACGCGAGCCGGGCAATACAAGCAACGTTTTCACGCGGTCGGCGGACAGGTCACGCGGCTGCGCCTGCGCCTTGGCGGCACTAACTATACCCGGATCATGTGCAAGGCGATGCCCGACATAGGTGCCGGGCGGCCCCCCTAAGCGAGCGAGTTCCTTCACCTCGAACGGCAGGATGCAAAGAATGTGGTCGACATACGGCTTCATCGCCGCCGCCCTGCCCGGCCGCCACGCCCACACGCTGGGGCAGACATAGTGAACGATCGGGATCGTCGGATCGACGGCACGCACCTTCTTGGCGACGCGCAACGAGAAATCCGGACTGTCGATGGTGATGAGGCAGTCGGGCTTTTCGCCGGAAATCGCGTTCGCCGTCTGGCCGATCCGCCGCATCAAGCGCGGCAGGTCGCGCAGAATGGCGCTAAGCCCCATCAGCGCGATCTCGCTGCCGTCGAACAATGGCGCCAAGCCGAGCGCCTGCAAATGGCGACCGCCGATGCCGACGAGCCGAACCTCGCGCCCGGTCAAGCGCTTGAGCGCCTGCACAAGGTCGGCGCCAAGCAGGTCGCCGGACTCCTCGCCGGCGACGACGGCTATCTTCAACGGCCGCTCATTCGCCATGCGCCGGCTCCGCAGCAGGCAGGCCGATCACGAACAGGCCGAGTGCATTGGCACGCCCGATGGTGGCGGGGCCTTCGAGCACCAGCGAGCGGCCGGCTTCGACGGCAATGCCGGCCAGTCCGGCGGCATGCGCCGCCTCGACGGTCAGCGGGCCTATGGAGGGCAGATCGGCACGCAGTTCCTGACCGGGCTTGGCGCATTTGACCAGAACACCGCGGCTCCGGCCCGCCAGCCTGCCGTGCCCGCGTAACTGTTTTGTTCGCTCGAGCAGCCCGTCTGTGCCTTCGACGCCTTCCAGCGCGATGGCGCGGCCGCCGACCGCAACGGCCGCCTGGCCGATATCCAGCGCGCCGATGGCTTTTGCCGCCGCATGCGCCGCCTCGATGTCGCGCCAGTCGGATTTGCGGGGCGCCGCCTTGGTCAGCAGGCCTTCGGCGGCTACCAGTTCCGGCACGATCTCGTGAGCGCCGACGACCTTGATGCCGCTGCGCTCGATCCTGCGCACGAACAGTTTCAGCACGGTGTCGTCGCCCCGGGTTACACCGACGAGAAGGCTGGGTAGCCAGGCGAGCAGGCCTAAATTGAGGCGCATGGCGCTCAGCCTGGGGCGGCGCGTGATATGACCCGCGGTTACCAGATGCGTAACGTGGTGCCGCTTGAGCATCGGCAGCAGCGAGCCGACGTCTTCCAGCCTCAAGGTTGCCTGCTCATAGGGCTCGAAATCAGCTATGCGGTCGACCTCGCCCGCCGCCATCACGACGAAGGGAGATTTGCCTTGCCGGGCGAGCGCTCGGGCAATTTCGACCGGGAGACTGCCGCCGCCAGCGATGATGCCGACCTTGGCATCTTGCGCGAGATCAAGGCCCTTTCCGGCAGCCTCAATCTTCGTCATCTGCCCTCAGTCTTGATCATCGGTATCGTCGCCGTCGCCACCCTTGAGCGACGGCACGGCATAGTGCCGCTTGCCGCGACCGGCGATGAAATCGACGATCTTCATGGCGGTCGGCGACGAGGCGAATTCCGCTTTGGCGAACTCGATGTTTTCGCCGACCGTCCGAGAGCGATCGAAGATCGTCTTGTAGGCTTTGCGCAGCAAGTGGATCTCGGAACGCGGCAGTCCGGCGCGCTTCAGGCCAATGATGTTGAGGCCGCGAAGGCTGGCGCGGTTGCCAACCGCGATGGCGTAGGGAATGACGTCGCCGACGATCGCCGAGCAACCGCCGAGAAAGGCGTTGTCGCCGATGCGGACAAACTGATGAACCGCGGTAAGGCCGCCGATGTAGACATTGTCGCCGACCTCGCAATGGCCACCTAACGTCGCCTGATTGGCGAAGGTGGCATTCTTGCCGACCACACAGTCATGGGCGATATGGGCATAGGCAAGGAAGTTGCCGTTGTCGCCGATCGTCGTCTCGCCGCGGCTGGAATCGGTCCCGAGATGCATGGTGACGCCTTCGCGGATCGTGCAGTTCTCGCCGATCACCAGCGTGGTACGGCCGCCCTTGTGCTTGGTGTTCTGCGGCGGCCCGCCCAGTATCGCCATCGGATAGACCTTTGTCGATGCACCGATGGTAGTCGCGCCCATCACCGAGACATGGCTGACCAGTTCGACGCGGTCGCCGATCACGGCGTCGGGGCCGACGTGGCAGAAGGGCCCGATGCGGGCGCCTTCGCCGATTTGGGCGCCTGCCTCGATGACCGACGATGGATGGATGACTGTCTGTATCTTCATTAGCATTCGTTTATCAGCCGCTTGCGACCATCATCGCCGAGATCTCGGCTTCCGCCGCCTTGGCGCCATCGACGAGGGCCTCGCAGGCGAATTTGAGAAGATTGCCGCGTTTCTTGATTTTCTTCACATGGATTTTCAACTGGTCGCCTGGAACGACCGGCTTGCGGAATTTGGCGTTGTCGATGGTCAGGAAATAAACCAGCGATGGCTTTTCCGTTCCAAGGCTGCGGATGCAGATGGCGCCGGCCGTCTGCGCCATCGCTTCGATGATCAGCACGCCGGGCATGACCGGCTGGTCCGGGAAATGACCCTGGAAATGCGGCTCGTTTATGGTGACGTTCTTGATGCCGATGGCGGATTCGTCGCCGTCTATGTCGACGATACGGTCGATCATTAAGAACGGATAGCGGTGCGGCAAGAGCTTCATCAGCCGCATTATGTCAACCGCTTCGAGCGTCGCCGCTGCGATGTCAGCCATTTCCCCCCTCACCCTGTTTGCGCGTCCGTGCAAGTCTGCGCAAGGCCGCTATCTCGCGCATGGCTTCCGCCATCGGCTGCGCCGGATATCCTCCCCAAATCTCACCTGCAGGCACATTGCTCATAAACCCGCTTCTTGCGGCAAGCTTGGCCCCGGATCCGATGGTCAAATGATCCGCAAGGCCGACGCCGCCGCCCATGGTGACGTTGTCGCCCACCGTCACGGACCCGGAAATACCCGAAAGCCCGGCCACTATGCAATTGCGGCCGATGCGAACGTTGTGCGCGATCTGCACCAGATTGTCGATCTTGGTGCCCTGGCCGATGATCGTGTCGGACATAGCGCCGCGATCGACAGTCGTATTCGACCCGATCTCGACGTCATCCTGGATAATAACGCGGCCGATCTGCGGAACCCGCTCCGGACCTTTGGCGCCGGCGACGAAGCCGAAGCCATCCTGGCCGATCCTGGCACCGCCATGGATGATGACGCGATTGCCGATCAACGCATATTGTACGCTGGCACCTGGACCGACATAGCCGTCGCGGCCGATCTGTGAGGAAGGACCGATAACCGCATGCGGGGCAATGACGGTTCCGCTGCCGATGGCGGCGCGCGGCCCGATGACCGCGCCTGCTTCGATGATCGCACCGGCCTCGACATGGGCGGTCGGATCGACATGGGCGTGCGGCGAGATACCGGTTTCGCCGGTCATCGGTCCAGGCGTCGCAGCCGCCGGGAAAAGCAGACGCCCGACCATTGCGAAAGCCTGCTGCGGGCGCGGATGCACCAGAACCGCAATGCCCGCCGGCGCCTTGCCGGCAAATTCGGCAGGGCAGAGAACCGCTGCCGCCCGCAGTGACTGCATCAGCGCGAAATTGCGCCTGCCATCGACGAAGACAAGTGCGTTCTCGCCGCCTTCATTGGCAGGCGCCAGAGCCTCGATCGATACATCGGAGAGACCGGAATCGACAAGCGTCGAACCGGTCAGATTCGCGACTTCGCCGGCCGTATACCGGCGTGAGGGCGCGAAGAACACCGGATCGGTCATTCCAGAAGCAATATCCAGCTAGCGCATGACCCCGAAAATCGGAAATCGATCCTCGGAAAGGATCATGCGCAAATCAAAGTGCTACAGCGTCCTTTGCTCGTCCGATAGGACGCGCCGCGCTGTAGTGTCGGATCACCGTCTTCCGGATTCAAACGACCCGGAAGCATCGTTACCCGCGCATCAGAAGCGGGTCGATATACCGAAGTTGAATTCCTGCACGTCGTCGGTCTTTTCCTTCTTGACCGGGATCGCATAGTCGATGCGGATCGGGCCGAAGGGCGACGCCCACATCAAACCGACGCCGACAGAGGCGCGCCATTCCATGCCGGTCGTCGACTGATTGACGAGATTGGAGGCAATCTTACTGCCGTAGAGCGTTGCCGCGTCAGCGAAGACCGCACCGCGCAAACCGAAGCTTTCCGGGATGACCGGCAGCGGGAACTGCGCTTCCGCCGAGGCATTGAAGTAGGTGGTGCCGCCGAGATGGTCATTGCTGTTGTCCAAAGCAACCGGGCCGATCCCGCCGTATTCGAAACCGCGGATCATGCGCTCGCTGCTCTGGAAATGGTCGAAGACACGCAGATCGCCGCTGCCATATCCCTGGACATGGCCGGCGCCGCCCGAAATGAGACCCACCAGATCCAATTGTTCGGACAGCGTCTGATAAATGCTGCCGCGCGCCGTGACCTTGATGAACTTGGCATCGCCGCCGACGCCGGCCACTTCCGTGCCGACATTGGCATAAATACCGTCATGCGGGTTCTTCATGTCGTCGATGGTATTGTAGATCAGGCCGAGGCTGACCGAGGACTTGAGCCATGGGCTCTCTTCAACGCCGTTTACGATCGCCTGGGAGACGTCGCAGGTGCCACCATTGATAATGGGAACGCAGCCCTCGTCGAACTCGTACTTCTCTTGCGCAATGTTATACGCCAGCTGCGTCGTGATATTGTCGGTGATCGGCAGCCCGAAGCGAACGGTCGCGCCTGTCGTGTCGCTGTCGTAATGGTCGTAGTTTCGGCTCTGCTTGTAGATGTCGAAGCCGGCCGCGATGCGGCGCCCGAGGAAATAGGGTTCGGTGAAAGAGAAGCTGTAGTCGCGCGAGTTCTTGCCACCGCCCGCCGCCACCTTGATGAATTGGCCGCGACCGAGGAAGTTGCGCTCACTGACGGAGCCTTCGACGGACGGACCTGACGTTTCACCGCCGCTCGAATAACCGGCGCCGACCGTGAACTCACCGGTCGATTTCTCGACCACATCGACCACCAGCACAACCTGGTCCGGCTCAGAACCCGGAACGGTGGAAATTTCGACTTTTTCAAAATAATCGAGCGCTTCCAGCCGCCTCTTCGCGCGCTGGATGAGGACCTGATTGAAAGCGTCGCCTTCGCTGACATCGAACTCGCGGCGAATGACGTAGTCGCGCGTCCGATCGTTGCCGCGAATCTCGATGCGCTCGATATAGGCCTTGGTACCCTGGTCGACCGTATAAACGACCGAGATCGTGTGGTTCTCGAAGTTGCGGTCGCCGCGCGGTGTCACCTGGGCGAAGGCATAGCCGGATCCAGCGACCTTTTCGGTCAAGGCGATGATCGTGTCCTCGACGTTCTTGGCGTTGTAGACATCGCCCTTGTGGGTCTCGACCACCGATTCAAGCGACTTGCTGTCGACCTCGGGGATCGTGCTTTCGACGCTGACATCCCCGAACGTATAACGCTCGCCCTCCTGCACCGTGATGGTGACGGTGTATTTGTTGGTGGTGTCGTCGAGCTCGCCGACAGCCGAGACGACCTGGAAGTCGGCATAGCCGTGATTGTAATAGAAGCGGCGCAGCAGCTCCTGGTCGGCGCGCAACTTGTCCTCGTCATAGACGTCGTCGCGCAGCACGAACGAAAGGAAGGACGAGCGCTTGGTGGAGATGATGTCCGACAGCCGGCGGCTCGAATAGGCGCTGTTGCCGACGAAATTGATCGCCGCGATCTGGGTGCGGCCGCCTTCGTTGATGTTAAAGACCACGTTTATGCGGTTGTCGCCGAGATCCATGATCTGGGTGGTCACGGCGGCGTCGTCGCGGCCGATACGCCTGTAAGCGGCCTTGACCGCCTCGACATCGGCATCGAGCTGCTGTTGCGAAAAGGTGCCGCGAGGCTTCAATTGCACCGCGGCTTCAAGCGCGTTGTCCTTGAGCTTCTTGTTGCCCTGGAACAGCACCTGGTTGACGACCTGGTATTCGGAAACCTTGATGACCAGCGTCGAGCCGACCTGGTTGATCTGCACGTCCGAAAACAGCCCGGTGCCGAACAGCGCCTTGACCGCATCGTCGATGTCCGAGCTGGAAAACGCCTTGCCGGGCTTGATCGGCACATAATTGCGGATGGTGTCGGCGTCGACACGCTGATTGCCGGTGACTTCCACTCTTGAGACGACAGCCGCTTCGGCGGCCGATGTGGCAACGAACTGCACTGCGAGCGCGCCTGGCACAACCAGAGCGGCGGACATAGCCACCGCGGACGCGGCGCTCAGAAACTTGGATGCTGCCTTCATCGGGCTTTTGTACCTTTTCTCGAAGTCCCCACGGCGAGAAAACCGGACGTGCGGTAATTTCCCCTACCGTATTAACCGGATTTTCCCTACACGCAAGGCTTCTGGTTAATTTGTATTTACTTAACCCTGTGGCGTGGCTTTCGCGTCACGCATATCCCCACGCATGGTAAACGGCGTCTCAACATTGCTCGCGCTGAAGCCAAATTTCTTCATGATTTCAGCACCCAAACAGATCGTTCCAGAAAACAAAGCCCATGAAGCCGAGCACCAGGATGAGGCCACTCCGATAAGCCATTTCCATCATCCGTTCGGACACCGGCCGCCGGATGACAGCCTCCACGCCGTAGAACAGAAGATGCCCTCCGTCGAGGGGGGGAATCGGCAGAAGGTTCAGAATCCCTATCCCGACTGACAGGAATGCAACAAGCTGCACCAGCCATTCAAAGCCGAGCTTTGCCGCCTGACCCGACATCTTGGCGATCTTGATTGGGCCGCCCAGCTGGCACTTGTCCTCGCGACCGACAACGAAACGCTGCAGGAACTGACCGGTGCGCTGGATGACGTGTCCGGTTTCCTGGACCGCTGCCCCGACCGCCCCGGCCGGACTGTAGGTGATCAGCCGCGGCTGGCCGAGTTCCTTGTTGTTGACGACGCCGATCACGGCCACCTGGACCTTGTTACCCAGTGCGTCTTGTTGTTCCATCAAGCGCGGCGTCGCCGTGACGGTGATTTCCTTGCCGCCGCGTAGCATGACGAAGGTGATGCTGTCGCCGGCGCGGCCAGAAACCAGACGCTGGACGTCGGCAAAGGTCTCGACCTTGCTGCCGTCGACGCTGACGAATCGGTCGCCGGGCATGATGCCGGCCGCCGCTGCCGGACTGCCGACGGTGACCTCAGCCACCATCGGCTCCAGCACGGGCCGGCCATGGACGGAAAACAGCACGGCAAAGACGGCGATCGTCAGCAGGAAGTTGAACAGCGGCCCCGCCACGACCGTCGCCGCGCGCTTCCAGATCGGCTGCGTGTGGAAGGCGACCTTGCGTTCTTCGTCGCTCAGCGCCTCGACCTCCTCCGAGCTGAGCTGGCTTGACGTCGCGTTCATGTCGCCGACGAACTTGACGTAGCCGCCGAGCGGTATGGCGCAAAGCTTCCAGCGGGTGCCGCGGCTGTCGTTGAAGCCGATGATCTCAGGGCCGAAACCGATCGAAAAGGCTTTTGCGCCGATACCGCACCAGCGGCCGACGAGGTAATGGCCCATTTCGTGGACGAACACGACCACGGTCAGCACGAACAGGAAAGGCACCAGCGTGCCGAGGACAAAGCCCTCCGTGCTGAAAACCGCGTGAAGAATCTCGTTCAATTCATACCTCAAATTCATCCACGGCGCAGGTACGCCGCGACTGTGACATCAATCCAGGCGAATCCATGGCGCAGCCCGCGCCGGCCCACCGACGATGCCGCTCAAACCGGAAACAGCCCCTGTGCCGGATGATCGGCGGTCGCGGAAATCCAGCCGATGACGTATAGGGCGAAAGCCGCCGCGACAAGCCCGTCGACCCGGTCCATGATGCCGCCATGGCCGGGTATCAGCGTGCCGGAATCTTTGTGGCCGTGGCGTCGCTTGACCCATGATTCGAACAGGTCGCCGGCCTGCGCGACGATCGAAAGCACCAGTGCGACCACGCCAAGCACGACGAGGTTGCCCGTTCCGGCGACGGCGGCCAGAAGCAGCCCGGCCACCACGCCGCCGACCGCTCCGCCGAGCGCCCCGCTCCGCGTCTTGCCCGGCGAGATCGACGGCGCCAGCCTTGGACCACCGACGGAGCGGCCGACGAAATAAGCAAAAATGTCGGTCGCCCAAACCACGGCGAACAGGAAGAGAATGGCCAGCAGCCCGGAACGGTCGCCGTCACGCAAGAAGGCCAGCGACAGGCCCGACACGGCCGCATAGGCGAGGCCGGATGCTTCCCACCGTCCTGCCTTGCGCATCGATGCCGCGATGGCAGTGACAGCAACCAGAGCCGCGACGAGCGGCAGCAGCAAAGACGCAGGCAGGCCGGCGATGAGGGCACCGACAAAGACCACGATCAGCGCTTCGGGCAGAAAGCCGAGACCTTTCGTAGCATTAACACCTGCCGGGGCAACAGGGCGGCTCATCCGCGTCCACTCGTAGAAGATCACCGCCGCCATGGCGGCGCAAAGCAGCCGGAAGGGCAGTCCGCCGAGCCACGTCAGGCCAAGCGTGACGACGGCAAGCACGACGGCCGAAATGACGCGAAGCTGAAGGTTGCTCATCCCTCAGCCTGAGGCGACGTCTTGGGCGGCAAGTCCGCCGAAGCGGCGCTCGCGGCCGGCGAAATCGCGCAGTGCATCGGACAGGTGCTCGCGACTGAAGTCGGGCCAGTAGCAAGGCAGGAAAACGAGCTCGCTATAGGCAGCCTGCCATAACAGGAAATTCGACAGCCGAAGCTCGCCGCTGGTGCGGATGACCAGTTCCGGATCCGGAATGCCCTCTGTATCGAGCGAGCTGGCAAAGGATTCGGCCGTGATCGCCTCGCTGTCGATCTCACCGCGCGCCACCGCCGCGGCGAGCTTGCGCGCCGTGCGCACGATCTCGTCGCGCCCGCCATAATTGAAGGCGATGACCAGCGTCAGCGCCTCGTTGCGGAGAGTGAGCGTTTCGGCTTCTTCGAGCAGGCCTCTTATGTCGGGCTGCAGCCCTGCCCTGTCACCGATGACCCTGATCCGCACCCCACTCTGGTGCAGCTCGGCCAGATCGCGTCGGATGAAAAGTTTCAGCAGGCCCATGAGGTCGCTGACTTCGGATTTCGGCCGTGACCAGTTTTCCGACGAGAAAGCGTAGACGGTCAGGAAGGAGATGCCGAGGCCGGGGGCGGCGCGCACCGTCTTGCGCAGCGCCTCGACGCCGGCACGGTGACCGGCGAGCCGCGGCAAGCCGCGCGCCTTGGCCCAGCGTCCGTTTCCGTCCATGATGATCGCGACATGCGCGGGCGTTGCCATGTTCTCGCTTCCGGGCCAGCCTTGGCCAGACCCTAGACCTGCATGATTTCCGCTTCCTTGTCGGAAAGCAGGTGGTCGATGGTGCTGATCGTCTCGTCGGTTAGTTTCTGAACCTGGTCGGCCCGTTTGCGGTGGTCGTCCTCGCTGATGTCGCCGTCCTTTTCCGCCTTCTTCAGAAAGTCCATGCCGTCCCGGCGAACGTGACGCACGGCGACGCGGGCATTCTCGGCATAGCCGTGCGAGATCTTGACCAGCTCCTTGCGGCGCTGCTCGTTGAGTTCGGGCAACGGGATCCTGAGATTGGTTCCGTCCACGATAGGATTGAAGCCGAGATTGGATTCACGGATGGCGCGATCGACGGCGCTGACCATCGACTTGTCCCAGACCGAAACCGAGATCATGCGCGGCTCCGGCACCGACACGGTTGCCACCTGGTTGATCGGCATGGCGGTGCCGTAGGCCTGCACCTGGATGGCGTCGAGCAGGCTGCTCGACGCGCGGCCGGTGCGCAGCGAAGCCAGATCATGCTTGAACGCGGCGATCGCCCCGTCCATGCGCCGTTTGAGATCGTCGTATTCGCCACTCATCATCGTCTCCTCGACCCGTTAGCCCGGGTTCACTGCCTTGAGGGTAAAACCCTGTTCGAGGCTCAATCCGCGAACCGGTCCCTTTTTCGGGTTCATGGTCCGGATTAATCGTCGGCGACAACCGTGCAATGGCCGCCGCCACGCAGGATATCACCGAAACCACCCTTCTCGTGGATTGAATAGACGATTATCGGAATGTTGTTTTCGCGCGCAAGTGCAATCGCCGCCGTATCCATGATCGAAAGCCCGCGTTTTATGACTTCGCCATGGCTGATGCGCTCGAAGCGTGTCGCATCCGGGTCCTTCTTGGGATCAGCCGAATAGACGCCATCGACCTGGGTGCCCTTGAACAGCGCATCGGCGCCGATCTCGGCCGCGCGAAGGGCTGCAGCCGAATCGGTGGTGAAGAACGGATTGCCGGTGCCGCCGGCGAAGATGACGACCTTGCCTTGGTTCATGTAGGCGGTTGCCTGACGTTGCGAAAAACTTTCGCAGAGCTCGGGCATGGCGATCGCCGATAGCACCACGGCATCGACGCCGATCTTATTGAGCGAGGTGCGCAGCGCCAGCGAGTTGATGACCGTGGCAAGCATGCCCATATGGTCGCCGGTGACGCGGTCGCCGCCCTTTGATGCAACGGCAACGCCGCGAAAGATGTTGCCGCCGCCGATGACGACGCCGACCTCGATGCCCAAGGCGCGGGCCTCGGCGATGTCGGCGGCTATACGATCGACCACCGACACATCGATGCCGAAATGCTGCTCGCCCATCAACGCTTCGCCCGACGCTTTCAGCAAGACACGTCGGTAGAGGGGCTTCACCGTCATCTGGTCCTCATCATTGTGCGTGTGACGCTTGGGGTGGCTCCCTCGCGCAGGCGCTGCCCCGAGACATTGGCGTTCCGATACACGAAGGGCGCCCCCCGTGGACCCGGCGCCCGCACCAGAAAACTCTCTTCCAGCCTTTAGCTTACACCGGCAAAAGCACCTTGCATGAGCAGGTCCGGCATGTAGCCAGCCGGCTTGTCGCCGACTGCCTGACCTCCGGTAAGGCCGCCCTGTATTTCCGAGCCGAAGAACGAATACGGAAAGGGTGTGATTGGCCGGCTCACCGCATCGAGCCGTGCCCGAAGCTCCTGCGCAATGTCGAAATCGAGCGCGCCGAGATTATCCTTGAGTTGATCCAGCTTCGTCGCACCGATGATCACGGATGCAATGCCGGGCTGGGTCGCAGCCCAGTTCAAGGCAACCTGAGCCATGCTGCGGCCGAGCTGACCTGCGACCTTTTCCAGCTCGGCGACGATCTCCCAGTTGCGATCATTGAATTTCTGGAAACCGGGATTGGTCGAGCCGCGCATCGTCTCCAGCCTGCCACCTGCCTTGTTCAACGTATCGGACCGGTATTTCCCACTGAGCAGGCCGCTGGCCAACGGGCTCCAGACCATTATACCCGCACCGTAGCGCGTGCCGAACGGCACGAATTCGTGTTCGATGTTGCGCTCGGCCAGCGAGTATTCAAGCTGAAGCGCCGAGACCGGTTCATAGCCGCGATGCTCGGCGACCGCCTGGGCCCGGCTGGCATACCAGGCCGGGACGTCGGAGAGGCCGACGTGACGGATCTTTCCGGCGCGGACCAGATCGTCCAGCGTCCGCATCACCTCCTCCGGAGGCGTCAGCCTGTCCCAGGTATGGAGGATATAGAGGTCGATGTAGTCGGTACCGAGCCGCTTCAGCGAACCGTCTACCGCCCGCAGGATGTTCTTGCGGCCGTTGCCGCCGGCATTCGGATTGCCGGTTCGGCGTTGCAGGTGAATTTGGTGCTGATCACCGCCTTGTCGCGCAGCCCACGCTCGGCGATGAATTCGCCGAGCCAGGTTTCGGCCGTGCCACCGGTATAGAGATCGGCGGTATCGAAGAAATTGCCGCCGGCTTCGACATAGGCATCAACCAAGGCGCGCGCGGTTTCCTTCTCCGCGCCCCAGCCCCATTCCGTGCCGAACGTCATGGTGCCGAGCGCCAGGCGAGTGACACGCAGCCCGCTGTTGCCGAGCGTGTAGTAGGACATGGTCATGGATTTTCTCCTGAAATTTGAAAAGCGGGATTGAGGTCTTGGCTGGGATACGCAGTCAGGCCTTGGCCAGCGCATCGACCACCACCTGGAACCGGCGCGGATCGAAATAATCGTGGTAGGCGTTGATCGGGCTCTTCTCGAAGCGGAAGGCCGCGATATTGCTGTTGGTGTATTCAGTGCCGCCGATCAGCACCGCGCGGTTCTTGTGCCCAACGACGATCGCGTCCGAATCCGCTGCCGGATAGATGGCTGTCAGCTGCGGATCGAAGGATTCGAAATTGTCGAAGAGGCGTCGGAAGGCGGCCAGGATCGCGACCTTGCCATCGATGCTGGTTCCAAATCCTGCCGGCGGGTAGAAGACAAGGATTCGGTCAGCCCAAAGGTTGCCCCATGCCTCGATGTCCTTGCGGTGCATCAGATCAAAGAATTTACGCACGGTCTCGAGATTACGGGTTTGTTCGGAATTGAGGTCGGTCATCGGACGTCTCCGTGGCTGTTCGGCGATTGCCGTGGACCGCGATCTGCTTAGCCACCTACCTATCATCGTCGCCGTCGCGCGGCGTGGCGCCTTCGCCTCGGCGGCGGCAGAACTCGGCATGAGTCCATCCGCTGTCAGCCACGCGGTGCGGCTGGTGGAAGAGCGGATCGGCCAGCCACTGTTTGCCCGCACCACGCGCAGCGTGGCACTTACAGAGGCCGGAGAAGCGCTTGTCGCCGCGGCAGAACCGGCGCTGGAAGACATTACCGACAGAATCGAGCGCATTCGCTCGGTGAAAGGCAGAGCGAGCGGACTGCTCAAGATCAACGTGCCGCGTGTGGCGCTGCCTCTGGCGCTGATGCCCATCCTGACGGCGATGGCGGAGCGTTACCCTGACGTGACGGTGGAGATCGTCACCGACGAACGTCTGAGCGATATCGTCGGCGAGGGTTTCGACGCCGGCATCCGGCTGGGCGAGATGATCGCTGAGGACATGGTGACGGTGCGGCTGACTCAGCTGTTCCGGACAGCCATTGTCGCCTCTCCGGCCTATGTCGGCCGCCACGGAAAGCCGCGAACACTTGCTGATCTCTCCACCCACAACTGCATCCGCTATCGGCTGTTGCGATCACGTGCGCTCTACCGTTGGGATCTGTCAGACCAGGGCAAAGATATCAGCGTCGAGACGCGCGGCAGCGTCGTCGTCACCGATCCCCTGTCGGCGCGCGACATGGCGTTAGCCGGGATCGGCCTTGCCTATCTGTTCGAGCCGCTGGTGAAGGCCGACATCGGGGCCGGCCGGCTGGTCGAGGTATTGCGCGACGCCTCGATCGACGAGCCGGGGCTGTTCCTCTATTTCCCGCGCCGGGCGGCGATGGCGCCGAAGCTGAGGGCCTTCATCGACACCGCGCAAGAAATCGGCCGGGCATCCTCGCGGACACCCGGCCGTAAAGTCTTTTCAGAAAGATAGAGCGCGGCTTACTTCTTGACCGCTGCCGCGACTTCCGCCGCGAAATCGGTCTCTTCCCTCTCGATGCCTTCGCCGAGCGCGAAGCGCAGATAGGCTGATATCTTGGCCGGCGCGCCGATGTCGTTCTCGGCATCCTTCAGCGCCTTCTCGACGGTGATGTCGGGATTGAGCACGAAGGCTTGCTTGAGCAACACGACCTCTTCGTAGAACTTGCGCAGACGACCCTCGACCATCTTCTCGATGATCGCTTCCGGCTTGCCGGACTGGCGCGCCTGGTCGGCGAAGATCGCCTTCTCGCGCTCGACCGCAGCCGGATCGAGCTGTTCCGTCGTCAGCGCCATCGGGTTCGTGGCGGCGACATGCATGGCGACCTGGCGAGCAAAGGCGTTGGCGGCCTGCGCGTTGCCCGACGTCTCGATGGCGACCAGCACGCCGAGCTTGCCAAGGCCGTCGGCAACCGCATTGTGGACGTAGGTTGCAACAGCGCCATGCTCAATGGTGAGCTTGGCCGAGCGGCGGAAGCCCAGATTCTCGCCGATGGTGCCGACGGCATCCTTGATGGTCTCGGCGACCGACTTGCCCGAGCCCGGATAGGGAGCTGCGGCGACGGCCTCGGTCTTGCCGCCATAAGCGAGCGCGACCTTGGCGACGTTGGCAACGATCTCCTGGAAAGCGGCGTTGCGGGCAACGAAGTCCGTCTCGGAATTGACCTCGACGATCGCTGCCTCGCGGACGCCGGAATCGACGCCGATCAGGCCTTCGGCAGCGGTACGGCCAGCCTTCTTGTCGGCCTTGGAAATGCCCTTCTTGCGCAGCCAGTCGATGGCTTCTTCCATGTTGCCGTTGGTCTCGTTCAACGCCGCCTTGCAGTCCATCATGCCCGCGCCGGTCAAGTCGCGGAGTTCTTTGACCTGTGCAGCCGAAATGCTCATTGTCGCCTCTTTGTCTAAATGCACCGACGCACCATCGATTCTCGATGATGCGCCTGGCGCCAGTAGCGCTTAACGCGCCAACATATTGGAAAGATGAAGGCCGCAGCCGGCCTTCGCTATTATGCTTCCGGGGTCTGGGCGGCCGGGGTCTCGGCCGGGGTCTGATCGAGCGCCGGCTCGACCGGAGCCTCGACCGACGCGCCGATATCGACACCGAGCGCGCCCTGCTGACGGGCGATGCCGTCGATAGCTGCCTTGGCGATCAGATCGCAATAGAGCTGGATGGCGCGGGCCGCGTCGTCATTGCCGGGGATCGGGAAGTCGATCTTGTCCGGATCGCAGTTCGAATCGATGATGGCAACGACCGGGATGCCGAGGCGCTTGGCCTCGAGGATGGCGATCGCCTCCTTGTTGGTATCGATCACGAACATCAAATCGGGCGTCGAGCCCATGTCCTTGATGCCGCCCAACGCCTTGTCGAGCTTCTCGCGCTCGCGGTCGAGGTTGAGGCGCTCCTTCTTGGTCAGGCCCTGGGCCTCGCCGGCCAGCATCTCGTCGAGCTTGCGCAGGCGCTGGATGGAATTCGAGATCGTCTTCCAGTTGGTCAGCATACCGCCGAGCCAACGCGAATTGACATAATACTGCGCCGAGCGCTGCGCGGCATCGGCGACGATGTCGGACGCCTGGCGCTTGGTACCGACGAACAGCACGCGGCCGCCCTTGGCAACAGTGTCGGAAACCTGCTTCAGCGCCTGGTGCAGCAAAGGCACGGTCTGCGAGAGGTCGATGATGTGGATGTTGTTGCGGGCGCCGTAGATGTAGGGCGCCATTTTCGGGTTCCAGCGGTGGGTCTGGTGGCCGAAGTGAATGCCAGCTTCCAAAAGCTGACGCATGCTGAAATCAGGCAGTGCCATTCTTGAGTATCCTTTCCGGTTAGCCTCCACGGACACAGGCATTTCTGGACTTTGTCCTCGAACGCCACCGGAGGTTTCAGCCGGATTTCTCCCGGGCAGACACCAAAGTCCGTGTGTGGAATGAGCGCGCATATAAAGGGGATGCGCGACAAACGCAAGCGCTGCAGCGTCTTGCGGTTCAGCGTGCGGCGATCAGCGCACCGGTGTCATGATCGCATCTTCCCCTTCGGCACCCGCACACGCCGGAAAACAGCTACGATCTCTTCGCGGCTGCACTCGATAGCGCCGAGCCGCACCGCGCGGTCGCGCTCGAACCCGGTTATGTCATAATGCGGCGCCGATGTCTTCGGCGGCCCTTGATAGGACGAGCGCTTGATGCCGAGCTGCGCGGCGAAGCGATGCAACTCGTCGGTGTCGTCTGCCAGCAGATGACACCAGCGGTGGCCGATCCATTTCCAGATCGCCGCATCGACATAGACCGCCATGAGGCTTGCCGCACTCCTTCATCTTGCGCCAACCAACACGCCGCTAACGATGATAGAAGGGATTGGTATAGAAAATGAAGCCGCCGCCGGCCTCGAGTTCCACGACGGTCCTGGTGACGGTCTCCTGCATGCGGTCATGCAGTTCGGCGAGTGCCTCCTCGACGGAGCCTTGATAGGCGTGCAGCCCGAGCGGCTCCGGTACCCGGATATGAGCGCAGCGTGGGCCTGCCGGCTGCGGCACGAAACGGTTGAGCGTATCGCGCAGCGTACCATTGCAATAATCGTTGCGGATCCGCTTCAAATGCTCTGCGATCTCCTCCTGCGTGATGCGCGGATTGGCTGAAGCCCACGGTCCGACGGGCTGCAGGCGCTGGATCGTATCCGCCAGCGTTCGGACCTGCTTCCGGCTTCCGGTATCATCCGTGTTTTCCCGCAGCCAGCGGCGCGACCGGCGCAAAAGCTCGGCACTGTCGAGCGTGCCGGCGTCGACCGAAACAAGTTCAGCAAGGCGACGGCCGAGTTCCGCGAGCAGGTCCTTCTGACGTGCGTCATACGAAGCCCGCTCATCTTGTCGCAGGCCATGTGCAGCCTCATCGCGCGACAGCAGCGTCGCGTAGATATGATGGACGCGCTCCGGCAGCGTATCGGCGGCACGGCGTTCGATCTTCAGGCTGCGCTCGATATAGCCGCATTCCTTTGCCAGCGCTGCCTCGACATCCCCTGTGAAAGCGAGCTTCCATATCACGGGCGCGATCCAAACCTTGAAATCCGGATCCGTCAGCCGGCCGCGCTTCAGCGCTTCGAACCCCATCTCGACCGCGCCCGGCAGCAGCGGGGCAACGATGTTGGCATGCCAGCCGACGCCGCCTTCGGGATGCAGGAGCACGCCCTGCCCTTTCAGCGCCCAGGCCACCGAATGTTCCTTGGCCGCCCCGCTATTGCCCGGAATTTGTGCGATCAGATTGTTGGCCAGCCAGAATTTCTGCATCAGCCGGCCAAGCCCGTTGACGACGCCATGCGTGGCCCAGGATGCCGCCAGCGGGCTTACCCGGGAGACGACCTCCTTGTCGATCATCCAGTCGGTAAAGAACTCCGGATGGTTGGGCGTGATGAACGTCGCCTTGCCCGCGCCGCAACAAGTCTTCAGCCTTTGCCGGTCATCCTCCGGAAAATCGATGTGGCGGACATTGGCGACGCCGCGCAAGCCGGCCAGACGGTTAAACGGCAACAGGTCGCGAAACCCTGGAATGCCGTGCAGCATGACAATCCGGTTGACGAATGTCATGGCCTTGATCAGCGCCGCATTGGGTCGCGGCGCCACGAACACATCGATCCTGCTCAACCTGCTCCCCCCGGCGCCTACCGTCGTAAAACGTTGATATGCAATTGCGGCATGCTCAAGTCGGTGCAACATGCCCCGCAAGATCAAGCGCCACTATCGCGGAGAGCAGCCGGCGGCAGCTTGCCGTCGGTTCGAGCTCATTTCGGCGGGCAGGTCTTTGGCTGATCGAACAGCGACAGATTGACCAGCTTGCCGGTCATCGAAAAATCGTTGTAGTCCATCACGAGATCGCGCGTGATGCCATTCTGGTGCAGCTTGAAGCTGATCCGGTATTCCGGCACCTCTTCACCGCCTTTGTCGGTATCGTCGAAATAGGCGATGTCGACCGGCCAGTATTTGTCGGTGGCGAGCTTGGCCAGCGCCGGCGCTTCCGGATCGGTCTTGTCGGCATCGGCTTGCTTGCCGACGACGACGGTGGTGGTCATCACCTTGTTGGCATCCTCCGAGCCGTCGAACAGGTTGGTTTCGTAGAAACGTTCGCCCTTTTCCGCCTTGCCGATCATTTCAACCATTTGCTGGGTCGGGAACTGGGTCGCGGCGAGTTCCAGGCTGTTCTTCTCGGGCTTGTCGATTTCGACCTTGAGACCATTGGCCTCCTTCGTTGCGGTACCTTTGACCTCCTTATCGAGGTTCTGGTCGACAAAGGACTTGTTCACGAAGGAGAAGGTCTTGCCCTCGGCATCCTCGAAGGTGGTCATCTGCTGATCGGTCAGCCTGGTGTTGTCGCTGGTGACGATCTGGGTGACCAAACGGAACTTCACCGTATAGCCCTCGCAGGGCGAGCCGTTGAACTCGTAGACCATGCGGCCGGTGATGCCGGTGATCCCCGAGCGATCCGACGCCTTGTCCAGGGTAATATCATAGACGGCACGATGCGCCTGCAGCGCCGGCACCGCAAAAGCGGGAGCCGCCCAGGAAGCCGCTGTCAGAAGAACGGCGTGGAATGCGAGGCGCGTTGCGCGCATAGGGTGCTCCGATCATCGCGGCTAATGGCAGGCCGCATGGAAAGATAGTCCAGCTTAAAAAAAGTCGTGGCGGAAGCGAGGCAAAAATAGCAATTTCGGCCCGGCCTGCGCGGCGCCTTCAAGCAATAGGGAAATAGCATGAGCGAAACAATCGAAAAGCGACTAAGCGATCTCGGCGTGACGCTGCCGGCCGCCGCCGCGCCCGCCGCCAATTACGTGCCCTATTGCAGGTCAGGCAATCTGCTGTTCACCGCGGGGCAATTGCCGCTCATGGAGGGCAAGCTCCAGACGAGCGGACTGCTTGGCCGCGATGTCGACACCGCAACCGGCAAGGAAGCCGCAAAATACTGTGCGATCAACATATTGGCGCAGGCCAGGGCGGCACTTGGCGATCTCGAGAAAATCCAGCGCCTGGTGAAGATCACCGTCTTCGTCGCCTCGGCGCCGGACTTCGTCGAGCAGCATCTGGTTGCCAACGGCGCCTCCGATTTTCTCGTCGCAGTGCTCGGCGATCGCGGCAAGCACGCCCGCTCCGCCGTCGGCACCGCCTCCCTGCCGCTTAATGCCGCAGTGGAAATCGAAGCGATCTTCGAAGTCGAATGACCGGGACTGCGACCATGACCGATCTTTCCTGGCTGACTGCCCGGCCCGTCGCCCATCGCGGCCTGCACGACATGAACAAGACGCGGTGGGAGAACACGCTTCCCGCCTTCGCCGCGGCAGCCGAGCGCGGCTACGCGATCGAATGCGACGTCCACCTGTCATCCGACGGCGTCCCCGTCATCATCCACGATGGCGATCTGCGGCGGCTGACCGGCGAGGACGGCTTCGTCTGGCAGCGTACGGCTGCCGAAATCACGGCGCTGAAGGTCGGTGGCACCGCCGACCATTTGCCGACGCTGCAGCAGGCGCTTGATCTGGTCGACGGCCGTGTGTCGATGGTTGTTGAGCTGAAAGGCGCTGCCGGGCACGACGAAGGCCTGGTCGAAAGCGTCGGCAAGATGCTCAAGCGCTACAAGGGCAAGACCGCGATCATGTCGTTCGACCATTGGCTGATCCGCGATTTCCCGAAACATGCGCCCGGCATACCTGGCGGGCTGACCGCCTATGGCAAGGACAACCAGCTGATCGAGGCGCATTTCGCCATGCTGGCGCATGATATCGCCTTCACCTCCTACGCCGCCGGCGACCTGCCGAACCGGTTCGTCTCGTTCGTACGTGAAAGGCTCGGCATGCCGGTGATCACCTGGACAGTGCATGATCAACCTGCCATCGACCTGACCTTCAGATTTGCCGACCAGATGACGTTCGAAGGATTTGAGCCCGATCTTGTACGGCTCGCTTGAGCGGGCTTGTATGGGTCCGCAGCGAGCTTAAGTAAGCCTCATGGATCAAGGGGACGACTGCGAAAGACAAACGGCGAACGCGGAGCTGTCGATCCGCATCGCCGCGGGCATCGGCGCCTTCACTCGCACCGAATGGGACAGCCTCGGTGGCACTACGCGGAGCGATGCAGAAAACGCCTACAACCCGCTTGTTTCATTCGCTTTTTTGAGCGCGCTGGAAGATTCCGGCTGCGCCGTTCGACGCACCGGCTGGCAGGGTCATCATCTCAGGCTGGAAACCGCGCAAGGCAAGCTGCTCGGTGCGGTCCCCTGCTATCTGAAGTCGCACAGCCAGGGCGAATATGTGTTCGACCATGGCTGGTCGGACGCGTTCGAACGCGCCGGCGGGCGCTACTACCCGAAACTGCAATGCGCGGTGCCGTTCACGCCCGTCACCGGCCCTCGCCTGCTGGTCGGCAAGGGCGAGGACAGCCACACCGTCAAAGCCGGCCTTGCGGCCGGCCTGAAGGCGGTGACGGATAAGCGCGGCGTTTCTTCCGCGCATGTCACCTTCGCGCCGGAGGATGATGTCCAGATATTGGCGGCAGCCGGCTTCCTGCATCGTACCGACCAGCAGTTTCACTTCTTCAACGAAGGCTTTTCGAGCTACGACGATTTTCTCGGGACATTGGCCTCGCGCAAGCGCAAGGCGATGAAAAAAGAGCGGCGCGAGGCGCTCGCCGACGACATCTCGATCGACTGGCTGACCGGTAAGGATCTGACTGAAAAGGCCTGGGACGACTTTTTCGCGTTCTACATGGATACTGGCAGCAGGAAATGGGGCCGGCCCTACCTCAACCGCGATTTCTTCTCCATGATCGGCGAACGCATGGCGGACGATGTCCTGCTGGTAATGGCCAAGCGTAACGGACGCTACATTGCCGGCGCCATCAACTTCATCGGTTCCGACGCGCTCTACGGCCGCAATTGGGGCTGCATCGAGGACCACCCCTTCCTGCATTTCGAGGTCTGCTATCATCAGGCGATCGATTTTGCCATCTCGCGCAAGCTGAGGGTGGTTGAAGCCGGTGCGCAAGGCGAGCACAAGCTGGCGCGCGGCTACCGGCCGGTGACGATGCATTCAGCGCACTACATCGCCCATCCCGGTCTGCGCAATGCAGTGGCCGATTACCTCAAACGCGAGCGCCACGAAGTCGAGCGGATGAGCGAATATCTGGAAGAGCATACCCCGTTCCGCAAGGACCTGGCTGAGTAGAGTAGCAAGTCCCAATCGCTCAGCCGCGGGCCGGCATGGCCGATCTCAACCGATCGTCTTGCCCGCCCGGAACGGCTTCGCTACACGAGATAGCGAGCCAAGAACCGGAGTGCGCGCCATGGCCGAAGCAACCTACGACAGCAGCAACATCTTCGCAAAAATTCTGCGCGGAGAAATCCCTTCGCACCGGGTCTACGAGGATGATGCAGTCATCGTCTTCATGGATGTGATGCCGCAAGGACCGGGTCACACGCTGGTGGTGCCGAAAGCGCCGTCGCGCAACCTGCTCGACGCGGATCCGGCAGTGCTTGGCCCGCTCTTCGCTCACGTCCAGAAAGTTGCGCGGGCGGTAAAGAAGGCCTTCGATGCCGATGGCGTCACAGTCATGCAGTTCAACGAACCAGCTTCGGGCCAGACCGTCTTCCACCTCCACGTCCACGTCATTCCGCGCTTCGAGGGCATTGCCTTGAAGCCGCACAGCGGACAGATGGAAAAGCCTGAAGTCCTGGCCGAGAACGCCGGCAAGATACGGACGGCGCTGGCAGACTGAGCTGGCGCGAAGCCGCTCGGCAGCTGCCGGCGCTCTATCGCTTCATGAAAAAAGCCCCGTTTCCGGGGCTTTTTTGACTTGCAGGTTCGTTAGTTCTTACGCGGCAGTTGCGGCACCAGGCTGCGCTTGCCGCCATCCTTGCCCTTAGGCTCCGGCTTCTGCGCCACCGCCTTTTTCGCGGCGGGCTTTTTCGCCACAGCCTTCTTGCTCTTCGGCGCGTCGTCCGGTTCTTCTTTCTTCGGCTTGACGGGCGCCTCGTCGGCGAGCGATTCGAGCTTCAGGCCGGTCTCGCCGGTTTCCTTCTTCTCGACGGTGACACGCACCGTGCCGCCCTTCTTGAGCTTGCCGAACAGCACCTCGTCGGCCAGCGGCTTCTTGATGTGCTCCTGGATGACACGGCCAAGTGGCCGGGCGCCCATGCGCTCGTCATAGCCCTTGTCGGCCAGCCAGGCGATTGCCTCCTGCGACAGGTCGAACGTCACGCCGCGCTCGGAAAGTTGCGCTTCCAGCTGCATGACGAACTTCTGTACCACCTGATGGATGACCGGTATCGGCAACGAGCCGAACGGAATGATCGCATCGAGACGGTTGCGGAACTCCGGCGTGAACAGCCGGTTGATCGCTTCGACATCGTCGCCTTCACGCTTGGTCGAACCGAAACCGATCGCCGCGCGCTGCGCATCGGATGCGCCCGCATTGGTGGTCATGATCAGGATGACGTTGCGGAAGTCGATCTGCTTGCCGTTATGGTCGGTCAGCTTGCCGTGGTCCATGACCTGCAACAGGATGTTGAACAGATCCGGATGCGCCTTCTCGACTTCGTCCAGCAACAGCACGCAATGCGGATGCTGGTCGACGCCGTCGGTCAGAAGGCCGCCCTGGTCGAAGCCGACATAGCCGGGAGGCGCGCCGATCAGCCGCGAAACGGTGTGGCGTTCCATATATTCCGACATATCGAAGCGGATCAGCTCCACGCCGAGCGAGGCGGCAAGCTGCTTGGCGACCTCGGTCTTGCCGACGCCAGTCGGGCCCGAGAACAGGTACGAGCCGATCGGCTTTTCCGGTTCGCGCAGGCCGGCCCGCGCCAGCTTGATCGCCGAGGTCAGCGCGGTGATCGCGGTGTCCTGGCCGTAGACGACGCGCTTCAGCTCGATGTCGAGGCCTTGCAGCACCTTCTCGTCGTCGGCGGAAACCGTCTTCGGCGGGATGCGCGCCATGGTGGCGATCGTGGCTTCGATCTCCTTGATGCCGATGGTCTTCTTGCGCTTGGCTTCCGGCACCAGCATCTGCGAGGCGCCGGTCTCGTCGATCACGTCGATCGCCTTGTCCGGCAGCTTGCGGTCGTTGATGTAGCGCGCCGAGAGTTCGACCGAAGCCTTGATCGCCTCGCTCGTGTAGCGAACCTTGTGGAACTCCTCGAAATAGGGCTTGAGGCCCTTCATGATCTCGATGGCATCCTCGACGGTCGGCTCGTTTACGTCGATCTTCTGGAAGCGCCGCACCAGCGCGCGGTCCTTCTCGAAGAACTGCCGGAACTCCTTGTAGGTGGTCGAGCCGATGCAGCGGATGGCGCCGGACGACAGCGCGGGCTTCAACAGGTTCGACGCATCCATGGCGCCGCCGGAGGTTGCCCCTGCCCCGATCACGGTATGGATCTCATCGATGAACAGCACGGCGCCCGGATAGTCCTCGAGCTCCTTGACGACCTGCTTCAGCCGCTCCTCGAAATCGCCGCGATAGCGGGTGCCGGCCAGCAGCGTGCCCATGTCGAGCGCGAAGATGGTGGCATTGTGCAGCACTTCGGGAACGTCGCCCTCGACGATGCGCTTGGCGAGGCCTTCGGCGATCGCCGTCTTGCCGACGCCGGGATCGCCGACATAGAGCGGGTTGTTCTTGGAGCGGCGGCACAGCACCTGGATGGTTCGGTTGATCTCGCTCTCGCGACCGATCAGCGGATCGATCTTGCCGGCCTTGGCCTTGTTGTTCAGGTTGACGCAATAGGCGGTCAGCGCATCCTGTTGCTGCTTCTTCTTGCCGCCTTCTTCTTGCGGCTCGGCCCCGCTCTGGCTGCCTTGCTCGTCGTCGGCGCCGCGCGGCGTCCGCGTCTCGGAAGCGCCGGGGCGCTTGGCGATGCCATGCGAGATGTAGTTGACCGCGTCATAGCGGGTCATCTGCTGTTCCTGCAGGAAATAGGCGGCATGGCTCTCGCGCTCGGCGAAGATGGCAACGAGCACATTGGCGCCGGACACTTCCTCGCGGCCTGACGACTGCACATGGATCACCGCGCGCTGGATGACGCGCTGGAAACCGGCAGTCGGCTTGGAGTCCTCGTCGTAGCCGGTGACGAGATTGTCGAGCTCGGTATCGATATAGGTGAGAACCGTATGCTTCAACTCGTCGAGATCGACGTTGCAGGCACGCATGACGGCGGCCGCCTCGGTGTCGTCGATCAGGGCGAGCAGCAAATGTTCAAGGGTTGCATATTCATGGTGCCGCTCATTGGCGAGCGTCAGCGCTTGGTGAAGCGCCTTTTCCAGGCCTTGGGAGAAAGCCGGCATGTTACCTCACTTCTTCTCCATCACGCATTGCAGCGGATGCTGATTCTGTCGGGCGAAATCCATGACCTGAGACACTTTGGTCTCGGCCACCTCGAATGTATAGACCCCGCACTCGCCCACCCCATGATTGTGAACATGAAGCATTATGCGTGTGGCGGCTTCGCGGTCCTTCTGGAAAAAACGCTCCAGCACGTGGACCACGAACTCCATGGGTGTGTAGTCGTCGTTAAGGATGAGGACCCGATACAGACTGGGCTTCTTGGTCTTGGTTTTTGTACGCGTGATGACGGCCGTGCCGCGACCGGCCTCATTGCCGTTGCTGCCGTTTTGCATTCGCACCACGTAGCTCGTGGCAGTCAAACCTGTAGTCACGTAGTCCTGCCTCTTTCGAATCCTCATGCATGCTCGACATGTAGGTGCTCGATGAACGATTTTAAGCCCTTCTGTTTAGCTGACAATATGGCTAGGTGGCCAACTTGACCGATTTTTCAAATCGTGAAGACTGCAAGGCCCCCGATTTCGGGTTGGCATGAAAAAACCCGGCCGCGCCTTCGCGACCGGGTTTGTCTTTGCAGGCCCAAGGGCCGGCTCGGAACGTTCGTCGAATTTACTTCGCCTTGGCGACAATCGATTCGAACGGCTTGTAGGCTTCCTTGGCGAGCTCGGCATAGAGATCGCCGAGCTTGGTGGCCTCGGTGACGAAACTCTCATAGGACTGCTTGGCGTAGTCGGACTGGATTTCGATCGCCTTGTCCAGCGACTTGGCGGAAAAGAGCTTCTCGACAGCGGCGCTGCCGGCCTCGAAGCTTTTCTTTGTGTACTCGCCCGCCTCGGCGGCGATGGCCTGCGCACCCTTGGACAGCGACGCGAAGCTCTTCAATCCGGTGTCGGCAAATTCCTTGCCGTATTTGCTGAAATCTTCATAGGTCTGGGTCATTTCACGCATTCCCTTGAACGGTTACCTTGGACGATGGACGCGCCTTGTCCGGGCCGCGTTGTGCAATGCATGTAATTATATTGTGCAATGCACAAAAGTCAAGATTTCCGCGGCAATGCGCACCGTGAGCTGCCGGCAATCGCTAAGATTCGAATAAAGAAAAGCTCAATCCCGCAGAAAATGGTGAACGCGGCGGTTACCATAAACGGATTGGTAACGCTGCCCGCGTTAGCGTGGCCCGAGGTGAGGCAGGACCCTTTGCCGCCTCCAAGGCAACGGAAATTCAAAGGAACTATCAGTGCGTAAGGCGTTGTCGGGCTTCGTTTCCAAATCCGCGTCCCCCCTCAAAACGATCATGATGCTCGCTATGGCGATGACCTTCGTCGTCGCGGACGCAGCCTCATCCATGGCGGCCAAGTCGGCGGCCATCGTCATCGATGCCAAGACCGGCAAGGTGCTTTATTCGTCGGATGCCGATGGCCGGCGCTATCCGGCCTCGCTTACCAAGATGATGACGCTCTATCTGACCTTCGAGGCATTGGCGAACGGCAGGATCAGCAGGAATTCCCCGGTCGTGTTCTCGGCCAATGCCGCTGCCGAACCGCCGACGAAGCTCGGCGTCAAGCGGGGCGGCTCGGTCACGGTCGAGACCGCCATCCTGTCGATGGTGACCAAATCGGCAAACGATTCCGCAACGGCGCTTGGCGAGATGCTCGGCGGCAATGAGGCTAATTTCGCCCGCATGATGACGGCCAAGGCGCGGGCGCTCGGCATGAGGGGAACCGTTTTCCGCAACGCCAACGGCTTGCCTGATCCCGGCCAGTTCACGACGGCGCGCGACATGGCGCTGCTCGGTATCGCCCTGAGAGAGCATTTTCCGCAATATTACGGCTATTTCTCGCAGCGCTCGTTTCTTTACGGACGGCAGCGCATCAACGGCCATAACCGTCTGCTCGGACGCATCAAGGGCGTCGACGGCATCAAGACCGGTTATACCCGGGCCTCCGGTTACAATCTGGTCTCCTCGGTCTCGGATGGCGATCGGCGCATCGTAGCGGTGGTCATGGGCGGCAGGTCCGGCGGCAGCCGCGACAGCCAGATGGCGGGATTGATCAATGCCTACATGCCGAAGGCGTCGTCGCGCGGCGGCGGCATGTTGATTGCCAAGGCCGGCGGCGGCAATCCGATTTCAGCCCTGGCCAAGGTGTTTCTGCCGAAGCATGACGCGCCGACGCCGGACAGTAAGCCGGACGACGATGCCGTTGCCTCTCTTGTCGAGGAAAATGCGCCCGGCGTTGAAGAAACCACTCCCGTCGTTCAGACCAAGAAGGTCAAGACAGCGACCGTGGCGACAGCGGACGATATCGCGACGGCTCGGGTCGTCGCGGCCTATGCCGAACCGGCGGCGGTCGATCCCGTCAATACGGCGTCGGTGCCATCCGGCTGGGCAATACAGGTCGCCTCTTCTCCAAAACAGTCAGAAGCGAAGGCTTTCCTCGACAAGACGACGAAGGAGGCGCCCTCCGTTCTAGCTGATGCCGCTGGTTTCACCGTCGCCTTCGACAAGGACGGCGTCACCTATTACCGCGCCCGGTTCGGTGGTTTCGGTTCGAAGACCGCCGCCTGGAAAGCCTGTAACGCTTTGAAAAAGAAGAAAATCGAGTGCTACGCCGTCCGGCAGTAAGGGCGCGAAAGATACCTTCCCGAAAGTTCTGCGTCGAAGGAGACTAGTTGTGATTGGAGAGCAAGACGTCCTTGGCTTCGTTGATCCGCGCCGCCAGGAAAGACGTGCCACCGATATCGGGGTGCAGGCGCTGCATCAGGCGGCGGTGCGCCTTGCGGACATCCGCCGCGGCAGCCCCCGCTTCAAGACCAAGGATCTTGTAGGCCTCCTCCTTAGTCATGGCGCCCGAACTTGGCGCAACACCCAGCCCTTCGCCACCATTCGCATCAGCGTCTTTGCGCCAGATGGGAAATCTGCCGTCAAGATACGTCTCTAGCAATTGGCGGCTCTCCGGATCGCCGGCGAGCTCGCGATAGAGTTGCTGCAATTCGGCAAGCCCCATCGAGCCAAGCATCTTGCCTTCATGGCGCCCGGCCAACACGAGGCCTTCGAGGCCGCCGGTATCGTGATCGAGTTCCATCTCAAGCGCCGCAGTACGCACCGTCGAACGCTTGCCTGGTGCCAGTTTTGCCGCCGGCCGATTCATGCGCATGGAGCCGTACCAGGCGAGCGCGGCCGACAGGATCAAGCCGCCGATGCCCTCGCGCCCGACCAGCAGCACGGCGACGCCAACCAGCCCGAGCAGCACGGGTCCAAGCGTCCTCATGCCGCCTGCAAGCTTCGCCGGGTCGGCGCGCAGGAAGACGGTGAGCATGCCGAGAAGCACCAGGAGCAATGCTACAAAAGCGATAATCGCGCCCATCAGTTTCCGCCGCCCCGCAGATGCTCGATCATCAGCCGGTCCTCCGGCCTGCCCCGGGCCTCCAATGCTTTCAGCCCGCCGGTCGCAAAAACGGCGACGGACGAAAGCAGGCCGGCCAAGGTCGCGGCAGCCCGCCGATCAAACCGGAACCAGGCTCCTTTGGACAGCCGCGCAATTTCCTTGAACGCCTTTTCTGCATCGGCATCATGGCCTTCCTGAAAGACGAAGACAGGAACGCCGTGCAGGCCTAGGCTGCCGGCCTTTTCCGCCAGATCGTCTATATTTTCTTCCATCGCATCGCCGATATAGACCAGCGCGTTGACCTTCGCCGCCGCCGTCTGTTTCAGCGCATGGGCGAGCACCTTGCCGATCTGGGTGTGGCCGCTGCGGCAGTCGATCCGCGTCATCAGCTGCTTCAGAGCTTCGGTATCGGTGACGAATGCGGATGAGCGGCACTCGCCAAGGCCGCGAAAATAGACCAGTTGAACCTTGAGCGCCCCAGCCTTGCCGACGGCGTCGAACATCTCGGCCTGCAGCGCACAGGCGAGATCCCAAGTCGGCTGGCGGCTCATCGTCGCGTCGAGGGAAAGGATCAGCCTGCCTGAACCCGTTGCCGATGCAGCGAGCGTCCTTGCCTGACGGAGAAAGGCCTCGATCTCGCTGGTGCTCGATTGGGACTCGACCGGCGCAGGATTGGCCTTTGCAGGCACGGGCTGCTTCTTGTCGCTCATGACATTCAAGATGTGGCGTTGTTCCCCGGCTTGCAAGCCCAGATAAGGCGACCTGGAGGACCGGTGATGATGGCAACTGCGGACAAACGCTTCGGCCGGTGCTCTTGGCGTTGCGGTTCTTGGTGTCAGAGCAGGCCGAGATCGGCAAGCTCACGCCTGAGCTTCGGCGGCATCTCGACCAGCCCGGCTTTGCCCTTGCCGAGATCGGCCGGCGCGTCCGCCGGCTTCAGGTAGCGCCAGCCTTGGAATGCACGGCGCGGTTGCCAGTCGGTGCGCACGACCTCGGGATCGAGGATCAGATGGCAACGGCCGATGCCGTCGTCATCGGTGAAGGGCCGGATTTCGGTGATCAGCTGGCGGCATTGGACATTGCCCTTGATCACCCAGTAGAGCGAGCCGCCGTCGGTAATCTCGGCACCGCGCGTCGGCACCATGCGGGTGGTGTGGTAGTGCTCGGCCGGTTCGCCGGCGCGGCGCCGCTCGTCGAGGCGGAAGGCGATCCACTCTTCCAGATCCTCGACGCTGTCACAGCCGACGCAAAGCTTTATGAGATTGAGAGGCATCGTCTAAGGTTTAGTCCAGCACACGAACCCGTCAACGGCTTGATCGACTTCTCCACAGTGGTGGTCATGGCCGCCAGATTGGCGCTCAGCACTCCACGACATTGACGGCCAATCCGCCAAGGCTGGTTTCCTTGTATTTTTCGTTCATATCGAGGCCGGTTTGGCGCATGGTCTCGATCGCCGCATCGAGCGGCACGAAATGAACACCATCGCCCTTGATGGCCAGCGAAGCGGCGGTCACCGCCTTGACGGCGCCAAGCGCATTGCGCTCGATGCACGGCACCTGCACCAGCCCGCCGACAGGGTCGCAGGTCATGCCGAGATGATGTTCCAGCGCGATCTCGGCGGCGTTCTCGACCTGCTCGGGCGTACCGCCCATGACGGCGCACAATCCCGCCGCAGCCATTGCCGAAGCCGAACCGACCTCGCCCTGGCAGCCGACTTCGGCGCCCGAGATCGAGGCATTGGTCTTGATGATGCCGCCGACCGCCGCCGCGGTCAGCAGGAAATCGCGGATGCTCGGCTGGTCGGCTTCCGGATGGAAATGCAGCCAGTAGCGCAGCACCGCTGGCAATGTGCCTGCCGCCCCATTGGTCGGCGCGGTGACAACGCGGCCGCCGGCAGCGTTCTCCTCATTGACCGCCATGGCATAGATCGACAGCCAGTCATTGGCGAGCAGTGGGTTGGGCCGGTTCTGCTGCCACTGCTCCTGCAGCTTGTCGTGCAGCATCCGCGCGCGACGGCGAACCTTCAGTCCGCCCGGCATTATGCCGTCTTTCGACAGGCCGCGCTCGATGCAGCTCTTCATGGCGCTCCAGATGTCGTCGAGGCCAGCGTCGAGCTCCTCGCGCGACATCTGCGTTTCCTCGTTGACGCGCTTCATCTCGGCAATGGAAAGGCCGCTTTTCGCCGCCATCGACAGCATTTCGACGGCGTTCTTGAACGGATATGGAACCTTCTTGCCTTCGGTTGTCGCCGAGCCCCTTGCCTTCATCCGCTGCAGCTCTTCCTCCGAAACCACGAAGCCGCCGCCGATCGAATAATAGATGCGCTTGAGCAGCAACCGGTCGCCAGCATCATAGGCAGAGAAGGCCATCCCATTGGCGTGACCCGGCAGCGGCGTCTTGCGATCCAGCACCAGATCCGTTGCCGGGTCAAAACGATAGGACGGATGGCCGAGCGGCGAAATCCGCTTCTCGGCGGTGATGCGAGCGACGATGCCGTCCGCCTGGTCAGGATCCACCGTCTGCGGCGTTTGGCCGGCAAGGCCGAGCACCACGGCACGGTCGGAGCCGTGGCCGATGCCGGTATAGGCGAGCGAGCCATGCAGGCTGGCCGCGATCCGGTCTACCTTGGCGCCAGCCGGGCGCGGCCAGTCGTCTCCCGCAATCTCGTCGAGAAACCGCCGCGCAGCCGTCATCGGCCCCATCGTGTGCGAACTCGATGGGCCGATGCCGATCTTGAACAGGTCGAAAACCGAAAGGAACACGTGAGCGTTTTCTCCTGGGACCCTGTTGAGGTCTACATATAGGAATTCCCATGATGTTTTCCGCTGTTTTGAAGATTGCGGCGCTGCGCCTGCCGACCTTGTTTGCTCCGGCAGCGACATTCCAGCTTCGGCCATCGAAGCGGCCCCTCCGCTTGTGGTAAAAGCAAACGCATGGGCGATTCCTTCCATCTGTCGACGGCCGACCTCGCGGCGCTTGCGTTCTTCCTTGCCGTGTGGGTGCTGCATACGCTCGCCTCAGACGGAAAGCTGATCAGCCGCATGTCGCTGACGACGGCGATGAATGTCCAACGCGAAGCCTGGATGCGGACCATGGCCGAGCGCGAAATCCGCATCGTCGACACCGCTATCATGGCCGGTCTTCAACAGGGGACTGCCTTCTTCGCCTCCAGTTCGCTGATCGCGCTGGGTGGCTGTTTTGCCTTGCTTGGCGCCTCCGACCAGGTCCTCGCGGTGCTAAGCGATCTGCCGTTGGGTGCGACCTCTTCCCGCGCGGCCTTCCAGATGAAGGTGTTCGGATTGGTGCTGATCCTTGCTTATTCCTTCTTCAAGTTCGGCTGGGCTTACCGGCTGTTCAATTATTGCTCGATCCTGATCGGCGCGGTGCCGATTCCACATGGCGAAGCGGCTCGCAACTCTGTCACCGAAACCGCGGTTTGGCGTGCGGCGCGCATGAACATGCTGGCCGGAAAGCATTTCAATTCCGGCCTGCGCGGCGTGTTCTTCTCGATCGGCTATCTCGGCTGGTTCGTCGATCCTGCAGTGTTCGTCCTGTCGACGCTGCTGCTCCTGGCGGTGCTGGTGCGCCGGCAGTTTTTCTCCGCGGCGCGACAAGCAGTGCTCGGTCAGCCGCCCGGCCCAACATCCGGCGCCGGAAAAGGCCGGTCTATCCGGCCTGACAGCCAGTAGGCAATCAGCCCGATCCATTCACGGGTCGCGATGGTTGTGGTCTGCAGCGCTTCGTTGGCATCTGTGCGGAACAGGCCGATGCCTTCCTTGCCGGAGGTGCGGTAGTCGACCGGCCACGGAACCGTCGGAAAGCCGGCTTTGTCGAACAGCGCCTTGGCGCGCGGCATGTGGAAGGCCGAGGTCACCAGCAGCCAGGTTTCGCCCGGTTTTGGCGTGATCAGTTGCTTGGTGAAGACCGCATTCTCGTAAGTGTTGCGTGATTTGCCCTCAAGGACCAGCCGATCGGCCGTCACGCCGAGCGCAGTGAACAGGCGTGGAGCTGTCGCCGCATCGCCCTCGTCTTCGCGGACCAGTGCAATGGGGCCACCTGAAATGACGACCTTCGCTGTCGGAAAACGCCGTGCCAGCACGGCTGCCTCGACCATTCGATCGCCACTGGCGTTGAGTTCATAGCCGCCGCGGACGAAGTTGATGGCGCTCTCCATACCGCCGCCCAGCACAATGATGCCGTCAACTCGTTCCGGCAGGGGTGGCTTGGGGAAACGCTCCTCGAGCGGATTAAGCATCACTACGCCGAGCGAGGTCCACGCCGAGAGTGCAAGGACAAGGAATGCCAGCACGCTGCCGGTGGCAAACAGCCTCTTGCGCCCGACCAATGCCGCAAGCAACCCAGCCAGCAGCACGATGATCGCGAGATTCAACGGCTGGACGAAGAGCCACAGAACCTTGGAAAGATAGAAGAACATCATCCTCACCCCGCTAGATGAGGAACGATCCTACCACCATTTCTCCGGCTGGAACGTACCGGCCGCCTGTTCGATGACATGGGCGGTCTGGAACAGCATCTCCTCGTCGAAGGGCCGGCCGATAAGCTGCAGGCCGAGCGGCAGCCCCTTGGCGTCGAGCCCGGCCGGAACCGCTATGCCGGGCAGGCCGGCCATGTTCACCGTCACCGTAAAGATGTCATTGAGATACATTTTGACCGGGTCGGCGGCCATGTCCTCGTCGGCGATGCCGAAGGCGGCGGACGGCGTTGCCGGCGTCAGGATGACGTCGACGCCTGCCGCGAACACATTCTCGAAGTCGCGCTTGATCAGATTGCGAACCTTCTGCGCCTGCAGATAATAGGCATCGTAGTAGCCAGCGGAAAGCACATAGGTGCCGATCATGATGCGGCGCTTGACCTCGCGGCCGAAGCCGGCGGCGCGGGTCTTTTCATACATGTCGGCAATGTCCTTGCCGGGCACGCGTAACCCGTAACGGACGCCGTCATAGCGGGCGAGGTTGGACGAGGCTTCGGCGGGCGCTACGATATAATAGGCTGGCAGCGCGTATTTCGTGTGCGGCAGCGAGATATCGACGATCTCGGCGCCGGCATCCCTCAGCCAGGCAATGCCTTTTTGCCACAGCGCCTCGATCTCCTCGGGCATGCCGTCGACACGATATTCCTTGGGGATGCCGACCTTCATTCCCTTGATCGGGCGGCCGATCGCCGCCTCGTAATCCGGCACCGGCAGGTCGACGGAGGTCGTGTCCTTCGGGTCGACCGAAGCCATCGACCTCAACAGGATCGCGGCATCGCGCACGTCGCGCGCGATCGGCCCGGCCTGGTCGAGCGACGAGGCGAAGGCGACGACGCCCCAGCGCGAGCAGCGGCCATAGGTCGGCTTGATGCCGACCGTGCCAGTGAAGGCAGCGGGCTGGCGGATCGAGCCGCCGGTGTCTGTAGCGGTGGCGCCGGCGCATAGGAAGGCAGAGACGGCTGATGCCGAGCCACCGGACGAACCGCCCGGCACCAGCTGGGCATTGTCCAATGTGCGCGCGGTCTTGGTGCCGCCGGCCGAAACGAAGCCGCCCTCGCCCTGGTGCGTCGTCGGCATCACCACCGTGTCGAGGCGCGAACGCCGCCACGGGTTGATGACGGGCCCGTAATACGAAGTCTCGTTGGACGAGCCCATCGCGAATTCGTCCATGTTGAGTTTGCCGAGCATGACGGCGCCATCCGCCCACAGATTGGCGGTGACGGTCGATTCATAGTGCGGTTTGAAGCCATCCAGCACATGGCTGCAGGCCTGAGTGTGGACGCCTTCGGTGCCGAACAGATCCTTGATGCCGAGCGGGATACCCTCGAGCGACCCGCCCTCGCCCTTGGCCAGTTTCGCGTCGGAGGCCTTGGCCATGTCGCGCGCTTTGTCGTCGGTGACCACGACATAGGCATTGAGCGCCGGATTGGCTCGCTCGATCGCCGATAGATAGGCCTCGGTGATTTCGGTGGCGGTGATCTCCCTGGAGCGCAACTTGGCGCGGGCCTGCGAAATCGTCAGCTGGGTCAGGTCGCTCATCAGGCAAGGCTCTTTTCGTAAAACACCGACCACTCGGAATCGGGATAATCCAGCACCGGGCCGCAGCGCGAAAAACCGGCACGTTCGTAGACGGTCCAGGCGGCGGGATGACGGTCGCCCGTCTCCAGCACCAGTCGCTTCAGCCCTTCCTCGCGTGCCAGCGTCTCGATCCGCTCGACGATCTTCGCGCCGATCTTGCGACCGCGATGCGAGGGCCGCGTATACATGCGCTTGAGCTCGCCGACGACTGCATCATGGCGCTTCAGCGCGCCGCAGCCAATGGCAAGGCCATTATCGCGGGCGATGAAGACGGTCGTGTCCCGATCGGCCATTTGCTCGACCGTCAAATGGTAGCAATGCTCCGGCGGCGTCAGCTCCAGCAGCGTGGCATTGAGCTCCTCGACCAGCCCAAGCACATCGTCCTGCAGCGGCGTCTCCGCGGCGATCTCGATTGCCATCGGCCTGTTACTCCACGACCTTTGGCACGAGGAAGAAGTTCTCTTCGGTCGCCGGTGCATTGGCGACGATGTCGGCTGCCTTGCCGCCGTCGGTGACCACGTCCTGGCGCTTCTTCATTGCCATCGGCGTGACCGAGGTCATCGGCTCGACGCCGGAAACATCGACCTCGTTCAACTGCTCGACAAAACCCAGAATAGCGTTCAATTCGCCGGTCATGCGTTCTGCGTCCTCCTCGCTCACCGCAATGCGGGCGAGATGCGCGACGCGCTTCACGGTCTGAAGATCAACGGACATAGCTCTGCCTCGGGAAAACCAGTGCGCGCTATAGCGGCGCAGAGCGTGCCGCGCAACATGCATCGTGCCGACAACTGCCCTATGGCATCGCCACGCCGTCGCAGAGGAAATAGCTGCCGCTGTTGCCGCTCTGCTCGCTTTGGTCCGCGGCAGGCCGAACCGAAACCAGATCGATCTGCTTCGGGCTCATCTGTGTCAGCGAGAGAACATCGGGAAAGACGTAGCCCGGCTCCTGGCATATGGCAGTCACGGCCCAGCTTGGCGAGCGTGTGGCTTTGGTGATCTGCAGGAACTCACAATTGTATTCGATGCTTTCCAGTCCGTTTGCCGACAGCACGATATTGCCGCCCTCGATCACCGTCTGCAGCGTATCCTTTTTGGCCTGCGCGCAGAGATCCTCCGATTGCAGATAGACGCCCTTGATGAAATCCTCCGCGGCCAGCGCCGGCGACGCGGCAACCAGCATCGATATGCAAAGAGAATTCCTCAGACCCATGTCTTCATCCCGGCTCACTGTTTTTACAGCGTAATCGTCTCGCCGATCTTCGGCAACGCCACTTTCACACCTGATCCGTCCAGCCCGGCCACGAACTTGTCGGCGGTCTGGTCGATCATCGGAAATGTGCCGAAGTGGGCGGGAATGACCGTCTCAAACTTGAAGAAACGCTGGCAGGCAAGCGCTGCCACCGCGCCGCCCATGGTGAAACGGTCGCCGATCGGCACGATGCCGATCTTCGGTTCATGCAGCTCGTTGATCAGTGCCATGTCGGAAAAAATGTCGGTGTCGCCCATGTGGTAGAGCGTCTTGTCCTCGGGGAAGTGCAGGACTAGCCCGCCCGGATTGCCGAGATAGGTGTTCTGGCCGCCCTCGCCCGGAAAGGACGACGAATGCAGAGCCTGAACGAAAGTGGTGGTGAAGCCGCCGCAATCGACGGTACCGCCGATATTGCCGGGGTTGATCTGCTTGTCACTGACGCCTTTGCCGACCAGGTACATGCAAATCTCGAAATTGGCGACCAGCATCGCACTGCTTTTCTTGAGCACTTCTACGGCGCCGCTGATGTGGTCGCTGTGACCGTGGGTAAGCAACACGTGCGTGACCCCTTCGGCCGGCCCTTGCCACCCGCCTGTCCATGACGGATTGCCGACCAGATAGGGGTCGATCAGGATTTTCGCGCCTTCGATTTCGATGCGGAATGCCGAATGTCCGTACCAGGTCAGTTTCATCAATGCTTTCCTCGATTTTTGCCTCGGTAGAGGATAGAACGCCGACGGCGAAATTAAAGTGCCACGGCACGCTTTGCGCGTATAGGAAGCGCCGCGTCGTGGGCAAAGGAAAAGCCGTTGAGCATCATCACCATCGAGGAGCTGCCGGCACGCCTCGACGGCGGCAAGACCCTGGCCGGGCTCGATCTCGGCGACAAGACGATCGGCGTGGCGGTTTCCGACCGCGGCTTGTCCTTCGCGCATCCTCGCCCTGTCATCATGCGCAGGAAATTCTCGCTCGATGCCGCAGTGCTGCTCGCTCTGCTGCAGAACGAAAATGCCGGCGCCGTGGTGATCGGCCTCCCCATCAACATGGACGGCTCTGAAGGCCCCCGCGCCCAGAAGTCCCGCGCTTTCGTCCGCAACATGGCTGGATTGACCGATCTGCCCTTCGTCTTTTGGGACGAACGACTGTCGACGGTAGCGGCCGAGCGGACACTGATCGAGATGGATTTTTCCCGCAAGAAACGTGCCGGCAAGATCGATTCGGCTGCGGCGGCCTTTATCCTGCAGGGCGTTCTCGACCGGCTTCAGGCGCTCGGCGTCGATGCCTGGTCGAAATAGCGGTTGCGCATTGCCTTGATCCAGCCGCCAATCGCCTTGCGGCGGCGAAATGCCCAGAACGCCATCAGCAGCAGCCCGTCGAAGACGCAAGCTTTTGCCACCATGCCAGGAATGAGCGCCGGATCGACGCCGAGCATCTGCCCATAGAGTTGGAAGACCAGGTCATGCAATTGACGGCTCAGCATGACGTAGCCGAAATTGATGTCGTTGAGCGACAGAAAGAACCAGCCCCAGAACAGGAGGAGCGGAGCCGCCCACAGTGCGAACAAGGTGCGCATCAGCGGTCATCCCTCGAATCCAGCCGGCCGGAAATGCGGGCAAGCGAGGAATTGTGCGCCGCTGCCTTGGCCATGACATGCGCGGCCGCACGGATTTCGCCGGTGCCCGGAGCCGCCGCGGCAACAGCTGACCGCCGCTCGGCGAGCATCGCGACGTAGGACGCCAGAAGGGCCGCTAATTGCACCGCGACAACCATGAACAGCCCATTGATGCCTTGCGCAGCGCCGCCGATGACGATCAGCGACAGCACGCCCGAGGCGGAGATGAAGGCGATCCGCACGACGCTGTCGGCGGGGTCCGGGTTGGTCGCGTCGCTCGTCAGTGCTTCAACAAAGGCCCAGCAGAACAGCACCGCGACGACAAGTAGCGCTACGGCGAGCGGCGCCACGACGACGGCGTTTTCGAGATCGGAAAACCGAGTGTCCTGGACGGGAACGCCGAGCACGCCAAGTGCCGTCGCGACGCCACGATTCCCATCGATGCAGATGAACGCCAGCAGGGCGAAAACTGCCGCCCAATGCAATGCCAGAAAAGAGCTCAAAATATGCCGCATGACGCTCCTGCTCCGCAGGGCAAAGGCCGGTCAAGCCGAACAGTCCTTACCTTAACCATAACACTGGGCTTTGCCACCGGCCGCCGCAATGGAAACCATTCGTTAAGGTTAACGATCATCCACAGGGCGCGCAAAAGCGGCAGCGAAAAACCCGTCTTCGACCTTGGTTGATCAGTTGATCGGCGGATAGAGCGTATCGATGATCATCCGCGCGTCATGGCGCGAATCGAGCATGCCATAGGTGTTGCGCCACTGGCCGGCGAGGCGCGTCTCCACGAAGGCGTCGGCGATCCGCCCTGCCCCCAGGCGGCGCAATTCCGCCGCCGCCGCCGACAGCGCCAATTGCTCCGTCAACAGCCGGGCCGAGCCCTCGTCCGTTGCCGCGACCTGCATTGCCGCCTTGAGCACGCCGACGGTGCCGCGTCCGCCTGCGCCGAGATCGCGGTCGATGCCGGCCAGCACATCATCGAACAGGCCGGGCGCGCGGCCGAGCACGCGCAGCACGTCGAGCGCCATGACGTTGCCTGAACCTTCCCAGATCGCGTTGACCGGAGCTTCGCGATAGTAGCGGGCGAGTGGCCCCTCCTCGACATAGCCATTGCCGCCGAGGCACTCCATCGCTTCGTAGAGCAGCGGCGGCGCGATCTTGCAGACCCAGTATTTGACGACGGGCGTCATGGCGCGAGCGAAGGCCGCCTCGCCACGGTCGCCTGCTGCCTCGTCGAAGGAGCGCGCCAGCCGGAACGACAGCGCGGTAGCGGCGGCAACATCGAGCGCCATGTCGGCCAGCACACGCTGCATCAGCGGCTGCTCGATCAGATTGGTTCCAAACACCTGGCGGTGACGCGTGTGGTGGACGGCCTCGGCCAGTCCGGCCCGCATGATCGCCGACGAGGCGACGGCACAATCGAGCCGCGTCAGCGTCACCATGTCCATGATCGTCTTCACGCCGGCGCCGGGCTCTCCGACCATCTCGCCGATGGCATTGACGAATTCTACCTCGGAGGACGCATTGGAGCGGTTGCCGAGCTTGTCCTTCAGACGCTGAAAGCGGAAGCCGTTGCCGGATCCGTCGCCAAGCAAGCGGGGAACGAGAAAGCACGACAATCCCTCCGGCGCCTGTCCGAGCACGAGGAAGGCATCCGACATCGGCGCCGACATGAACCATTTGTGGCCGGTCAGGCGATAAAAACCGCTGCCGGCGCGCTCCGCCCTGGTGATGTTGGCACGGACATCGGTGCCGCCCTGCTTCTCGGTCATGCCCATGCCGAGCGTCAGCCCGGCCTTTTCGACCGGCGGCTTTTGGCTTTGATCGTATTTGCGCGTCGTCACCCGGGGCGCCCATTCGCGAAACAGCTTTGGGCTGGCCATCAGCGCTGCCAGCGAAGCGCTGGTCATGGTGATTGGGCAGAGGTGCCCAGTCTCAAGCTCGGCCGTGAGGTAAAAGCGCGCCGCGCGCACCTGGTGGCGGCGGCCGATCTCGGCGTCACCGTTTTCCCAGACCGACGAATGCAGCCCGTTGGCAACCGAGCGACGCATCAGCGCGTGATAGGCTGGGTGGAACTCGACTTGGTCGATGCGCCGACCCTGGCGGTCATGGGTCCTGAGCTTCGGCGTCTCGACATTGGCAAGACGGGCCAACTCCTGCGCCTCATGCGTCAGAACGAAACGGCCAAGCCCATCGACGTCCTTGCGCACCGGATCGGAAAAGCGCTCGGCAAGCTGGATCAGCAACGGATCGCCCCGCCAGGCGTTGCCGCCGGCCAGCGGCGGCGGCTGGTTGGTCACGTCGTCGGTCACGCTTCGTCCTTATCACCTGAAGTCTGCGAATCCAAAGCCAAGGCGGTTTATAGCCTATGGCCGGCGGCGCGCGACGAAAATACCGGGGAGAACCGATCCAATCCAAAGCCGGTGCTTGCAGCCGCGGAGCCTCCCCCCTATAGCAGCGACTTGAGATGACCGACGCATCGTCCCTGCCACTTTATCCCCACCGCCATCTTCTAGGCATCCGCGATCTTTCCCCCGCCGACATCGAGCTTCTGCTCGACCGGGCGGACCGGGCCGTTGCCATCTCGCGGCAATCGGACAAGAAGACATCGACGCTGCGCGGCCGCACTCAGATCAATCTCTTCTACGAAGCCTCGACCCGCACGCAATCGTCGTTCGAGCTGGCCGGCAAACGGCTCGGCGCCGACGTCATGAACATGTCCGTGGCGAGCTCTTCGGTGAAGAAGGGCGAGACGCTGATCGATACGGCGATGACGCTGAACGCCATGCGCCCCGACATATTGATTATCCGCCACCAATCGGCGGGCGCGGCAGCACTTCTTGCCCAAAAGGTCGGCTGCTCGGTGATCAATGCCGGCGACGGCGCCCATGAGCACCCGACGCAGGCGCTGCTCGACGCGCTGACCATCCGCCGCGCCAAGGGTCCGCTGTCGAAGCTGATCGTGGCGATCTGCGGCGACATCCTGCATTCGCGCGTGGCGCGCTCCAATATCATTCTGCTCAATGCGCTTGGTGCCCAGGTACGGGTCGTAGCCCCTTCGACGCTTTTGCCCGCCGGCATCGAGAAGATGGGCGTCATCGTTACCCGCTCGATGGCCGAGGGCCTGAAGGACGCCGATGTGGTGATGATGCTGCGCCTGCAGCGCGAACGCATGGAGGGCGCTTTCGTACCTTCGGTGCGCGAATATTTCCGCTATTTCGGCCTCGACGCCGAGAAGCTGAAAGCGGCCAAGGACGGTGCGCTGGTCATGCATCCCGGCCCGATGAACCGCGGCGTCGAGATCGCCTCCGAGATCGCCGACGGCCCGCAAAGCGTCATCCAGGAACAGGTAGAGATGGGCGTCGCGGTGCGCATGGCGGTGATGGAAGCCCTGCTCGACTCCCGTCGAAACCATGAGGGCCGTGGCGCATGAGCACTACGGTATTCAACCGAGCCCGCATCGTCGATCCCTCGCGCGGCATCGATGAGGTCGGCGCCGTCATCATTGAGGGCCGCAAAATCGTTGCGGCCGGCAAGGCGGCCTTGAACCAGGGCGCGCCCGAGGGCGCCGCGATCATTGACTGCACCGGCAAGGTCATCATCCCCGGACTGATCGACGCCCGCGTCTTCATCGGCGAACCGGGCGGCGAACACCGCGAGACCATCGCTTCGGCGAGCATTGCTGCGGCGGCCGGCGGCGTCACCTCAATCGTCATGATGCCCGATACCGACCCGGTGATCGACAATGTGGCACTGGTCGAGTTTGTGCTGCGCACCGCCAAGGACACTGCCATCGTCAACATCTTTCCGGCGGCAGCGATCACCAAGGGGCTGGAAGGCCGCGAGATGACCGAGTTCGGCTTGCTGCGCGAGGCCGGCGCGGTCGCTTTCACCGACGGCCGGCATTCGATCGCCAGCGCGCTGGTGATGCGCCGCGCGCTGACCTATGCGCGCGATTTCGGCGGCGTCATCGCGCATGAAACCCAGGATTCCGATCTCGCCTCGGCCGGCGTGATGAACGAGGGCCTTTACGCAAGCTGGCTTGGCCTTGCCGGCATTCCGCGCGAGGCCGAATCGATCCCCCTGGAGCGCGATCTCGCGCTGGCGCGGCTGACCGGCGGCGCCTATCACGCTGCCAAGATCTCGACGGCTATGGCGACAAACGCGGTAGCGCGCGCAAAAGCCGATGGCGCCAACGTCTCCGCCGGCGTGTCGATCCACAATCTGTCGCTCAACGAGAACGACGTCGGCGAGTACCGCACCTTCTTCCGGTTGACGCCGCCGCTGCGCGCCGAGGAAGACCGGCTGGCGATGATCGAGGCGGTCAAGGACGGTACCATCGACATCATCGTCTCCTCGCATGACCCGCAGGACGTCGACACCAAGCGCCTGCCCTTCGCCGATGCTGCGGCCGGCGCCATCGGGCTGGAAACTTTGTTGGGCGCGGCATTGCGGCTCTATCACAATGGCGACGTGACGCTGCTCAGGTTGGTCGAGACGCTGTCGACCGCGCCGGCAAGATTGTTCGGCCTGCCCGGCGGCACGCTGAAACCGGGAGCATTGGCCGACCTTGCGCTCGTCGCTCTGGACGAGCCATGGATCGTCAGCGAGAGCGGCATCCGCTCGCGCTCGAAAAACACCTGTTTCGAAGGCGCGCGGCTACAGGGCAAGGTCTTGCAAACCATGGTGGCGGGCCGCACAGTGTTTTCGGCCTAGGACGGAACAGGGATCGCGCCTTGAAATCCACTCAGCCAAGGAAAGTTCGGGGGGAACAATGACTTACAGTCCCGTCTTGGCATTGGTGTTCGGCTATCTGCTCGGCTCGATCCCCTTCGGGCTGCTGATCACCCGTGCCGCAGGCCTCGGCGACGTGCGCAACATCGGCTCCGGCAACATCGGCGCCACCAATGTGCTGCGCACCGGCAACAAGGGCCTCGCCGCGGCCACCCTGCTGCTCGATGCGCTGAAGGGCACCGCGGCCGTGCTGATCGCCGGCCGCTTTGCACCTGAGCTCGGACTCTGGGCTGGTTTCGGCGCGTTTCTGGGCCATCTTTTTCCGGTCTGGCTCGGCTTCAAGGGCGGCAAGGGTGTCGCCACCTATCTCGGCGTGCTGATCGGCCTTGCCTGGCAGGTGGCGCTGATCTTCGCCGTCGTCTGGCTCGCAGTGGCTTTCCTGTTCCGCTACTCCTCGCTCGCGGCGCTGACGACAGCGGTCGTCGTGCCAATCGCCCTCTATTTCCTCAGCACACCGCAGATTGCTGGGCTTTTCGCAGTGATGAGCCTGATCGTCATCCTGAAACATCGGGCCAACATTGCGCGGCTGCTTGCCGGCACCGAGGGCAAGATCGGGGCCAAGGAATGAGCGAGCCCGCCGCCGGTCCGCGCCTCAGCGACCGGCAGCGGCTGAGCTGGCTTCGCCTGATCCGCACGCCCAATGTCGGCCCAGCTTCCTTTCGCGACCTGATCAACCGGTTTGGTTCGGCCGAAGCAGCACTTGCGATGCTGCCCGAGCTGATGATTTCGGGCGGCGCCAAAAAAATCGTCCGCATTCCGTCCATTGCCGAGGCCGAGGCGGAGCTGGAGACAGCCAGGCGGGCCGGTGCCCGCTTCGTCGGCATCGGCGAGGCGGATTATCCGCCGCTGATGAAAAGCATGGATCATCCGCCGCCGCTGCTCGCGGTCAGGGGCAATAGTGCGGTTTTCCGCTTGCCAGCGGTCGCCATCGTTGGCGCTCGCAACGCCTCGCTGGCCGGCATCAAGATGGCGCGAATGCTGGCGGCGGACCTCGGCCGCGACGGCTATGGCATTGTCTCCGGCCTGGCGCGCGGCATCGATACGGCCGCGCACCAGGGCAGCCTTTCGACCGGCACAATCGGCGTGCTCGCCGGCGGCCTCGATTTGCCCTATCCGCCCGAAAATGCCGGCCTATGCGACGAGATTGCCGAGCGCGGCGGCGCCATCATCTCCGAAATGCCGTTTGGCTGGCAGCCGCGCGCGCAGGATTTCCCGCGCCGCAACCGGCTTGTCGCGGGTGCTGCATTGGGGTTGGTGGTGGTCGAGGCCGCACAGCGCTCCGGCTCGCTGATCAGCGCCCGCCTGGCCGGCGAGATGGGCCGGCTGGTCTTCGCCGTTCCCGGTTCGCCGCTCGATCCGCGCGCCGCCGGCGCCAATGGCCTGCTCAAGGACGGCGCCACTCTTGTCACCGAGGCCGCCGATATCACCGGCGCGATCGCGCCGCTGGTCGGCGCGTGGGCGCCAAGGACATCGCCGCTTGAAGAGCCGCCCGACTTTTCGGCAACTCCGCCGCCGCGCGAGGGCGACCGCGACCGCGTCGTCGAGGCGCTTGGCCCGACGCCGGTAGCAGTCGACGAGATCATCCGCCATACCGGCCTGCATCCCGCCCAAGTGTTCATGGTGCTGCTGGAGCTCGACCTCGCCGGACGGCTCGAGCGCCATGCTGGCGGCAATGTCTCGCTGATTTGACCGAGAGCTTGCGCATGTCCCGGCACGCAATTCCGACGTGATTCCATGGCCGATCTAGGTGAGAAGCCAAGGCAGACGCTGTTCACTCGTACGACGGCCCTCGTTTGGGCAGCGTTGAGCGCCGTGCTGGCGCTGAAATGGTCGACGGATCTCGGCATGCTGGGTTTTCCCGACGGCTACATAACGCCCTTCGCAAGAGCGACCAGCACGCTTCTGGGCATTCTGACGGCAGCCTGCATGGCCCAGGGTCTCTACTTTTTCTTGGCCGGCGTGTTCGGCAGGAAGGTAAGCGCTGTCCGTCTCGGTGTACAAATCCTTGCCGCAGCGGTTCTTACCCGTGGCGCCAGTGCTTGTTGTGAAGGATTGTCCGCGTTCTCAGCTGTGCAGCAGGGCCTATGAGGCACTCACAGGCACGATGATGGACGATGGCGCCAGCGGCTAATACGACCGGGCCGCGATCACCTCCCCGCCTGCAAGAAGGTGCTGAATCTTATCGGATTTTGGTGAGCGCGATGGGATTCGAACCCATGACCTACTGATTAAAAGTCAGTTGCTCTACCGGCTGAGCTACGCGCTCCCGCGGGCTCAGAAAGGCCGCCCTCGAAATTGCGCGGAACATAGGGAGAGTGCCTCTGCCGGTCAACCGGAAAAAGACGACTCGCGAACCGGGCTTTCCCGCAGTGTCGTCATGCCTTGCGGAGCGCCTCGGCGTCGACGGAACGGCCTCCCTCCCGCGCAAGGCCGAAGCTCACCTTCTATGGGGGTAAAGGCAAGCAGCAAATCGGGAGAACCTTTGCGGATCAGCAACTTGGGATTTTTAGCGGAACAATTTGCGCAGCCTGCCCGTTTCCCGCGATAAGGGACACGCGTTTCAAGGAGAAGACTATGAACAGGATCATGTCGGGCCTGCTGGCGACCACTCTTTCGATCTCATTCGCTGCCGCGGAGATCGTGCCAGTCAACGCTCAGCCCAGCTATGCGCCCCCGGCCCAGGGGCTCACCTCGAATGTCCAGACTGTCCAGTACGAGCCGTGGCGGAGGCACCGGAATTTCAACCGCGACTTCTCGCGTCGCGATTTCTCCCGGCGCAGTTTTGCCCGTAACGACGACATGTATTGGCGTGGCCATCGCGGTTATCGCGAATATCGTCGCGGCTATCGCCGTCACGGCGATTACTGGTTCCCGCTGGCGGCCTTCGCTACAGGCGCGCTGATTACGGGCGCCATCATCAACAATCAGAATCGCGTGTATCGCGGCGATGCCCACGTGCAGTGGTGCTATGACCGTTATCGGAGCTATCGTGCCTCTGACAACACGTACCAGCCCAATTACGGTCCGCGCCGGCAATGCCGGTCGCCTTACTGAGTCGTAGATTAGAAGCTGCAAGCCCGCGCCCGAAACGGCGCGGGTTTGTGTTGGGCGACGAAATTTCGAGGTCTCCGCCACTGTGATCGCGTCTCGAATGGCCGGCAGGCAGACCTCAGGGTCAGTTTGCCCAATTGATGCTCTTGATGATCAGATAGAGGCCTCCTCCTTCGCCACGAGGAGAACGGTAGGTCCTTGGGCGTTGCAAATTCGAGCCATTACGGCGGTCAGTTCCCAACCGAGCACGGTCAGGTCATTATCCGTCACAAAAACCTGAGTTAGTTCGTCAACGCCGTTCTTCTCCCCGAAGGATCGGACCAACTGGGCGTCGGTGATCAGGTCGCTAGGCAGGTTTGAATTTCCCCAGGCCCAAAGCCAATTGCCACCCTTGCCACTTGTTGAGCCTGCAACCTGGATCTCGGCGACGACCTTGACGACACCTTGATCTGAGAAAAGAAGCTTTCCGGTCTTGAGGTCGTAATCATAACGAGGCCAACTGCCGACGCCGAAATCATCTTGCAAGCGTCTATTCTTGGCGTTCAGTTGCTCGATAGCCTCTTGGCGCCAGGCAGGATACCAATCTGGGTGTTTCATGGACCCTCACCCTGCCTGACCCGCTCTCCGAGCCGACCCACGCATCCGAGCAGCCACCGCCCAGCCTCATTAAACAAGGTTGGGAATTCGGTGGCTACGTGCTTATTGCATGCTTAGCGTCCTGCGCACAGCATCGCGCCAACCCGCCAGCTTGGCGGAACGTGTCGAAGCATCCATCTCCGGCTTGAACCGGCGCTCGAGCGCCCAAGTCCTGGCGAATTCCGCGGCCTTCGGCCAGACCCCCGCTTTCGAGCCGGCCAGCCATGCCGCACCAAGCGCAGTCGTCTCGAGAATTGTCGGCCGGTCGACCGGCGCATCGAGAATGTCGGCCAGCCGCTGCATGGTCCAGTTCGACGCCACCATGCCGCCATCGACCCTGAGCACGGTCTTGGCCGAGGCGCCCTTCCAGTCCTTGCGCATGGCGTCAAGCAGGTCGCGCGTTTGGAACGCAACGGATTCCAGTGCCGCGCGGGCAAATTCCGCCGGCCCCGAATTGCGGGTCAGCCCGAAGATGGCGCCGCGCGCCCCGGCATCCCAGTGCGGCGCGCCGAGCCCGACGAAAGCCGGCACCAGATAGACGTTCTGCGTCGGATCGGCTTCCGCTGCCAATTTGCCGCTCTGCTCAGCCTTGCCGATCACCTTGATGCCGTCGCGCAGCCATTGCACGGCGGCGCCCGCGATAAAGATCGAGCCTTCCAGCGCGTAGGTGGTCTTGCCGTTCAGCCTGTAGGCGATAGTGGTCAAAAGCCGGTTCTTCGAACGAACCAGATCGCTGCCGGTGTTGAGCAGCGCAAAGCAACCGGTGCCGTAGGTCGACTTCATCATGCCTGGCTCGAAACAGGCCTGGCCGATCGCCGCCGCATGCTGGTCGCCGGCCACACCGAGGATTCTGATCTCCGCGCCAAACAGGCTTTTGTCCGTGATTCCAAAATCATCGGCACAATCCTTCACCTGCGGCAGCATTTTCGCCGGTATGCCGAGGATGGTAAGCAGTTCGTCGTCCCAGGCGTTTTGTTCGATGTTGTAGACCAGTGTGCGCGAGGCATTGGTGGCGTCCGTGGCGTGGACCTTGCCGCCAGTCAGGCGCCAGATCAAAAAACTGTCGATGGTGCCGGCCAGCAGTTCGCCCTTCTCGGCGCGTTTTCTGGCACCCTTTACCTTGTCCAGCATCCAGGCGATCTTGGTACCGGAGAAATACGGATCGAGCAGCAGGCCGGTCTTTTTCGCGAACTTCTTCTCCAGCCCTTGCTTCTTCAATTTCTGGCACAGCGGCGCGGTGCGGCGGTCCTGCCAGACAATCGCGTTGTGGATCGGCTTGCCAGTCGCCCTGTCCCAGATGACGACGGTTTCGCGCTGGTTGGTGATGCCGATCGCGCCGACGTCCGCTGCATCGCAGCCGGCTGTCTTCAGCGCAGCCTCTACCGTTTCCACGACACTCGACCAGATCTCCTCGGGATCGTGCTCGACCCAACCGGAGGCGGGATAATGTTGAGTGAATTCCTTCTGTCCGCTGCCGACGACCTTCATCTTGTCATCGAACAGAATCGCCCGGCTCGATGTCGTCCCCTGGTCGATTGCTAGGATGTACCCGGTCATTCTCTCTCCCCGTCGGCGCAAATTCAAAGTGCTACGGCTTCACCACGCGTGACGTGTCGCGGTCGTTCACGCAAACAGGGGAGACGGCAACATGCCGCCTCCCCTGAGTGTTGCGATGCGGGCGCTGACGCCCACATCAAACAGTCCTATTGCTGCCAGCTCTTAACCAGCTCGTCATAGTTGATGGTGACCGGCTTTTCCTTCTCGTTCTCGATCTTGAGCTGAGGAGCGAGATTGCCCTTCTTGACCGCGTCGGCGTTCCAGTAGGCGAGGTCATGCTCTTCGGCCATCTTCGGGCCGATATCGCCCTGGACGCCCGACTTCTCGATGCGGCTCATCACCTTCTCCTGCTCGCCGCAGAGCGAGTCCATCGCTTCCTGTGCACTCTTGGCGCCCGACGAAGCATCGCCGATCGCCTGCCACCAGAGCTGCGCCAGCTTCGGATAGTCCGGCACGTTGGTGCCGGTCGGCGACCACTGGACGCGCGCCGGCGAGCGGTAGAACTCAATCAAGCCGCCGAGCTTCGGCGCACGCTCGGTGAAGCTTTTGTCGTGGATCGTGCTCTCGCGGATGAAGGTCAGGCCGACATGGCTCTTCTTCACGTCGACCGTCTTCGAGGTGACGAACTGCGCGTAGAGCCAGGCGGCCTTGGCGCGGTCGGTCGGCGTCGACTTCATCAGCGTCCAGGAACCGACGTCCTGATAGCCGAGCTTCATTCCGTCCTTCCAGTAGACGCCATGCGGCGACGGCGCCATGCGCCACTTCGGCGTGCCGTCGTCGTTCAGCACTGCCTTGGCGCTGGCGTCGACCATGCTGGCGGTGAACGCGGTATACCAGAAGATCTGCTGGGCAACCGCGCCCTGCGCCGGCACCGGCCCTGATTCGGAGAAGGTCATGCCCTGGGCTTCCGCCGGTGCATAGGCCTTCAGCCAATCGAGGTACTTCTGGATGGCATAGACGGAAGCCGGACCATTGGTGTCGCCGCCGCGCGCCGTGCAGGAACCAACCGGACGCGAATTCTCGTCGACCTTGATGCCCCATTCGTCGACGGGCAGGCCGTTCGGAATGCCCTTGTCGCCATTGCCGGCCATCGACAGCCAGGCGTCGGTGAACCGCCAGCCGAGCGACGGGTCCTTCTTGCCATAGTCCATGTGGCCATAGACCTTCTTGCCGTCGATCTCGCGGCCGGTGAAGAACTCGGCAATGTCCTCATAGGCCGACCAGTTGACCGGCACGCCGAGGTCGTAGCCGTATTTGGCCTTGAAGTCGGCCTTGTTCTTCTCGTCGTTGAACCAATCGTAACGGAACCAATAGAGGTTCGCGAACTGCTGGTCGGGAAGCTGATAGAGCTTCTTGTCGGGCGCGGTCGTGAACGACGTGCCGATAAAGTCCTTCAGGTCGAGGTTCGGGTTGGTGACATCCTTGCCGTCGCCCGCCATCCAGTCGGTCAGGTTGCGCACCTGCTGGTAGCGCCAGTGCGTACCGATCAGATCGGAATCGTTGACCCAGCCGTCATAGAGGTTCTGGCCGGTCTGCATCTGGGTCTGGATCTTCTCGACGACGTCGCCTTCCTGGATGACGTCATGCGTGATCTTGATGCCGGTGATGGCTGTAAAGGCCGGCGCCAGTACCTGCGATTCATATTGATGCGTGGCGATGGTTTCGGAAACCACCTTGATGTCCATGCCGGCGAAAGGTTTCGCGGCATCGATGAACCATTGCATCTCGGCTTCCTGGTCGGCGCGCGAAAGCGTCGAAAGGGGCCCGATTTCCTTGTCGAGGAAGGCCTTTGCCTCGTCCATTCCGGCATAGGCATTGCCTGCCCCAAGCAACAGGACAAGCGCAGTCGTTGATGTCAAGAATTGCCGTCGCATGTATTTCCTCCACTGTTAAAGTTTAAAGTACGATCTGAAGCGGTCGCCGGCACGCGGCCGCTCCAACTATTCCCCCTCTATACGTAGCGGAACACGCCGATGGCGTAGACCACGGAGAGAGCGAGAGCCCACCACAGATTGGGTCCGACGAGACCCAGCCAAGCGAGATGGATAAAGGCGCTGCCAAGCAGCGACAGGAACAGGCGGTCGCCGCGCGTCGTTTCGAAGCGCAGCACGCCGACGCGCGGATTGCCGCCCGGCGAGACGTATTCCCACGCCGCCATGCCGCAAAGCAGCAGAAAGATGGTCCCAAAGAAGGCCGCCGTCGGCCACGTCCAGGCCATCCAGGAAAAGTCGAGGTTGGACGAGAGGTTAAATCCCCATAAGCGGATATTGGCCGGATCGCTGAAGCCTACCGTCATTGCCACGAAATCGATTTGAAGTGCCATCCAGGCCACGACGACCAAGGCGAGAAACAGCACGGCCCATAACCATGGGTTCCTGTCGACCTGCTCCATTATACCCTCCCCAGGGCAAAGCCCTTGGCGATGTAGTTGCGCACAAACCAGATGACGAGCGCGCCTGGGATCAGCGTCAGCACGCCGGCTGCGGCGAGCAGTCCCCAATCCATACCGGCGGCCGAAACGGTGCGGGTCATGGTCGCGGCGATCGGCTTGGCATCGGTCGTCGTCAGCGTACGGGCGATTAAGAGTTCCACCCACGAGAACATGAAGCAGAAGAAGCACGCCACGCCGATGCCGCTCGCAATCAGCGGCATGAAGATCTTTATGAAAAAGCGCGGGAACGAATAGCCGTCGATATAGGCGGTCTCGTCGATCTCCTTCGGCACGCCCGACATGAAGCCTTCGAGGATCCACACCGCCAGCGGCACGTTGAACAGGCAATGCGCCAGAGCCACGGCGATATGGGTGTCGATCAGGCCGAAGGCCGAATAAAGCTGGAAGAACGGCAGCGCGAACACCGCCGGCGGCGCCATGCGGTTGGTCAGCAGCCAGAAGAACAGATGCTTGTCGCCGAGGAAGCGATAGCGCGAAAAGGCATAGGCAGCAGGCAGTGCCGCAGCGACCGAAATCACCATGTTCATAACCACATAGGTGATCGAGTTGATGTAGCCCGAATACCAGGACGCGTCGGTGAAGATGGTGCGGTAATTCGCCAATGTTGGTGCGTGCGGGTAGAGCGTCAGCGACGAGACGATCTCGCCATTGGTCTTGAAGCTCATATTGATGAGCCAGTAGATCGGCAAAAGCAGAACGATGATGTAGAGCGTCGGCACGATCCACCACCAGCGCGACTCCTCGCCGCGGCGGCGCATCAGCCGTGCGATCTCGTCCTGCCGCAGCGTGCTGGCGAGCCCTTCCGAAGCTGTCGTCTCGCTCACTCTGTCGGCCCTCTCGTCGGCGCGGCTCATCTCAGCGCTCCGCGTCGTAATTGGTCATCACGGTGTAGAATACCCATGACAACAACAGGACGATGAGGAAGTAGACCAGCGACATCGCCGCCGCCGGGCCGAGATCGAACTGACCAAGCGCCGTCTTGACGAGGTCGATGGACAGGAACGTCGTCGAGTTGCCGGGTCCGCCGCCGGTCACCACGAACGGCTCGGTGTAGATCATGAAGCTATCCATGAAGCGCAACAGCACTGCGATCAGCAGCACCCGGTTCATCTTTGGCAGTTGGATATAGCGGAACACCGCCCAGCGCGAGGCGCCGTCGATCTTGGCCGCCTGATAGAAGGCATCCGGGATCGAGACCAGGCCGGCATAGCAGAGCAGCACGACAAGGCTGGTCCAATGCCAGACGTCCATAATGATGACGGTGACCCAGGCGTCGTAGGGATCCTGCACATAGTTGTAGTCTATGCCGATCGCATTGACGTAATAGCCGAACAGGCCGATATCGTTGCGCCCGAACACCTGCCAGATAGTGCCAACGACGTTCCAGGGGATCAGCAGCGGCAACGCCATCAGCACCAGGCAGACCGGCACCCCCCAGCCCTTCTTCGGCATGTTGAGCGCGATGAAGATGCCGAGCGGCACTTCGATTGCCAGGATGATGAAGGAGAAGATCAGGTTGCGCACCATTGCTTGCCAGAAGCGGCTGGAGGAAAGCAATTCCTCGAACCACTCCGTGCCGGCCCAGAAGAAGACGTTGTTGCCGAAAGTGTCCTGCACCGAATAATTGACGACAGTCATCAGCGGGATGACCGCCGAGAACGCCACCAGCAGCAGCACCGGCAGCACGAGGAACCAGGCTCTGTTGTTCCAGGTCTTTTCCACTTCAGGCTCCCATCTCGACGCGCCAGGAATCGGCATAGATGTTGATGCCGGCCGGATCGAACCGCACCTTCGGATCGGCCGGAACTGTCTCGTCCTCGCCGATGACGGCGGCGATCTCGCGCCCTTCGAGATTGGCACGGACCACCTTGTGGCGGCCGACGTCCTCGACCTTGCTGATTCGGACGGCCATGCCCTGGCTGCCTAGGCGCACATATTCGGGACGGATGCCGAGCTCGATGGCGCCGCCGCTCGCCTTGGGCACGCCCGGCAGTTCGATCTGCTGCGAGCCCAGCCGCGCCATCTTGCCGTCGATCGCCACCGGCATGACGTTCATGCCGGGCGAGCCGATGAAATAGCCGACAAAGGTATGGCGCGGACGCTCGAACAGCTCCGCCGGCGTGCCGATCTGCACGATTTCGCCGTCATACATGACGACCACCCGGTCGGCGAAGGTGAGAGCCTCGGTCTGGTCGTGCGTCACATAGACCATGGTGTAGCCGAAGCGGCGGTGTAGCTGCTTCAATTGCGAGCGCAGCACCCATTTCATATGCGGGTCGATGACGGTCAAAGGCTCGTCGAACAGGATGGCGTTGACGTCAGAGCGCACCAGCCCGCGCCCGAGCGAGATCTTCTGCTTCTGGTCGGCTGTCAGTCCGCGCGCCTTCTTCTTCGCCCATGAGGCGAGATCGATCATCTCCAGCGTCTCGCGCACCTTGCGGCCGACGTCGGCCTCCGGCACGCCGCGATTGCGCAGCGGGAATGCCAGATTGTCATAGACCGTCATCGTGTCGTAGATCACCGGGAACTGGAACACCTGGGCGATGTTGCGCTCTTGGGTCGACAAATTGGTCACGTTCCTGCCGTTGAACAGCAGCTGGCCATGCGATGGATGCAGCAACCCCGAAATGATGTTGAGCAGCGTGGTCTTGCCGCAGCCGGATGGGCCGAGCAGCGCATAGGCGCCGCCGTCCTCAAAAGTGTGGTGCACTTCCTTCAGCGCGAAATCGGCATCCGTGCGCGGGTTCTGCAGATAGGAGTGGCGGATATGGTTGACGTCGATGCGCGCCATCGCTTCCTCCTAAGCCGCCAGCTTCGGCGCGGCCACGGCACGGCCGTGCTCGTCGAAGACCATGATGTGGCGCGGATCGATGAACACCTCGACCTCCTCGTCCGGCTCGAAGTCGCGAATGCCATGGGTCAGCATGACCCAGCGGGCATCGGCGAAATCGAGATGGATGAAGCTTTCCGATCCCGTGATCTCGGTGATCGTCACCTTTGCGCGCACCGGCACGGCGGCGGCGTTGGGCCGATCGAGGGAAAGATGATGCGGCTGGAAGCCGATCGTATAGATCGCATCGGCAATGCCGAAGAGCTCGGCCGGCACCGGTAATTTTACCCCGCCCTCGAGCAGAAAATCCAGGCCCTTCTTGGCAAGTACGATGGTGTTGAGCGGCGGATCGGCGAAGGTTCTCGCCGTCACCAGATCGACCGGCTTGCGGAACACTTCGATGGTCGGCCCGAACTGCGTGATACGGCCTTCTGAAAGCGTTGCCGTGTTGCCGCCGAGCAGCAGGGCTTCGTGCGGCTCGGTCGTGGCATAGACGAAGATGGTGCCGGCCGCCGCGAAGATCTTCGGCAGTTCCGCACGCATCTCCTCGCGCAGCTTGTAGTCGAGATTGGCGAGCGGCTCGTCGAGCAGTACGAGGCTGGCATTCTTGACGATGGCGCGCGCCAGTGCGGTGCGCTGCTGCTGGCCGCCGGACAGGCTGAGCGGCGTGCGGTCGAGATAGGGCGTCAGTTTGAGAAGGGCGGCGGCATTGCGCACCTCCTTGTCAATCTTTGCCTGCTCCGTGCCGGCCACCCGCAGCGGCGAGGCGATGTTTTCGTAGACGGTCATCGCCGGATAGTTGATGAATTGCTGGTAGACCATGGCGACGTTGCGCTTTTGCACCGGCATGCCGGTGACATCTTTGCCATCGAACCAGACCGAGCCGGAGGTCGGCACGTCGAGGCCCGCCATCAGTCGCATCAGGCTGGTCTTGCCGGAGAGCGTCGGCCCGAGCAGCACGTTGAGCGAGCCGTGCTGAAGCGTCAGCGAGAGGTCGCGGATATGTTCCGCCGCACCCACCGTCTTCGTCACGTTTCTCAGTTCCAGCATGATGCCTCCTCCCAGGCTTTCTGCATCAGTCGGCCGTCCCTATTCGGCAGCAGCGACGTGCTGCCGGCTTATTCCGCGCATGAACTCGTCGAGCACTGCCGCCTGCTCACGGCTGAGACGCAGGCCGCGCTTGGTCCTGCGCCACAATACATCCTCGGCAGTCACCGCCCATTCGTTTTCGACGAGGTAGCGCACCTCGGCCTCGTAGAGATCGGCGCCGAAGTTGCGGCCAAGATCCGCGTTCGACTTGGTGAGGCCCAGCAGCTTCCTTGCGCGGGTGCCGTAGAGGCGGGTCAGCCGACGGGCCAGCCGCGCATCGAGGAACGGGTATGCCGTTTTCAGTTTCGCCACCTCGGCATCGAAGCCGGTGACGGGAAAGTCCCCACCGGGCAGCGGCGCGTTTGCCGTCCATGGCTTGCCGCGCTTGCCGAGAAAACCCTCGATCTTCTCGAGCATCGATTCCGACAATCGGCGGTAGGTGGTGATCTTGCCGCCAAAGGCGTTGACGATCGGGGCGGCGCCCTCACCTCCGTCGGCCTTCAGCACATAGTCACGGGTGGCTTCCTGTGCTTTTGAGGCGCCATCGTCGTAGAGCGGGCGCACCGCGGAATAGGTCCAGACGATATCTGACGGTTTGACCGGCTGCGCGAAATATTCGCTTGCCGCAGCGCAGAGATAGTCGATCTCTGCGTCACTGATCCTGACGTCGTGCGGATCGCCGGGATAGTCCCGGTCGGTGGTGCCGATGAGCGTGAACTCGTCCTCGTAAGGGATGGCGAAAATGATGCGGCCGTCCTGGTTCTGGAAGAAATAGGCGCGCGGGTCGTCGAACTTCTTGCCGACGACGATATGGCTGCCTTGCACGAGGCGGACATTGTGCACGTCGTTCAGGCCGACGGTGGCCGACAGCACCTGGTCGACCCACGGGCCGGCGGCATTGACCAGCAGCCGCGCCTTGACCTCTTCGGTATCGCCGGTCCGCACGTTTTCAAGCCTGACCGTCCAGAGATTGCCTTCACGTCGTGCGCTAACGACCCTTGTACGAGTTCGAATGGTTGCGCCGCGCTCAGTGGCGTCACGGGCGTTCAACACAACCAGCCGGGCATCGTTGACCCAACCGTCCGAATATTCGAACGCTTTTCGAAACAGCGGCTTCAGCGGCTTGCCGGCCGGATCCTTGGCCATGTCCAGCGTTTTCGTCGGCGGCAGCAATTTGCGCCCCCCAATATGGTCGTAGAGGAAAAGCCCGAGCCTGATCAGCCAAGCCGGACGCAGCCCCTTGGCGTATGGCAGCACGAAGCGCATCGGCCAGATGATATGCGGCGCGTTCCTCCACAGGATCTCGCGTTCCATCAGCGCTTCGCGCACCAGGCGGAATTCGTAGAATTCGAGATAACGCAAGCCGCCATGGATCAGTTTGGTCGAACCGGAAGAGGTCCCGCTGGCCAAGTCGTTCATCTCGGCAAGGAAGACCGAAAAGCCACGCCCAACGGCGTCGCGAGCGATCCCGCAGCCATTGATACCGCCACCGATGACGAAAATGTCATGGATCGGTGATGCGCTCAAAAGGGTCCTCCTCCGATTTCGCATTGCAACATTTTTTGGGTTTTACGAAACCGTAGCGGAATTATTTCGAAATGATAACGAATGTCAAACGAAATATGATTGGCGACAGATGCCGCAACGGCACCTCTAGGACAGCGACGTTTCAATCAGCTGAACCTCTGCCTCCTGGCAGATCTTGCGCACCGACGGGATGTCGCAACGATCGGTAATGAAGGTGTTGACCTGCGACAGATGGCCGATGCGGACGGGCGCGGTGCGCTCGAATTTGGTCTGGTCCGACACCAGGATCACATGCCGGGCGTTGGCGATGATCGCCTGAGCCACCTTCACCTCGCGAAAATCGAAGTCGAGCAGTGCGCCGTCATGGTCGATGGCCGAGGCGCCGATCACCGCAAAATCGACCTTGAACTGCCTGATGAAATCGACCGCTGCCTCGCCGACAACCCCGCCGTCGGAACCGCGCACGACGCCACCGGCGATCACCACCTCGATCGAAGGATATACACGCATCCTGTTGGCAACATTGATGTTATTGGTGATGACCATCAGACCGCTGTGGTCGAGCAGCGACTTGCTGACCGCCTCCGTCGTGGTCCCGATATTGATGAACAGGGACGCGTTGTCGGGGATCAGCCTGGCGGCCGCACGGCCGATCGCCTCCTTCTCCTCGGCGGCGATCTTGCGCCGCGCTTCATATTCCATGTTCTCGATGCCGGACGGGAACAATGCCCCGCCATGAATACGGGACAAAAGCCGCTGGTCGCACAGATCGTTGAGATCCTTGCGGATCGTCTGCGGCGTCACGTTGAAATGCGTCGCCAGCTCCTCGACCAGTACGCGGCCATGATCCTTGGCCATCTGGATAATTTCGGAATGACGCGGCGACAGATACATCTAGCAACCTCGCGTTTTCGTTTTTCTTGTCTATAACTGAAAACGAAAGCTATGAACAGGCATGAGCTGGCTAATGAAAATCAGGTGACTACAAAGAAGAGCTCCGGCGCAATCTCGATGAGGCCGGTCAACCCAGGCCACGCGCAATCTCAGTGATGACCTCGAACGCAGTGTCGACATCCGCCGCAGTCGTTTCGAACTGCCCGACCTGAAAGCGAATCGCCACCTGCCCGTCCACCCGAGTCTGCGTCAGGTAGATGCGACCGTCATCGTTGATCGCGTTGACCAGCCGCAGATTGTGTTCGTCCGCATCCCCGCCTTCGGCCACCACGTGCCGGAACGAAAACAGCGCCAGCATCGGTTCCGTGACAATCTCGAAATCCGGTTCCCGGGCCAGCCGCGTGGCGAGACCTTCGCTCCAGGCGACATGGTTGCGGATCATGGTCCGCAGATTTTCCAAGCCATGCGCACGCAGCAGGAACCAAAGTTTCAGCGCACGAAACCTCCGGCCGAGCGGCACCGACCATTCGGAGTAGTTGATGACCCCGTCGCGGCCATGTGTTTTCAGGAATTCGGGCTTGATCGCCAGCGTGCGCACGAGGTCTTCCGGCTGGCGGATGAATTGCATCGAGCAGTCGAACTGTGCGCCCAGCCATTTATGCGGATTGAAGACGATCGAATCCGCATGTTCGGCGCCGGCCCAGAAATGCCGGAACTCGGGGCAGATCATCGCGGAGCCGGCCCACGCGGCATCGACATGCAGATAGAGCCCGTGCCGCTTCGCCACCGCGGCAACAGCCGCGACGTCGTCGGTGCCGCCGGTGCTGGTGCCGCCGACACAAGCGATAATGCCGGCCGGCAGCATGCCCGCTTCCCGGTCGGCGACGATCCCCGCTTCCAGAGCCGCCGGCTGCATGGCGCGAAGGCGTCCGGCGACCGGAATGCGCACGAGGTTCGCCTCGCCGATGCCTGACACCCAGATCGCCCGATCGATGGAAGTATGGACTTGGTCGGAAGAATAGACCCGCACTACCGGCTGGCCTTGCAGGCCGCTCTTGTTGCCTTGCCAGTCGAGCGCGCGCTCGCGCATGGTCAGCACGGCGGCAAGCGTTGCCGATGAGGCCGAATCCTGCATGACGCCGGAAAATCCCTCCGGCAGACCAAGCGCCTGCCGCGCCCAGTCGATGACGCGCGTCTCGAGCTCGGTTGCTGCCGGCGAGGTCTGCCAGAGCATGCATTGCGCAGCCATCGCGGAAACCAGATACTCGGCCACGACGGAGACCGGTGCCGCATTGGCCGGAAAATAGGCGAAGAAACGCGGATGCTGCCAGTGCGTCATGCCCGGCAGGATCTTTTGCTCGAAATCGGCGAAGATTGCCTGCATCGTTTCGCCGTCTTCCGGCGGCGCGACATCGATGCTTCTGAAGATTTCGCCCGGCTCGATAAGCGGCCGCACTGGTCTTTCGCGAAGGCTGTTTCTGTAGTCGGCGCCCCATTCAGCCGCTCGCAGCGACCATTCGCGGAATTCGTTGCTATTCATCTTCGCCTCCGTAGCGCCTCATCGAGCCGCGATCAAAGAGCACGAAAAACGAAGGTTTTTCATTCGGGAAAATCAGGCAGGCTGGCAAAGGCGGTCTTCAGCGCGTTCGACCAGCTGTCCGAGATCGTGCGATAATATTGATCGTCCTGGGTTATTCGCTTTTTGAGGCCGACCTTGAAGGTGTCCTTTTCATAGAACAGCAGGTCGAGCGGCAGGCCGACCGACAGGTTCGACTTCAGCGTCGAGTCGAACGACACCAGCAGCAGCTTCACTGTCTCGGCGAAACTCATCGTCTTTTCGTAAGCCCGGATGATGATAGGCTTGCCGTATTTGGTCTCACCGATCTGGAAGAACGGCGTATCGTCGGTCGATTCGATGAAATTGCCTTCCGGATAGATCATGAACAGACGCGGCGCGCTGCCCTTGATCTGGCCACCAAGGATGAAGGATGCATTGAAATAGGAATCCGCCTTTTCGCCTGCCGGCGACGAACTGGCGATGACCTCCTTGACGGTGTCTCCGACCAACCGGACTGTCTGGTACATGGAGGGGGTTTCGAGCAGCGTGGCGTGGCGCTCCGCCACTGCCTTGGTGCGTTCATCGAGGAGGCTGACCACGGCCTGGGTCGTCGCCAGATTGCCGGCCGACATCAAAACGATGACGCGCTCGCCCGGCTCCTCCCAGACATGCATCTTCCTGAAGGTCGAGATCGAATCCATGCCGGCATTGGTGCGCGTGTCCGACATGAACACGAGCCCGCGATCGATCTTCAGGCCGACGCAATAGGTCATCGAATCTCTTTGGCAACAATCTTGCCGGGGATTACTGCTCCACGGTGACGGTGACCGCAAGCTGTTCTTCCGCCTGTCCCAGCCGAATTCCCGACACCGGCGTGGCGTCGCGATAATCGCGGCCGGTCGCCACCTTTACATAGCGCTCGTCGGGAGAAATGCCGTTGGCGACATCGAAGGCGACCCAGCCGAGGCCCGAGACATGCGCCTCGGCCCAGGCGTGGCTTGCTGCCTGCTCGATCGCTGCATCCATCATCAGATAGCCGCTGATATAGCGGGCCGGAAAATCCATGGCGCGCGCGGCGGCAACGAAGATGTGGCTGTGGTCCTGGCAAACGCCGGTCTTGAGCGCCAGGGCCTCTTCGGCCGGCGTCGTCGCGTTGGTGGTGCCCGGCGTATAAGCGACGCGCTCGCCGATCACCGCCATCAACCGATGCAGCCTTTCGATGTCGGTGCCCTTGCCTACGGAGGCAGCGAGCTCGCGAATACCGCTGCCGATCGTCGTCAGCGGCGTTTCCTGGCCGAACAGCCAGAGCGGCGCGAAACCCTGGTGCGGTCCGCTGACGCCGGCGGTGTCGCGCGTCACCACTTCGCCGGCAGCTTCGACGGTAATGAAGTCGCGCTCGCCCTCCACGCTCAACAGCCGGGTATCATTGCCGAAATGATCGGTGAAGCGCACTTCCTCGCGCGCGCCTTCGATCCTCAGCGCCCAGGACAGCACCGTCTGCGTGCGCCCGTTCACCGGAAGCAGCCGCAACCGCTGCAACAGATAATGCACCGGCGCATCGTAGCGGTATTCGGTCCGGTGAGTGATCTTCAGCCGCATCGCTCTCGTCCTTGGAGCTTTTCCGAAAACTGGTCTCCGCTTTTTGGGATCATGCTCAATAGAAGCTGTAATCCTGCGCGATCTCGTCGCCGAGCCTGGTGTTGTCGCGGATGAAATTGGCCAGGAATTCGTGCAGGCCAGCGTCGAAAATGTCCTTGATCGAGCCGGCCGTCAGCATGGAATGGGTCTTGGCGGCCGTCGCATGACAGGCGTGGCGCTCACCATAGTCGTCACCCAGGAATTTGAGATGCTCCGTCAGGAAGCGATAGCAAAAGGTCAGCGAGCGCGGCATGCGAACGTTGAGGATCAGATAATCGGCGATGTTGCTCGGCTTGTAATCGGCGTCATAGACCCAGCGGTAGGAACGGTGCGCCGACACCGAGCGCAGGATCGATTCCCACTGGTAGTTGTCGAGCGTCGAGCCGACCCAGGAGATCGATGGTAACAGCACGTAGTACTTCACGTCCAGGATGCGCGCGGTGTTGTCGGCGCGTTCGACGTAAGTGCCGAGCTGCGAGAAATCGAAGATCTCGTTGCGCAGCATGGTGCCGTAGAACGAGCCGCGGATCAGCGCCGTCTCGCGTTTGATTGCGTCGAGCACGCTGGGCAGGTCGCGCTCGTCGATCGGCTTGGCCAGCATCCGCTTCAGCGACATCCAGGCTTCGTTGATGCTTTCCCAGGTTTCGCGCGTCAATGCGGTGCGCACCATGCGGGCATTGTTACGGGCCGTTTCGATCGACGACATCGTGCTCGACGGGTTCGAGGTGTCGCGCAGCAGGTAGTCGGCGACCTTGGCGGCGGTGTAGTCCGAATATTTCTGAGTGAAGCTGGCGTCCGAGCCGGCGCTGAGCAGCACCGAATTCCACTCCTCCGAAGCGTTCTGAGTACGAGTCAGCGCCATGCGCAGCCCGGCATCCACCAACCGTGCCATGTTTTCCGCCCGCTCGATATAGCGGTTCATCCAGTAGAGCCCGTTGGCGGTGCGGCCGAGAAGCATATTAGGCAGTCCTGTGGTGAATAGTGAATGGTGAATAGTGAAGGGTGAATGGCCAGATTTTTGTAGGGCACGGCGCCGCGTGCTTCACTTCAGGGCATTTCACCAACATCAACGACATGTCATCCTTATCTATTCACTAATTCACTATTCACTATTCACTATTCACTATTTACCACTCGGTATTCGCGCTAATCATCCAACACCCACGTGTCCTTCGTGCCGCCGCCTTGCGAGGAATTGACGACCAGCGAGCCTTCCTTGAGCGCTACTCGGGTCAGCCCGCCGGGCACGATCTGGATACGGTCGGAAACCAGCACATAGGGGCGCAGATCGACATGGCGCGGCGCCAGCCCCTTGTCCGTCAGGATGGGGCAGGTCGACAGCGCCAGCGTCGGTTGGGCGATGTAGTTCGATGGTTTTGCCGCGAGCTTCTTGGAAAACTCCTCGCATTCCTTCTTGGTCGCCGCCGGCCCGACCAGCATGCCGTAACCGCCGGATCCGTGGACTTCCTTGATCACCAGTTCGTCGATGTGCTCGAGCACATATTTCAAGCTGTCCAGTTCCGAGCAGCGCCAGGTCGGGATGTTGCCAAGCATCGCCTTGCGGCCCGTGTAGAATTCGACGATCTCGGGCATGTAGGAATAAATCGCCTTGTCGTCAGCTATGCCGGTCCCCGGCGCATTGGCGATGGTGATATTGCCGGCGCGGTAGACGTCCATGATGCCCGGCACGCCAAGGGCGGAATCCGGACGGAAGGTCAGCGGATCGAGGAACGAGTCGTCGACACGCCGGTAGAGCACGTCGATCTGCTTGTAGCCCTCGGTCGTTCGCATCGCGACATGGCCGTCGACGACACGCAGATCCTGCCCCTCGACAAGCTGCACGCCCATCTGGTCGGCAAGGAAGGCATGTTCGAAATAGGCTGAGTTGAAGCTGCCCGGCGTCAGCACGGCAATGGTCGGCGCGCCCTTGGTGCTTTGCGGCCGCACCGCCGCCAGCGACTGGCGCAAGAGCTGCGGATAATTCTCCACCGGCCGAACCTTGATCTGCTGGAACAGCTCGGGAAAGAGCTGCATCATCGTCTCGCGGTTCTCCAGCATGTAGGAGACGCCGGACGGCGTGCGCGCATTGTCCTCCAGCACGTAGAACTCGTTCTCGCTGATGCGCACGATGTCGACGCCGATGATATGGGTATAGACGCCGGCCGGCGGCCGCACCCCGATCATCTCGGGCAGGAACGCCTCGTTCTTGGCGATCAACTCCTTCGGCACGCGGCCGGCGCGCAAGATCTCCTGGCGATGGTAGATGTCGTCGAGAAAGGCGTTCAGCGCCTGGACGCGCTGCTCGATGCCTTGCGTCAGCCGCCGCCATTCATTGCCTGAGATGATGCGTGGAACGATGTCGAAGGGGATCAGCCGCTCCGACGCTTCCTGCTCGCCATAAACGGCGAAGGTGATGCCGGTCTTGCGGAAGACGCGTTCGGCGTCCTGCATCTTCTCGGTAAGCCTGGCCGGGTCCTGTTCCTTCAGCCAGCGATCGTAAGCCGAATATGGTTTTCTCAGCCCGGAAACTTCCGGAAGCATTTCATCGAACGCTGCCAATCGCATACTCCCCTGTGACGCCATTTCACTGGCGTCGCTGGAGAAAATCAAGCGCAATCGGTGATTTGGCAGGCGCCGGCGATCAGTATATCGCGGTTGCCTAAAATTAAGGCAGCACCGATAGGGCCGTGGTCAGGCTTTGCCTCGTGTCCGGGCAAATGCCGGATGCAGATCAAAACGCGCGAAAAGTGACGACCGTGAACGTATCCTTGATGCCGGGGAGAATCTGCACTCTCTCGTTGACGAAGTGGCCGATGTCTTCCTCGTCGTCGACATAGAATTTGGCGAGCAGATCGTAATTTCCGGCTGTCGAATAGATTTCCGAAGCGATCTCGGCATCGGCCAAAGCGCTGGCAACGTCATAGGCTTTGCCCAGATCGCACTTTATCTGCACGAAAAATGCCTTCATTGCCTGGTCCTGCCCAAGATCGCACGCTCTAGGTATAATCGAGCGGCCCTTGTGGCAGACTGCCGCCCGCCTTTCAAGCATCGGCCATCGCTCAGGCGGTTCTCGCCTCGACAATGCATGCTCGGTTTGGACACAGGCTGCCGCGCCGAATATTTGTGCTCGGCTGAAACCCTGAACCCCTGCAAAGCGTATGGTATCATGTATCTTCGGACAGCGACTTCTCGGGGAATAACGGAGACAGGCCATGCGCCGTACGTTTTTCGCATTCGCAGTCGTTCCACTCATTTTCGCATCCCGGGCCTTTGCTGGCGACGCCGAAGTCAAGGCGGCGCAGACGGTCATCGATGGTCAGTTGAGGGCCTTCATCGCCAATGACGGAGCGACGGCCTACAGCTTTGCCGCACCGAATGTGAAACGCACCTTTCCGACCGTCGATAGCTTCATGAACATGGTGACCAACGGCTATCCGCCGGTGCGCCAGCCGCAGATCTACTCCTTCGGCAAGGTTCGGGAGACGAGCCCGACCTCGATCGTCCAGCAGGTGCTGATCGTCGGCCCGGACGGCAAGGACTACGAGGCGGTCTACACGCTCGAACTACAGCCTGACGGCAGCTTTCGGATCACCGGCTGCAGCCTGCGCGCGTCCACGTCGCTCAGCACCTGAGGGGCGCTTGACGAGAGGCAGAGCTGTTTCAATCCTGTCGCCGGTAGAGCGTCCAGCTTAGGCCTGAAAACCCCCAATGTCTCGACCGATCGGCCCGTTCATACGCCAGAGCGCATGCGGCCGTCGGTTCGACATGTTCAGCTTGTTTGTCCACGTCCCCCTCGAGGATCAGCCACGCCGGCCGTTCGGCGCACATCCTATCGTCTGGAACCAGCAAAGCCCGACGATCCATCCGTGCCGCAAAATAATCGACGACCATGGCGGTGCGGAAATCACTGTTGCTGGCATAGGCGGCAGCGCTGTTCCTGGTCATCTCATCGACCATAGCGGCGTAGGAGCCGCGTCCATACTGATAGAACTGGAGCAGCGACGAAATATTGCCGCTCACCATGAGCGCCAGCGCTCCCATCGCAAGTAGCCTGGCGGTCCCGCGAGCATCCAAGCCGCGGCCAATCATCTCGCCGGCCCAAAGCAGCAGCAATGTTCCGTTGATGATGAAATAGCGCGGAAACTCGAGGTTGGGCAGATGTGCCGTCGCCATGAGCAAAGGCAGTCCGATAATCCCGACGGCATAGAGGCTGGCCCGGCGATCGCGCCAGACACCAGCGGATAGGCAGACAAGGCCGCAGGCGGCAACGATGCAGGGCCAGTCGCCGAACCAGGGTGGCAGCCCGGACAGAGAGCAGATCATCCCGCCATAGCCCTGCGCGAAGGCGGCAATCGAGAACGGCGAAGCACCACCGACACTGAAGCCGAACAGCCTGCCACCGATAAACACGCAGGCAGCCAGCGGCAGCACGGCAAGCAAGCCCGGCAGGAAGATTGACGCCAGATCCGCAACGACACGGTCAATCTTCGCCGTACGCTGCCAAGCGAGCCACGCGGTCCAGATTGCGAGGACTGCCACCATTCCGATCATGGTGAGGTGGCATAGGAACCCGAAAAGGATCGCCGCTGCCAAGGCCATGCCAGACCACCGTTTGTTGTCGAGCCGGCGCTCCAGAAAAACCACCGAAAGCAGCGTGAACAGTACCAGTCCGGCATAGCCACGCGCCTCCGAGCCGTAGTGGACCATTGGATAGCTCACGGCAAACAACAGGCTTGTGGCGATCATCGCCCGTCGTCCGCGCGGCGCGGCGGTCGCCGCCGCCGCGACGATCGTGGCGACACCGAGTGCTGTCGACAGGCCCCGCTGGATCCCCGGCGAGGCGTCGGGGCCGATGAGATAGAGATAGACCGAGTTGAGGAAATGATTGTTGTCGTGATTGACGCGCCAGAATATCTGGTCGATCGAGGTCAGCGGCTCGATCAGCGCAAAGCTCCAGATCTCGTCCAGCCAAAGGTCGCCACGCGCGCCCAGCAAGCGCAAGACCAGCCCGATCATGGCGATCGCCAGAATGGCAAGCAACGATCCAGCCGTCCATCGCTGGACCGCCACGGAGGACGAAGGCGAAGGCTCGGCGATGCCGTTCGTCCGCACCGTCGTGCTGGGAACTGAAACTTGTCCCGAAACGAACAGGTTCTTGATCCTCGCCCAATGCAGTCCGGCAATGCTTATTGGGCAGACGTTTCAAAACAGTTCATGGCAGGTGCTGCTCCCCACCTCGAGCCTGACCATCAAGACCGTTCCTAGCGGACGGGCAGGTCACCGTTTGCCCATTGTTGGGTGATGATCTCAGCTTGTTCGGCAAACCTCCCAGCCTCGACCGCTTCACGAATGTCGCGCATCAATTGCTGGTAGTAGGACAGATTGTTCCAGGTCAGAAGCATCGCCCCAAGCGCCTCCTGCGAGCGCACCAGATGGTGCAAATAGGCGCGCGAATAGTCGCGTGCGGCCGGGCAGTCGCTTTCCTCATCGAGCGGGCGCGGATCGTCGGCATGGCGGGCGTTGCGCAGATTGACCTTGCCGCGCCGTGTGTAGGCAAGGCCATGGCGCCCTGCCCGCGTCGGCATCACGCAATCGAACATGTCGATGCCGCGCGCCACCGACTTCAAGATGTCGTCCGGCGTACCGACACCCATCAGGTAGCGCGGCCGGTCAACTGGCAGCTCCAGGCAAGTGATGTCGAGCATCTCCAGCATCACCGCTTGCGGCTCGCCGACGGCCAGCCCGCCGATCGCGTAGCCCTTCAGCTCCATTGCCTTCAGCGCCTGCGCCGAGCGCAGCCGCAGGTCCGGCACGTCGCCGCCTTGCACGATGCCGAACATCGCCTTGCCGGGCTGCTCGCCGAATGCCGTTTTGCAACGCTCGGCCCAGCGCAGCGACAACTCCATGGCGCGCTCGATCTCCTTCTCCTTGGCCGGCAGCGCAGTGCATTCGTCGAGCTGCATCTGGATGTCGGAATCGAGCAGCCCCTGGATTTCGATCGAACGCTCCGGCGACATTTCGTAGGCGGCGCCGTCGATATGCGAGCGGAAGGTCACGCCGTTCTCGGTCAGTTTCCTCAGCTTCGACAGCGACATCACCTGGAAGCCGCCGCTGTCGGTCAGGATCGGATACGGCCAGCGGGCGAATTCATGCAGGCCGCCGAGCCGTGCCACGCGCTCGGCGCCGGGTCTCAGCATCAGGTGATAGGTGTTGCCGAGAATGATGTCCGAGCCGACGCCGCGCACCTGATGCATATACATGGCCTTCACCGTGCCGCCGGTGCCGACCGGCATGAAGGCGGGCGTGCGGATTTCCCCGCGCGGCATGGTGATTACACCACGCCGCGCCCTGCCGTCGGTCGCCAGCACCTTGAAGGTGAATGCGTTAGTCATTGAACTCCCTAGCCATCGAACTCCCTAGCCATCGAACTCTTTGTCGAACACCGGCGCGTCCGGAGCCTGCTTATCGAGCGACTGCCGGTAGCGGATGCAGCCGCGCATGAATTTCGGCCAGGGCGGCACGGCAATCGCCGGCTCGGTCTTTTCAGGCAAAAGCGACCAGAGGTCGGGATGATGCCAGCACAGATCATGGCCGGTGGCGTCGCGGTGTTGGCGGATGCCGGCGCGCAGTTTCCTGACCTCGGCGAACAAGGCTTCGCGGTCGAAGGTTTCCAGGTCATCGTCCATCGTTATCCTCCCTGAACAGAAGACTTGCGTCTCCATAGGAATAGAACCTGTAGCGGTTCTCGATGGCATGCGCATAGGCCGCGCGCATCGTCTGTAAACCGCAGAAGGCCGAAACCAGCATGAACAGCGTCGAACGCGGTAGATGGAAATTGGTCATCAGCATGTCGGCGGTCTTGAAGCGATAGCCGGGGGTGATGAAGATGTCGGTCGGGCCCGACCATGCGGCCAGCCTGCCGTCCTCGCCAGCCGCGCTCTCTAGCAAGCGCAGCGATGTCGTGCCGACGGCGACAATGCGCCCTCCTCTTGCTTTCGCCGCATTCAGCGCCTCGGCGGTTTCCTGGCTGACCGAACCGGTTTCGGCGTGCATCTTGTGATCGGCGGTGTCGTTCGCCTTCACCGGCAAAAACGTGCCGGCGCCGACATGCAGCGTGACGAAACGGCGCTCGATACCCTTGGCGTCGAGCGCGGCAAACAGCTCCGGCGTGAAATGCAGACCCGCCGTCGGCGCGGCCACGGCGCCCTCCTCCCTGGCATAGATGGTCTGATAGTCGCTGCGGTCCCGCTCGTCGTCGTCACGCTTGGAGGCGATGTAGGGCGGCAGCGGAATGTGGCCGACGGCGTGCAGCGCCTCATCGAGGAACGGACCTGACAGGTCGAAGCCGAGCAGCACCTCGCCACCTTCCCCCTTCTCGATCACGGTCGCATCGAGCTGGCCGAGAAAGCAGGAATTGGCATCATGACCGAAATGGATGCGATCGCCGGCGGCGACGCGCTTGCCCGGCCGCATGAAGGCGAGCCAGCGGTCGGGCGCCGTCCGCATATGCAGCGTGGCTTCGACCTGCGCCGCTGCCTCCCCGCGCCGCCTGATGCCTTTCAGCTGCGCCGGAATGACCTTGGTGTCGTTGAAGACCAGCAAATCTCCGGTCTCGAGCAGGGACGGCAGGTCGCGCACCGTCCGGTCCGCGAGCCCCTCACCCGGCCTGACCACCAGCATCCGGGCCCTGTCGCGCGGCTCGGCCGGGCGAAGCGCGATGCGCTCCTCCGGCAGATCGAAGTCGAAAAGGTCGACGCGCAAGAAATCCCCGCCTCAAGGTTCCGGGCAGGTCACCACCCAGGCGCCGACACCGTCTATGCTCAGCGTACCGCCCATTGCGGAACCGGACTGCTCGCTGGCCTTGACCAGCCGCAATTTGGCGACGATCGAGCTGAGGCCCTCATCAGTGAGATCGATCAGCATACGCTCGTCGTCTTCGAATGCCTGTCCGACGATGACTTTCGTCGAACCAGGCTGGCCGTCCGTGGTCCATGTCTTGCCGCCGGCATCCAGCCACACGCGCGCCACCGCAATGACGGCTGTGTGTCCCATCAGCACGTCGATCGATGCCGCGCCGCCGTCGGCGCTGCAAACGATCGATTCCGTCGCCAGCGCCGGAGTGGCCGCCGCGACGAGCACAAGTGCGATGGCCGCGACAGCCCGGCTGGTCATTTCACGTCGGCCGCGACCTTGAGCGATACGATCTTGTCGGGATCCTGCACCGGTTCGCCGCGCTTGATCTTGTCGACATTGTCCATGCCTTCGATGACCTGGCCCCATACAGTGTACTGGCGGTTAAGGAAGGCGGCATCGTCGAAGCAGATGAAGAACTGCGAATTAGCCGAGTTCGGGTTCTGCGAGCGCGCCATCGAGCAGGTGCCGCGGCCATGGTTGGCATTGGAGAACTCGGCCTTCAAGTCGGGCCTGTCGGAGCCGCCCGTGCCGGCGCGGGACGGCGCGAAAGACGGCTTGTTGGAATTGCCGAATTTCACGTCGCCGGTCTGCGCCATGAACCCGTCGATGACGCGGTGGAAGACTACACCGTCATAGGCACCTTCGCGCGCCAGTTCCTTGATACGGCCGACATGGCCGGGCGCCAGGTCTGGGAACAGTTCGATGACGACCTTGCCCTTGGTCGTGTCCATGATGAGCGCGTTCTCGCGGTCCTTAATCTCGGCCATGTCAGAATATCCTTTTGAAACTTGGGTTTACTTGCCGTCCGCGGCGATGCGCACCTTGATCATGCGATCGGGTTCGGTCACCGTCCCGTTCTGCGCCTCGTCGCCTTTCTTGATGTGGTCCACCAGTTCCATGCCGCTGACGACGTTGCCGACGATGGTGTACTGGCCATCGAGCGGCGGTGCCGGCGCAAACATGATGAAGAATTGCGAATTGGCGGAATTCGGATCGTCGGAACGGGCCATGCCGACCACGCCGCGCTGGTAGTGCTCGGTGCTGGAGAATTCGGCCGGCAGGTCGGGAAGATCGGAACCGCCGGTGCCGACGGCGTCGGCATTGAAGCCGCTCTTCATGTTGCCGAACTTGACGTCGCCGGTCTGCGCCATGAAGCCGTCGATGACACGGTGGAAGGCGACGTTGTCGTAGGCGCCCTGGCGCACCAGCTTTTTGATCTGCGCGACGTGTTTCGGCGCAAGATCGGGCCTCAGCGCGATGGTCACGTCGCCGTCCTTCAGCGTTATGATCATGGTGTTTTCCGAATCGGCAGCAAAGGCCGACACGGATGCGGTCACAAGACCGGCAAGCATGACAAGCAACGAGGCAAGCTTTTTCAGCTGCATGGGATCTTTCTCCGAATATCTTCGTTCATGCATGTCGTTACCCAAAACCGGGTTCCACTTTTGGGCGACGTGCATTTATTTCGCGAATTTGGCGGTGAGCGCGCCAGCCACCGCCGCCGGCACGAAGGGGCGGATGTCGCCTCCCATCGAAGCTATCTGGCGCACAAGTGTGGCGGTAATGGTGCGCACCGAGGGACTGGCTGGCAGGAAAACCGTCTGCAGCTCCGGCGCCATGGTCTCATTCATGCCGGCCATCTGCATCTCGTAGTCGAGATCGGTGCCGTCGCGCAGGCCGCGGATCATGATCGAGGCGCCATGCTTCCTGGCCGCATCGATGACCAGACCGTCGAAGGCGACCACTTTGATGCGCGCACCGTCGCTGCCGAATTCCGCCTTGGCTGCCGTTTCGATCAGGCCAACCCGTTCCTCGAAGGAAAACAATGGCTTCTTGCCGGGATGGATGCCGATCGCCGCATAGATGGTGTCCGCCACGGCCAGCGACGCTTTCAGCACGTCGAGATGGCCGTTGGTCAGCGGGTCGAAAGAGCCGGCATAAAGGGCGATGCGTTCGGTCATGGCAGGTGCTTCTAGCGAGCCTCTCCCCTAAAGGCAAATCCGATCAGCAGGCCCGCCCCATGAACCTTTTGGCCGACGTGAACGACAGATGAATGTGCCGGTCACAACGGCTTCACGCAGTGTTCACCAAGTTACAGCTGCAGAAGATGAAACCAAACACCCATCTAATCGTTGGTAGGCGCAGGAGAACACGCACATGCTGATCTACATGCTTGCCACCGCAATGACCGTCGCCATGCTGATCGCTACCGTATTCGGGTTGCATCAGGAGGCACAGCGCGTCCGCGCCAAGGCCAATACCAAACGGTTCGAAGGCTTCGGCAGCCGCAAGCCTTATCGCCACTTCTAGATTGTTTGTTGACAACGCCGACCTATCGGGCCGACCTATCGGGCTGGCATTGTCGTGGCAACTCACTCGACGTTGTTGTGTCAGGCTCCCCACCTTCCGCATCGGTAGCAGCGCCACCTTCAGCCTCGACACTCTCTTCGATCTCTTCGTCCGCTTGCGGCTCCGAAATCCGCTCCACCGACACGACCTTCTCGCCCTCTGCGGTATTGAAGATGGTAACGCCTTTGGTGGCGCGGCTGGCGAAACGAATGCCGTTGACCGGGACGCGAATGACGGTGCCGCCATCCGAAACCAGCATGATCTGATCGTCATTGCCGACCGGGAAGGTCGCCACCAGACGGCCGATTTCGGCTGTTTTCGAAACGTCGGTGGCGCGGATACCCTTGCCGCCGCGACCGGTCAGACGGAAATCGTACGACGACGAACGCTTGCCGTAGCCATATTCCGTCACCGTCAACACGAACTGCTCATGCGCCTTGAGGAATTCGTAGCGCTCGTCGGAAAGCTCCGCCTCTTCGCCGACCTCCTCATTGGTAAGCTGAATCTCTTCCTCCTCGCTGGCCGCAATGTCGGCGGCGAGCCGGCGTTCAGCCACCACCCGCTTGAGATAGGCGGCGCGCTCGGCCGGCGGCGCATCGACGTGCTCGATCACCGCCATCGAGATCACCCGGTCGCCATCGGCCATAACGATGCCGCGCACACCGACCGAATTGCGGCTTTGGAAGACGCGTACGTCGCTGACCGGAAAGCGAATGCACTGGCCGGAACTTGCTGTCAAAAGCACGTCATCATTGTCGGTGCAGGTCTCGACGCCGAGGATCTCGTCGCCTTCCTCGTCCAGCTTCATGGCGATCTTGCCGTTGCGGTTGACCTGGACGAAGTCGGAAAGCTTGTTGCGACGCACGGTGCCGCGCGTGGTGGCGAACATCACGTCGAGCTCGCCCCAGCTCGTCTCATCCTCAGGCAGCGGCATGATGGTGGTGATGCGCTCGCCCTGTTCGAGCGGCAGCATGTTGATCAGCGCCTTGCCGCGTGACTGCGGGTTGCCGATCGGCAGGCGCCAGACCTTTTCCTTGTAGACGATGCCACGCGAGGAGAAGAACAGCACCGGCGTGTGTGTGTTGGCGACGAACAGCCGGGTGACGAAATCCTCTTCCTTGGTCGACATGCCGGAGCGGCCCTTGCCGCCGCGGCGCTGCGCCCGGTAGAGCGACAGCGGCACGCGCTTGATATAGCCGGAATGGCTGACGGTGACGACCATGTCTTCGCGCTGGATCAGGTCCTCGTCTTCCATGTCCGCCCCGCCCTCGGCGAGCTCGGTGCGGCGCGGCGTGCCGAACTCGTCGCGCACGGCGATGAGCTCGTCCTTGACGATCTGCTGGATGCGGGCGCGGGACGACAGGATGTCCAGGTAATCCTTGATCTCGTCGCCGATCGTGTTCAACTCGTCGGCGATCTCGTCGCGGCCGAGCGCGGTCAGGCGCTGCAGACGCAGTTCGAGGATGGCGCGGGCCTGCTCCTCGGATAGATTGTAGGTGCCGTCCTCGTTGATGCGGTGGCGCGGATCGTCGATCAAAAGGATCAGCGATTCCACGTCGCCCGAAGGCCAGCGCCGCTCCATCAACTGCTCGCGCGCCGTCTGCGGATCCGGCGCGGTGCGGATCAGCTTGATGACTTCATCGATATTGGCGACGGCGATGGCAAGGCCGACCAGCACATGGGCGCGGTCGCGCGCCTTGCGCAGCAGGAATTTCGTGCGCCGGCTGATCACGTCCTCACGGAAGGCGACGAACGCCTTCAGCATGTCGGTCAGCGTCAGCAATTCTGGCTTGCCGCCGTTCAGCGCCACCATATTGGCGCCGAAGGACGTCTGCAGCGGGGTGAAGCGATAGAGCTGGTTGAGGATGACGTCGGCGACCGCGTCGCGCTTCAGTTCGATGACGACGCGGTAGCCCTGGCGGTCGCTCTCGTCGCGGATGTCGGAAATGCCCTCGATGCGCTTGTCGCGCACCAGCTCGGCCATCTTCTCGATCATCGACGACTTGTTCACCTGATAGGGAACCTCGGTGATGATGATCGATTCACGGTCGTTGCCGCGTTGCTCAATATTGACACGGCCGCGCATGACGATCGAACCGCGGCCGGTCGAATAGGCACTGTAGATGCCGGAACGGCCGAGCACGATGCCGCCGGTCGGGAAATCCGGTCCAGGAATGATCTCCATCAGCGCCGGCAGATCGATCGCCGGATTGTCGATGAGGGCAATGGCGCCGTTGCAGACCTCGCCCAGATTGTGCGGCGGGATGTTGGTGGCCATGCCGACGGCGATACCGCCGGAGCCGTTGACCAGCAGGTTCGGGAAGCGCGCCGGCAGGACTTTCGGTTCGCTGCCGGACGCATCATAAGTGTCCTGGAAATCGACGGTGTCCTTGTCGATGTCTTCCAGCAACTCATGCGCGACCTTGGTCAGCCGCGATTCTGTGTAGCGCATCGCCGCCGGCGGATCGCCGTCGATCGAGCCGAAATTGCCTTGCCCGTCGATCAGCGGAACGCGCAGCGACCAATCCTGCGCCATGCGCACCAAAGCGTCATAAATCGAGGCGTCGCCATGCGGATGGTATTTACCCATCACGTCGGCGACCGGGCGTGCCGATTTCACATATTTGCGGTTCCAGTGATAGCCGCTCTCATAGGCGGCGTAGAGGATGCGGCGATGCACCGGCTTAAGGCCGTCGCGCACGTCCGGCAGCGCACGGCTGACGATCACGCTCATGGCGTAATCGAGATAGGAGCGCTGCATCTCCTCGATGATGGATATCGGCTCGATGCCGGTGGGGCCGCCGTCGGCGCCGCGCGGTGTCTTTTGGTCGGTCAAATCGGATCACAATCTAATCAGGAATCACTTGGTGCTTATATAGGAAGCCGGCCCGAAACTCCAACAATCGCGGCAGTTTTCCAGTGTCGTTTTTAGCGGCAAATTCAAAAGGATACACCAATTGCGACGATATGGCCGTGGCACCCTTTCACGAGCGTCGCCGGCGGGCGCGATAAGTACCCGGCGTCTCGCCCATCAGCCGCCGGAAACGGCGGTTGAAGGTCGATAGATCGTTGAATCCCGCCGCAAAGGCGATCGCCGAAATCGCCTGATCTGACGTCCGCAACCGCACGGCGGCCTTGTGCAGCCGGGTCCGCAGCAGGAACTGGTAGGGCGTCATGCCGGCAACGTGCCGGAAGGTGCGCAGGAAATGGTAAGGACTGGTGGCGGTCTGATCGGCGAGTTCGGCAAGCGAAATCGGTCGGTCGGCATCGACTTCGATGCGCAGCACCGCTTCGGCGATGCGTTTCTGGTCGCGGCGGCTCGGCGCGCGTTGCCCTTCCGTAGCGCCGCAAGCCGCTGTCACCGCCGCACCGGCAATGCGCAGGGCGAATTCCTCGAAGGCGCCGGTGTCGGCCATCTCGCGCGCCGCCTCTGCTTCGGCGAGCAGCGGCACCAGCGCCGGCAATGGCGGCAGGCGCGGCATCCTGAAATCAAGCTGCTTCGCGCCCGGCACGTCGGCGACGATCCGCTCCATATAGGCCGGTCCGAAATGGAAGGAGAGGCAGCGGTCGCCGGCGCCATGCTCGTGGCCGCACTCGTAGCATGTGCCGGGATTGCCGAGCAGGAGCGCCCCCGGCGCCAGCATCGCCGTGCCCTGGCGCGCGCGATAACGGAAGGTGCCGCTGGTGACGGCGGCGACGCAGAAATCCCGATGCTCCTCCTCGAATGGCCTGTCGGCGGCACTGGCGGTGCAGATGACATCCGACACCTGCCAGCCTCGGCCCGACGCCAGCCTATGCGCGCTCGTCGTCATCACCGAAAGATAGCAATTTTTCCCAAGCGCAGAACACTGTCAGTCACTATGCCTGCCGGTCTCCTGACACGATGAGAGCGAAGCCATGTCCAATTCTTTTGCCAAAGCCTTGCACAGCGATGGGCCCGCACCGGCCCTTGCCGAAAAACTGGACCTTTACGGCCGTTTCGTCGGCGCCTGGACATTCGATGCCACACGCCATCTCGAGGACGGTTCGGTGCTGACCGGGCGCGGCGAGGTGCATTTCGGCTGGGTCCTGGAGGGCCGGGCGATCCAGGACGTGTGGATCCTGCCCGCCCGTGACGCAGGTGCCTCGCCTTCGCTCGGTAAATGGACCTTCTACGGCACGACGTTGCGCGTCTACGACCCCGGCGTCGATGCCTGGCACATCTTCTGGAGCGATCCGCGCAGCCAGTATTACAGCCGCCAGCTCGGCCGCGCCGAGGGCGATACGATCGTCCAATTGGGCGCAGACGGTACCGGCGCTTCAGTGCGCTGGAGCTTTTCCCAGATCACCGGAAATTCCTTCCGCTGGCTGGGCGAGCGCTCGCAGGACGACGGCGCCACCTGGCGTCTCGAGGTCGAGTTTCTGGCCCACAGAACAGCCGACACTTGACAGCCCAATACATTGTAAAAAAGGAGAAAACCATGCTTGACCATGTTTCAATAGGTGTCCGCGATACCGACGCCTCCAAGCGTTTCTACGATGCCGCGCTGAAGCCGCTCGGCTATACCTGTCTCAGCCAGTCGCCGGGCTCGCTCGGCTATGGCGCGCAAGGTGTTGCGCTGTGTGGGTGAACGAGGCTCAGCGCCCGGTTTCAGCAGACGGCGAGTCCGGCCTGCATTTCTGCTTTGCGGCGCCGACGCGGAGCAACGTCGATGCCTTCCATGCGGGCGCCTTGCGTGCAGGAGGCAGCGACAATGGCACACCTGGCCTGCGCGCCGGCTATGGCGAAAATTACTACGCCGCCTTTGTTATCGACCTGGACGGCTATCGCATCGAGGCCTATTGCGGAGCGGCCGGCTAGGCTCATCCTACCCCATCAAGGTTGCCGAATTCCCGCAGCTCAAACGGTTTCCACTAACCCTGCTTTGCTCTACCAATGCCAGTATTCGGGCACGGCCCGGCGGGGAGGGTCAGAGATGCCGAGCTTCGACAGCCTGTTCAACGCCTTCGTCACCATTCTCGTGACCATCGACCCGCCTGGCCTGGCGCCGCTTTTCCTCGCCGTGACCCGCGGCATGAACCGCGAGGAGCGCAACCAGGTCTCCGTGCGCGCCTCGATCATTGCTTTCCTGGTGATGGCGCTGTTTGCCGTCGCCGGTGCGTCGATCCTGTCGGTGTTCGGCATCACCCTGCCGGCCTTCCGCGTCGCCGGCGGCTTCCTGCTGTTCTTCATCGCCTTCGAAATGGTGTTCGAGCGCCGGCAGGACCGCAAGGAGAAGATCGGCGACGTCGCCATCACCAGGGACATGATCCACAACATCGCCGCCTTTCCGCTGGCGATCCCGCTTATTGCCGGTCCCGGCGCGATTTCGGCGACCGTTCTGCTCTCAAGCTCGTTTCAGGGTTTTGGCGCACAGGCAGCCCTTGTCGGCATCATCGCGATCTGCCTTGTCATCACCTATCTGGTGTTCGTGCTGTCAGAGCGCATCGACCGTATCCTTGGCCAAACTGGCCGTTCGATCCTGACAAGGCTGCTGGGCGTCATCCTGGCGGCGCTCGCCGTACAGTTCGTCGCCGATGGCATCAAGGCGCTGATGGCGACGTAGGAAACTGTCTTACTTTGCCGTCTCAATGACTTCGAAGTCGTGGGTGATCACGGCGGTCTTGGCCATCATTGCCGAGGCCGAGCAGTATTTTTGGATCGAAAGCTCGATAGCCCGCTTCACCTTGTCGTGCGACAGCGCCCGGCCCTTGACGACGAAATGCATGTGGATGCGGGTGAACACCCTGGGATCGGCTTCTGCGCGATCAGCATCGAGTTCGACCACGCAATCTTCGACCGCCTCGCGCCCCTTTTCGAGGATATGGACCACGTCATAGGCCGAACAGCCGCCGGTGCCGATCAGCACCAGTTCCATTGGGCTCGGCCCCGGCGTCTTGCCTTCCGGTCCCAACGCAGTACCTAGGACCAGCTTGTGCCCACTGGCGGACTCGCCGACGAAAGTGCGCTCCTCGACCCATTTGACCCGTGCTTTCACTTGATACGTCCTTTCACCGCTCAAACGCACAGCGTCCCGAAAATCCAAGACAGATTTTCAGGACGCCAATTCGTGGCCAAGTAGCCGGCGTTTTTCGCCGTAAGGGTAGTCCGCCCCGAGAAATCAGAACGGGATTTCGTCGTCCAGCTCGCGCGACGAACCACCGCCGCCCTTGTTGGGTCCGCCGCGATTGAAACTTTCGCCGGGGCCGGACTGGCCGAAATCGGAACCGCGGCTCGCACCACCACCGGCATAGTTGCCGACCTGGCCGCCGCCCTCGCCCCGCGCATCGAGCATCTGCAGCTCGCCGCGGAATTTCTGCAGCACGACCTCGGTCGTATAGCGGTCATTGCCGGTCTGGTCCTGCCACTTGCGCGTCTGCAGCTGGCCCTCGACATAGACCTTCATGCCCTTCTTCAGATACTGCTCGGCCACCTTGGCGATCTGGTCGTTGAAGATCACGACATTGTGCCACTCGGTCTTTTCCTTGCGCTCTCCTGACGTCTTGTCGCGCCAGCTTTCCGAGGTGGCGATGCGGATGTTGACGACCGGGTCACCCGAATTCAGGCGGCGGATTTCAGGGTCCGCCCCGAGGTTGCCCACCAGAATGACCTTGTTGACGCTACCCGCCATGACACTTCTCCGCGCTTATCCGAAACCAAACTTTTGTCGCTGCACCTTACAGGCTGCGGACGATCCCCGCCTGCCGTGGCTGCCTTTTCCCACAAGGTTTTTGTTCTCTTTTCGTTCTAGGCTAAAGGCCCTGCACTGTCAATAGTTGTCAGTAACAAGTAGTGTCTTGGCGTCGAATTTCCACGAACCATGAGATCGAGGCGAACGCAATGAAGATGATTGCGCACGACGACCAGCCGCAAGAAGAATGGCGAGCGGGAGTAAAGACCCGCATGCATGTCTCGGCCCGCAACGGCGCAACTCAACTTTGCATATTTGAACAATGGGTCGAACCGGCGGTTGGCGCCCCGACACATTGGCACCGGGTCGAGGAAGTGCTTACCGTCATCGCTGGCAAGGCCGAGATGTGGATCGACGAAGAGCATCTCGTCTTGACTGCTGGACAGTCGCTTGTTGTTGCCGCGCGCAGGCAACATGGCTTCCGAAACGTCGGCTCCGAAATGCTTCATATCCATGCCGTGCTCGCGTCGCCAGTTTTCGAGGCGACGTTCAACGGATCCCCCGACATGGTGAGACGCTGGCTCCCAGAGAGTTTGTAAAACCTCGCCTGTCTTAAAACACCGCTTGTCTTAAAAAACTTCGCTTGCCAAACCGATAAGTATCGACTTATGCTTTCGGCATGATCGAAGCAGAGATTTTTCGGGCGCTGGCCGATCCAACGCGTCGCGCCGTCTATGAGCGGCTCGCCGACGGCGAGATGACGGTGTCGGAACTGCGCACTGGCATGCCGGTATCGCAGCCGGCGGTATCGCAGCATCTGGCCGTGCTGCGCGGCGCCGGCCTTGTGGTCGAGCGACGGGCTGGCCGCAACGCCTATTACCGCGCCGATCCGAAGGGGCTTGCGCCGCTGCTCGGCTGGATCGAACGCTACCGTGCATTCTGGCCAGAGCGCATTGAAAGGCTCAAGACGGTTTTGAAGGATATGGACCAATGACCAGCCGAGGCAAAGAACACGCGGAAATGGCGGCAGACAAGATCGAGTTCGAGTGCGAGTTGCCCGACCCGCCGGAAAAGGTGTGGCGGGCGTTGACAGTGCCGCACCTGCTCGCGGCCTGGATGATGCCGAACGACATAAAGCCCGAAATCGGTAGCCGCTTTGCCTTTAAAACGCCGGAGGCGCCGATCGAGTGCGAAATCCTCGACGCGGATCCCGGACGCCTGCTGCGGTATTCCTGGCGGGAACGGCCGGCGCCCGGCGATGCGCAGGCCCCGCTCGACAGTCCAACGGACAGCCCAATCGACAGCATCGTCACCTTTACGCTCGACCGCACCGTTTCCGGGGGCACGCATCTGCGCATCGTCCATGATGGTTTTGCCCGGGCAGCGATGCCAGAGATCGCGATGGCAGGCGCCGGCTGCAGGCTTTCGTTTGAAGCAAGCAATCCCAGCCACAAGCAGATCGCCGCAAACACCCCGCGCCTCTTCCGGCGCGCGGCCTGAACGACAATAGTCAACGGAGAGAAACGATGAGCGGCCTTGCCAACCTGGTCCCAATGGTGATCGAGCAGTCGAGCCGCGGCGAACGCGCCTTCGACATATTTTCGCGGCTGCTGCGCGAGCGCATCGTCTTCATCAACGGGCCGATCGATGACGGCACCTCGGCGCTGGTCTGCGCCCAGCTTCTGTCGCTGGAATCCGACAATCCCGACAAGGAGGTCTCGCTCTACATCAACTCGCCGGGCGGCGTGGTGACCAGCGGTTTCGCCATCTACGACACGATGCAGTACATCAGCTGCCCGGTCTCCACCGTTTGTATGGGCTTCGCCGCCTCGATGGCCTCGTTCCTTTTGATGGCGGGCACGCCGGGGCGGCGTATCGCGCTGCCCAACACCAGCATCGTGCTGCATCAGCCTCTCGGCGGTTTCCAGGGCCAAGCCTCCGACATCCAGCGCCATGCCGAGGGCATCCTTCGCACCAAGCGGCGCATGACCGATCTTTACGCCCACCATTGCGGCCGCACCTACGAAGAAGTGGAACGCACGCTCGACCGCGACTTTTTCATGACCGCCCAGGAGGCCAAGGATTGGGGCCTTGTCGACCATGTTTTCGACACTCGCAAACAGGCCGCGTGAACGAGCGGAGCCGGCGGACGGAACTGCGGCGATTGAGCGCCCGCAATTCAGCGCCGCCGGTCTGGTCCTGCCGCTATCGCGGCATTATAGTCCGGCGATGATCGCCTGCCGTTCATCCAGCATATTGCGCTTTGCCGCCGTCGCCATTGCCGGCACGAACATGCTGGTCGGCACGGCATTTGCCCAAGATAATTCGACGTCTTCGCAAAAGGGCGCCCTGCCCGGTGTGACCAGTGAATATCGCATCGCCGAGCCAGCCCCGCAGCCCGAGCCCGACGACGCGGTTCCCAGCAGCGGCAACGGCACGTTCAAGATCGGCGATACCGATGTTCGGATTTCCGGTAGCATAACCATCGATGTCGCTACCGGCGGGATCAGGCCCTCCAGCCGGTAAGTTCGCCTGGTATGCACCACAATCGTTGCGCCTCAAACGAACAGCCCCGCCATTGCTTTTGCAACTGACGGGGCTTCTTGGATCTGAAATCCAAATTGCCGGGAGTGTACTGCCGGCTTTTTATTTCGGATGCTTCGCGGCGTTCAGCCGACGATCCGACTAGCAGTCTCTGATTTTTGTGGGGATCGGCAGATCAACGTTTAGCGGGCGGCGAAAACGCCTGACCCTGGCCACTTATACCTGCCGCGGCTCCAGCGACACGTGGAGCCTCAAGGAACTATCCGGTGGAGTCATGCCTCTGCTCTCCTTCTGTTCGTTGTGACTGTCGTCATCGAAGCGCTCATCGCATACCCTGCAGCGTTTCGCAGGCTGGCCCTAGGCCGCGAGGCCATCGAAAGACGGCCGGCTTCGTTGACGTTTGGAGTCTGCCCCCATGGCGCAGGGACGTCAACCTTGAATAGCCGATTTACCGAAAAATGTGATCGCGAGACGCTTTGTGAAGCCGGCTGCACGGGCAGCTTTTGTCAGGAGCGTGTTCGGCCTTTGTTCTTTCCGCTTGCCCGTTCGCGCGAAAGACGGTTAAACGCTTTGGTCGAGAGTTGTGGCGTCTCTCGAAAAGGCGGCGAAATTACCTACATAGGGGGTGGTCGGGAAAACCCGCCCATCCCACGAATTCCAGATTCTGAGGCGGCGACCGGCGATGGCCGACCATAAATATCTTTCCATTCGCGGGGCACGCGAACACAATCTGAAGAATGTCGATCTCGACCTGCCGCGTGACAGCCTGATCGTCATGACCGGGCTGTCGGGGTCCGGCAAGTCGTCGCTTGCCTTCGACACCATCTATGCCGAAGGCCAGCGCCGCTATGTCGAGAGCCTTTCGGCCTATGCACGGCAATTCCTCGAAATGATGCAGAAGCCGGACGTCGACCAGATCGACGGCCTGTCGCCGGCCATCTCCATCGAGCAGAAGACCACCTCGAAGAACCCGCGTTCGACGGTCGGCACTGTCACCGAGATCTACGATTATATGCGGCTTTTGTTCGCCCGCGTCGGCATCCCCTATTCGCCGGCCACCGGCCTGCCGATCGAGAGCCAGACGGTTTCGCAGATGGTCGACCGGGTGCTTGCGGTCGAGGAAGGCACCCGGCTGTTCATTCTGGCGCCGATGGTGCGCGGCCGCAAAGGCGAGTACCGCAAGGAACTGCTCGAGCTGCAGAAGAAGGGCTTTCAGCGCGTCAAGGTCGACGGCGTCTTCTATGAGATCGCCGACGTCCCGGCGCTGGACAAAAAGTACAAGCACGACATCGACGTCGTCGTCGACCGCATCGTCGTGCGCGGCGATCTGGCGACGCGGCTCGCCGACTCCATCGAGACCGCGCTGAAGCTGGCCGACGGACTGGCGGTGGCCGAGTTCGCCGACAAGCCGCTCGACGCCAGCCGAACCGGCGAGGATTCGGTCAACAAGTCGAAGAACGAGACGCATGAGCGCATGCTGTTCTCGGAAAAGTTCGCCTGCCCGGTATCCGGCTTCACCATTCCCGAGATCGAGCCCAGGCTGTTCTCGTTCAACAATCCGTTCGGCGCCTGCCCGACCTGTGACGGTCTCGGCAGCCAGCGCGCCATCGACGCCAGCCTGGTCGTGCCCGACGAGAATGTCTCGCTGCGTGCCGGCGCCGTCAGCCCGTGGGCGAAGTCGACCTCGCCCTATTATGCGCAGACGCTGGAAGCGCTGGGCGTTGCCTATGGCTTCAAGCTTGGCGACAAGTTCAAGGATTTGAGCGAGGAGGCAAAGCAAGCCATCCTGCACGGCACCGGCGAGCGCGAAATCACCTTCCACTATGATGACGGCCTGCGCTCTTACAAGACGACCAAGACCTTCGAGGGCGTCATTCCCAATCTCGAGCGCCGCTGGAAGGAAACCGAATCAGCCTGGATGCGCGAGGAGATCGAGCGTTTCATGTCGGCCACGCCTTGCCCGGCCTGCCGCGGCTATCGGCTGAAGCCGGAGGCGCTCGCGGTCAAGATCGCCGGCAAGCACATCGGCGAGGTCACCGAGCTGTCGATCCGCAAGGCCGACCAGTGGTTCACCGATCTGCCTGCTTCCCTCAACGACAAGCAGAACGAGATTGCGGTGCGCGTGCTCAAGGAGATCCGCGAGCGGCTGCGCTTCCTCAACGATGTCGGGCTTGACTATCTGACGCTGTCGCGCAACTCCGGCACGCTGTCGGGCGGCGAAAGCCAGCGCATTCGCCTCGCCTCGCAGATCGGCTCCGGCCTGACCGGCGTCCTCTACGTGCTGGACGAGCCGTCGATCGGCCTGCACCAGCGCGACAATGCCCGCCTGCTCGACACGCTGAAGCATCTGCGCGACATCGGCAACACGGTGATCGTCGTCGAGCATGACGAGGACGCCATCCTGCATGCCGACTATGTCGTCGACATGGGCCCGGCTGCCGGCATCCATGGCGGCCACATCATCGCCCAGGGGACGCCGCAGCAGATCATGGCCACCCCCGCCTCGATCACCGGCAAATACCTGTCTGGCGAACTCGAAGTGGCGGCGCCTTCGGTGCGGCGTGAGGCCAAGAAGAACCGGCGGCTGAAGATCGTCGGCGCACGCGGCAACAATCTGAAGAACGTCACCGCCGAACTTCCGCTCGGCACCTTTACCGCGGTCACCGGCGTGTCCGGCGGCGGCAAGTCGACCTTCCTGATCGAGACCTTGTTCAAGGCGGCGTCGCGCCGCATCATGGGCTCGCGCGAGCATCCGGCCGAGCACGACCGCATCGAGGGGCTGGAATTCCTCGACAAGGTCATCGACATCGACCAGTCGCCGATCGGGCGCACCCCGCGCTCCAATCCCGCCACCTATACCGGCGCCTTCACGCCGATCCGCGACTGGTTCGCCGGCCTGCCGGAAGCCAAGGCGCGCGGCTACCAGCCGGGGCGCTTCTCGTTCAACGTCAAGGGCGGCCGCTGCGAGGCGTGCCAGGGCGACGGCGTCATCAAGATCGAAATGCACTTCCTGCCCGACGTCTACGTCACCTGCGACGTCTGCCACGGCAAGCGCTACAACCGCGAGACGCTCGACGTCCTGTTCAAGGGCAAGTCGATCGCCGATGTGCTCGACATGACGGTCGAGGAAGGCGTCGATTTCTTCGCCGCCGTGCCCGGCGTGCGCGACAAGCTGGAGACGTTGAACCAGGTCGGCCTCGGCTACATCCATATCGGCCAGCAGGCGACGACTTTGTCGGGCGGCGAGGCACAGCGCATCAAGCTCGCCAAGGAACTGTCGCGCAAGGCGACCGGCAAGACGCTCTACATCCTCGACGAGCCGACCACCGGCCTGCATTTCCACGACGTCGCCAAGCTGCTCGAAGTGCTGCACGAGCTGGTCGACCAAGGCAACACGGTCGTCGTCATCGAGCACAATCTCGAGGTGATCAAGACCGCCGACTGGGTACTCGATCTCGGCCCCGAGGGCGGCGACGGCGGCGGCGAGCTGGTGGCGTCCGGCACGCCGGAGGACATCGCCCGCGAAAAACGCAGCTATACCGGGCAGTTCCTGAGGGAGTTGCTGGAACGAAGGCCCGGGGGTAAGCGCGAAGCGGCGGAGTGAATGAGGACTGGCTAGCGTTTGGAAGAACCTTCAAATGAAGATCAGAAGAGCGTTTGCCGGTGATTTTGATGCTGTCGTCCGGCTGACCGGCGCCGCCTACGCGCCCTACACCGCCTTGCTCGGCGCCACCGATCCCTGTCACCGAAGACTATGCGCTGCGCATCGAACGCGGCGAGGTCTGGCTTTCAGAGCAAGATGGACAGCCGGCCGGCCTGGTCGTTCTCGAACGGCACCCAGACCATACGATGATCTTCAGCGTCGCCGTCGCGCCGGCCTTTCAAGGCAAGGGTTTCGGCGTCGCGCTGCTCAACTGGGCCGAGGAACAGACCCGCCTGTGGAGCTTGCCCGAGGTGCGGCTCTATACCAATGCCAGGATGGAACGGAACATCGCACTGTACAAAGCCCATGGCTTTCGCGAAACGGGTCGTCGGCCCAATCCATACCGGCCAGGATGGACGATCGTCGACATGGCCAAAGCCGTCCAGACGACCGCCATCGCCTGATCTTTTCAAACCGGGAGGACGACAATGACTCAATCAGGAACAATCCGCGCCGGCATGGGCGGCTGGACCTTCGAGCCGTGGGACACGTCCTTCTACCCGGACAAATTGTCGAAGGCCAAGCAGCTGCATTATGCCAGCCGGCAGGTGCCGACCATCGAGGTCAACGGCACCTATTATTCGAGCTTCAAGGAACCGACCTTCGTCAAATGGGCCAACGAGGCGCCGGACGGTTTCGTCTATTCGCTGAAGGGCAACCGCTTCGTCACCAACCGTCGCGTGCTCGGCGAGGCCGGCGAATCGGTGATGCGCTTTCTCGGGTCGGGTGTCGCAGCACTTGGCGACAAGCTCGGGCCGATCCTGTGGCAGTTCGCGCCGACCAAAAAATTCGACCCGGACGATTTCGAAGCCTTCCTCAAGCTGTTGCCGGAAAAGCAGGACGGCGTTGGGCTGCGCCACGCGGTCGAGGTGCGCAACGATAGCTTCGTCGTGCCGGAATTCGCCGCGCTGGCCCGCAAATACAACGTCGCGGTCGTCTATGCCGACCATGCCAAATATCCAGCGATCGCCGACGTTACCGGCGACTTCGTCTATGCCCGGCTGCAGACCGGCAGCGACGACAATCCCGACTGCTACACGCCGAACGGGCTCGACGAATGGGCAGCCCGGGCAAAGGTCTGGGCGGAAGGCAAGGTTCCCGCCGACCTGCCGCGCGCCGATCCTTCGACGGACGCGCCGGTCAAGCCACGCGACGTGTTCGTCTACTTCATCACCGAGGGCAAGGTCCGCGCTCCATTCGGCGCCATGGCGCTGATGAAGCGGGTCACGGGCTGACGACCCCGAATTGTGACATCTTCATCACCATCGTAACCTTATCGATACCTCCTTGCTGCATGAATCCGCGGAGCTAGGGCAGCCGCGGGTTAGGGCATGTCGCTCGACTACCACTCACTTCTGCTGGCTGTCGGTTTTTCCGCCGCCTGCCTGAGCCTGACGCTGTTCGGCATCTGGCTGACCGCGCGAACCGAAAAGTTCCTGCTGACATGGGCGATTAGCGCTTTGTTGATCGTCGGCGACGTTTTCATCTACGAGGACTATATCGAGACGCCCGGACGCATCCTCGGCATCGCGACGTTTGCCCTGCTCCTGGTTGGGTTCTCGACCATACTGGGCGCCGCCTATCAGTTCAGAACCGGCCGGTCGCCGATCCCGCTGACGGTTCGCGGCAGTTGCATCTCGCTTGCCCTGGCGCTGCCGCCGATGGCGTTCGGCTATGACGGTCTCGGCTTCATGTTCGAAAATCTTCTTGCCGCCCTGCTTTTGTTTGCAACGGCCTATCAGTACTGGATCGGGCGCGCTGAAGCCCCCGTCCCGATCATCGGCCTCGCCGCGCTCTACTCGACCACGGCCATGTCCTTCGTGCTGTGTGCCATGGCTCTTGCGTGGGACGGGAAGCTGATTCTTGGACATGCGCCGAGCAACTGGGCCGAGGATCTGAGCCTCGTCATCGTCATTGCCGGCATGACAGGCATCGGCGCCCTTTCGCTGGCGCTCAACCAAGGCCGTCTAGCCCGGCATCACCGTCTGGATGCACTGACCGATCCGCTGACCGGCCTTCTCAACCGGCGTGCCCTGTTCGATCTCAATGGCGGCGCCCCGATCGGGGCGTTCACGGCAGTGGTCGTGTTCGACATCGACGGTTTCAAGGCCATCAACGACGAATTCGGCCACGCCACGGGCGATCAGGTGCTGAAAGTGTTCGCCGAGGAACTGCTCGAGAATCTTCGCCCGACCGATGTCGCCGCGCGCTTGGGCGGAGAGGAATTCGCGCTGGCTCTGAAGCGGACCCTGCCCGAAACAGTGGAATTCACCGCCGAGCGTATACGTACCGCCTTCGCTGCCCGCGTCATTGCGACCGAAACCCGTCCGCTGACATGTACGGTCAGCGCCGGATACGCTTTCGGCAGCAAGGACGGCATGAGTTTCGACAAGGTGCTCAGTGCCGCCGACAAGGCGCTCTATGCCGCCAAGCGCGGCGGTCGCAACCGCGTCGCGGCCGCCACGCTCCGACTGGCAGGCTAGCCGCTCGGCAGCACAGGGTAATCGGCCTCAGCTAGTCCTCATGCCGCCATGACGATCTCATTGTAGGCATCGAGATCGACGTAGAAGACCTTGGTGATCTCCGCGATCAGCTCGTCGTGGTCGTATCCGTGAGATTTCAAAATGTTGATGGCGGTCATGATGTCGACGCGCTCCGTGAGCCGTCGTTTCTGGTAGTCCTCGACGTAACGTTCCATCAGCTTCCCTGATGCCCGAAAAGTTGAAATAACAGTCAGATCGCAGGAAGGAAGCCGCTCGCATGAAGCGTGATGGCGCGGCCCGCACCTTCCTCTGATCTGCCAATTGAGACTGATACGGAAAGCGGCCGACTCACCAAGGCCAAGCAAAGCCTAGCATGCAATCTTCGGCGCGCCAGGGTTGCAAAGTAATAGAATCAATAAGAATTCAGACAGTCAGGAATTTGCGGACATCCGCGCGGTCGAGATCCTCGGCCGGGCCGGTATGGACGATCTGGCCGCGGTCCATGATGTTGACCTCATCAGCCAATTCCCGGCAGAAATCGAGATACTGTTCGACCAAAAGCACGGCGATGCCGGCCTGGTCGCGCAGATAGCGGATGGCGCGGCCGATGTCCTTGATGATCGACGGCTGGATGCCCTCGGTCGGTTCGTCGAGCACCAGCAGCTTCGGCCGCATCACCAGTGCCCTGCCGATGGCAAGCTGCTGCTGCTGGCCGCCGGAAAGGTCACCGCCCCTGCGACCGAGCATCTGCTTCAGCACCGGAAACAGCTCGAAGACGTGACCGGGAATGTTGCGGTCGGCGCGCTTCAGCGGCGCGAAGCCCGATTCGAGGTTTTCCCGCACCGTAAGCAGCGGAAAGATCTCCCTGCCCTGCGGCACGAATGCGATGCCCGACCGGGCGCGATCATACGCCGCGCTCCGGTCGAGCGCCTTCCCCTCGAAGGCAACGCTTCCGCTCGTCAGCCGGTGATGGCCGACGATCGATCTCATCAAACTGGTCTTGCCGACGCCATTGCGGCCGAGCACGCAGGTGATCTTGCCGGCGCCGGCTTTCAGCGAGACGCCGCGCAGCGCCTGGGCGGCGCCGTAATGTAGCGTGGCATTGGAGACTTCGAGCATGATCAGCGCTTTCTCCAACGCCTGAAGAACGAAAGGTCGAAATGATGGAACGGAACCCGCCAGACCATGCTCATCTCCCCAGATAGACTTCGACGACACGTTCGTCGGCCGAAACGAAGTCGAGCGAGCCCTCGGAAAGCACCGAGCCTTCGTGCAGGCAGGTAACTTTGACGCCGAGCTCGCGCACGAAATGCATGTCGTGCTCGACGACGATGACCGAATGGTCGCGCGCGATATCCCTAAGCAACCGCGCGGTTTCCTCGGTCTCGGCGTCGGTCATGCCGGCGACAGGTTCGTCGACGAGGAGCAGCTTCGGATCCTGCGCGAGCAGCATGCCGATCTCGAGCCATTGCTTTTGGCCATGGCTCAAACTGGCGGCGAGCTCGTCGCGCTTGTCGCCAAGCCGGATGATGCCGAGAATGTCGTCGATCTGCCGCGCCTCGACGGCCGAGCGGCGATGGAACAGCGCCGGGAAAATCGAACGCGGGCCTTTCAGCGCCAGCATCAGATTGTCCTCGATCGTATGGCTTTCGAAGACGGTCGGCTTCTGGAATTTACGGCCGATGCCCATCATGGCGATCTTGGCCTCATCGTGTTTGGTCAGATCGACCTCGCCGTCGAAGAAAACTTCGCCCGCATCGGGCCGCGTCTTGCCGGTGACGATGTCCATCATCGTCGTCTTGCCAGCGCCGTTGGGGCCGATGATCGCCCGCATCTCGCCCTTGTCGAGCACCAGCGACAGATTGTTGATGGCGCGAAAACCATCGAAGGAAACCGAAACGCCGTCGAGATAGAGGATGGTATTGCTCTTCGACATCAGGCCTTCACTCCGCAGGCTGCGGTTCGGCGCCGGAGGCCGACCAGTCGCCCGGCTTTCTTGCCGCCGAGCGATCGGTTTTCGGCGGCACCGGCGCGTCGGGATCGATGCCGGCTTCCTCGGCGACCGAGGCTGCCCGCATCGCCTTGGCATTGCCGCGCCAGGAATCCCACATGCCGATGATGCCCTTGGGCAGGAACAGCGTGACGGCGACAAACAGCCCGCCCAGCGCAAACAGCCAAAACTCCGGCAGCACGCCGGTGAACCAGGATTTACCGGCATTGACCAGAAGCGCGCCGACGATCGGCCCGACGATGGTGCCGCGCCCGCCGACTGCCGCCCATACCACCACCTCGATCGAATTGGACGGTTCGAACTCACCCGGGTTGATGATGCCGACCTGCGGCACGTAAAGCGCGCCGGCGATGCCGGCCATGACAGCCGACACGGTGAAGGCGAACAGTTTGACGTTCTCCGCGCGCCAGCCGAGAAAGCGAGTGCGGCTCTCGGCGTCGCGGACTGCCATCAAAAGCTTGCCGTATTTGGAGCCGACGATTGCCCAGGTGACGAAGACGGCAGACGCGAGCATGACGGCGCTGGCCGCGAACAGCGCCGAGCGCGTCATGTCGGCCTGCACGTTGAAGCCAAAAATGTCCTTGAAATCGGTCAGGCCGTTATTGCCGCCGAAACCCATGTCGTTGCGGAAAAAGGCAAGCAGCAGCGCATAGGTCATCGCCTGGGTGATGATCGACAGATAGACGCCGGTGACGCGGCTGCGGAAGGCGAACCAGCCAAAGATGAACGCGAGCAGGCCGGGCACCGCAAGGACCATGACCGCGGCAAACCAGAAATGGTCGAAACCATACCAGAACCACGGCAATTCCTTGTAGTTCAGGAACACCATGAAATCCGGCAGCAGCGGATTGCCATAGACGCCTCGCGAGCCGATCTGGCGCATCAGATACATGCCCATCGCATAACCGCCGAGCGCGAAAAAGGCGCCATGGCCGAGCGAGAGGATGCCGCAATAGCCCCAGACGAGGTCGAGCGCCAAAGCGAGCAGCGCGTAGCAGAGATATTTGCCGGTGAGCGCGACGATATAGGATGGCACGTAGAAGGAACTTGTCGGCGAGACCGCAAGGTTGAGCAGCGGCACGATGATGGCGACCGCCAGCAGGATGAAGATCGTGATGGCGATGCGGCGGTCGGCGCCGGCGGCGAAGAAGCGTCCCGTGATCATGCTTCCACCGACCTGCCCTTGAGCGCAAACAGGCCGCGCGGGCGTTTCTGGATGAACAGGATGATCAGCACCAGGACGACGATCTTGCCGAGGACTGCTCCGGCATAAGGTTCGAGGAACTTGTTGACGATGCCGAGCGAGAAGGCGCCGACCAGCGTGCCCCAAAGGTTGCCGACACCGCCGAAGACGACGACCATGAAGCTATCGATTATGTAGCCGCGGCCAAGGTTGGGCGAGACGTTGTCGATCTGGCTGAGCGCGACACCGGCGATGCCGGCAATGCCCGACCCCAATGCAAAGGTCAGGGCGTCGACCCACGGCGTCCTGATGCCCATCGAGGCGGCCATGCGGCGATTGGCGGTGACGGCACGCATCTGCAGCCCCCAGGGTGTGCGTTTCATCACGTAGAGCAGCACCGCGAACACGCCGAGCGCAAAAGCCAGGATCCAGAGCCGGTTCCAGGTCACGGCAAGCTGACCGATATCGAACGAACCGGACATCCAGGACGGGTTGCCGACCTCCTGGTTGGTCGGCCCGAAAATGGTGCGCACGGCCTGCTGCAGGATCAGCGAGACACCCCACGTCGCCAGCAGGGTCTCCAGCGGCCGGCCATAGAGGAAGCGGATCAGCCCGCGCTCGATGACAAGGCCGACGAGCGCCGCTACCAGGAAGGCCAGCGGCAGGGCGATGACCAGCGACCAGTCGAACAGGCCGGGAAAGGAATTGCGGATCACCTCCTGCACGACAAACGTCGTGTAGGCGCCAAGCATGACCATCTCGCCATGCGCCATGTTGATCACGCCCATGACGCCGAAGGTGATGGCGAGGCCGATCGCCGCCAGCAGCAGCACCGATCCGAGCGATATGCCGTACCAGATGTTCTGGCCGGCATCCCACAGCGCCAGCGTCGAATTGATGTTGGCGATCGCCGCCGTCGCCGCGTCCTTCACCGCACCTTCGGAATTGGCCTCTACCGACGTGAGCAGCGACACCGCATCGCGGTCGCCGCGCGCACCGATGAGTGCGATCGCCGCCAGTTTGTCGGCCTCCGGCCTGTCGGAAACGAGAACCGATGCTGCGCGGGCCTGTTCGAGCAGCGCCTTGACGCTTGCCACGCTCTCATTGGCGATCGCGGTGTCGAGCGGCTCGATGTTTGCCGCGTCCGGCGTCTTGAACATGGTGTCGGCGGCGGCAATGCGCACGGCGGAATCCTTGGAGCCAAGCGTCAGCGTCCCCAGCGCGTCGCGGATGACGCGGCGCAGCGTGTTGTTGACCTTGATCTTGGTGATGTCGGTCTTGGCAGCTTCGCCCGATTTTTCGCCGGTGAGCGCATCGAGCAGCTCGATGCTGTCGCCGCTCTCCTTACCGACAAAGACCAGTGAATCGGCCTTGCGGACGTAAAGGCTGCCCTCCGCAAGCGCGGCAAGCGGCCGTTCTACGGCCGGATCGCCGGAAGCCGCAAGCTCGCGCACGACGGCTTCGATCGCTGAAAAATTGGAGGCGGTGGCGAGTTTGGCGACGACCGCGCGCAGATCGGCTTCGCTGGCGTTCGACGGCAGCAGCATTCCAAGGAGGAGGAGCAGCATCAGGCCAATCGCGCGGATCAGGATCATCGGTTTCTGGTGGCTCTTGGAGGTTGAATGTCGCCTCCGGGCAGGCTGGAGGACGAGCCCGCCCGGAGGCTTTGCGGTCTGGGAGGACAGACCGGGAGGATCAGTTGGTTCCCTTGCCGCCGCATTTGCCGGTGGCAACATTGAAGTTGCCGCAGGACAGAGGCGCGCGCCAATCGGAGATCAGGTCCTTGGAATCAGGCAGATAGTCGGACCATTCGTCGCCCATCACCAGGCCCGGCGTCTGCGAGACGGTTTCGAACTGGCCGTCGGCCTGGATTTCGCCGATCAGCACCGGCTTGGTGATGTGATGGTTCGGCATCATGGTCGAATAGCCGCCGGTCAGGTTCGGCACCGAGATGCCGATCATGGCGTCGATGACCTTGTCCGGATCGGTGGTACCGGCCTTCTCGACTGCCTTCACCCACATGTTGAAGCCGATATAGTGGGCTTCCATCGGGTCGTTGGTGGTGCGCTTGTCGTTCTTGATGAATTTGTGCCAGTCGGCGATGAACTTCTCGTTCTCGGGCGTATCGACGCTCTCGAAATAATTCCAGGCGGCGAGATGGCCGACCAGAGGCGCGGTGTCGAGACCGGCAAGCTCTTCCTCACCGACCGAGAAGGCCATGACCGGAATGTCCTCGGCCTTGATGCCCTGGTTGCCGAGTTCCTTGTAGAACGGCACGTTGGCGTCGCCGTTGACGGTCGAGACCACCGCGGTCTTCTTGCCGGCCGAACCGAACTTCTTGATCGCCGAGACTTCGGTCTGCCAGTCGGAGAAGCCGAACGGCGTGTAGTTGACCATGATGTCTTCGGCAGCAACGCCCTTCGCCTTCAGATAGGCTTCGAGGATCTTGTTGGTGGTGCGCGGATAGACATAGTCGGTGCCTTCGAGCACCCAGCGCTTCACCGAACCGCCATCCTCACTCATCAGATAATCGACGGCCGGAATGGCCTGCTGGTTCGGCGCCGCACCGGTGTAGAACACGTTGCGCTCGCTTTCCTCACCCTCATACTGGACCGGGTAGAACAGGATGTTGTCGAGCTCGCTGAACACCGGCAGCACCGATTTGCGCGACACCGAGGTCCAGCAGCCGAACACCGCCGCGACCTTGTCCTTCGAGATCAGCTCGCGCGCCTTTTCGGCGAACAGCGGCCAGTTCGAAGCCGGATCGACGACCACCGCCTCGAGCTTCTTGCCGAGCAGGCCGCCCTTGGCATTCTGCTCTTCGATGAGCATCAGCATGGCGTCCTTCAGCGTCGTCTCCGAGATCGCCATGGTTCCCGACAGCGAATGGAGGATGCCGACCTTGATGGTGTCGTCGGCCGCCCTGGCGGGAACGCTCATCAGCAAGCCGGCCGTGACCACGCCGGCCGAAAACATTTTTGTTATTGTCGAGAAACTGCCCCTCATACTTTTAACTCCCAAACTGGTTAACTGCATCGGAACAGACCATGCAACGGCTGTGCCAATCACGGGAGCAAGATCGGAGGAATTGAGATTTCCCAGCCCTATCAGCGGGTTAATATATTAGCCGCAGAAGATGAACACCGCTCACCAGGTTTTGAATGAGAAACGACCACCCGCGTCAGCCTAAGTTTTACTCATATGCCAACAGATGACTTGTTTTTAGGCAACATCACATGAGCGCCGGCGAAGGATTGCGGCGCCGCAGCGAACTGGGGCAAGTTCGCCTCTCAAACGAGCGACGCCATGGCCTTCAGAACTTCTTGCATTTTCACCACCATGCTTCTGCTGGCGACGACGACCGCGGCGCGCGCCAACTTCAGCGACGGCAAGCTGCCGGACGGCACCTATCATTGCGAGGTCTATTTGCTTGGCATGTTTCTCAGCCTCGGCGACATCACCATCAAGGGAAACGTCTATAGCGGTCCGGTGAGCTTCGGCGCCGCCCCGCCGAGCCATAACTACCAGATGGACGCAGACGGGGTGATCACCTGGCTGGGTCCACTAGGCGGCTACACCAGCGGCGGCAACTCGATCTCGCTCACGCAAGCGACGCTGGACGGCGAAACCACCCCGTCCTTCGATGTCATCATGAAGCAGTCGGACGGAGCCTTTACTGCCTCGACCTGCACGAGGCGCTGAAAAAATTGCCGAACCCGGCAAGGTTCCGCGCCGGAAGGCAGCTCTAATTTGTGTGGCCCTCGCCCAAAGTCGAAAAGCAAATCGCGCCGAAGCAGAAAGCCGCCTAGCTCTCCGCCGCCACGTCGAGCGCCAGCCGCGTCATATCGGTGAAAAGCCCCTGGCGTTCGGAATAGTCGGTCTGCTCGCCGGTTGCCACATTGTCGACGACGGTCAGGATCGACAGCGCCCGGGCGTCGAAATCGGCCGCAATGCGGTAGAGCGCGCTGGTTTCCATGTCCACGGCGAGCGCGCCCTGTGCCTGTGCTTCGGCGAAGCGCTCGCGCCCCTGCGGATGATAGAAAATATCGCTGCAGATGGTCAGCCCGGCCCGATGATCGATGCCGAGCTCGGCGGCCCGGGCCAACGCCTGAGCCAACAATGCCGGATCGGGGCCGGCATCGGCACGGTAGAGCCCGAAACTCTGGCCGCTTTCTGAGCTTTCAGCGCGCACCGATTGCGCGATCACCAGGCTGCGCAGCACCAGCTCGGCGGTCAGCCCACCGCATGTGCCGGTACGGATCAGTGTTTCGCACCATAGAAATCCAGCAGCTCATGCACGTAGACCAGGAATGACGGGACGCCGATGCCGGTGGACTGAATGCTGACAGGCTTGCCGCGAAACAGGCCGGTAAAACCAAGCGCGCCGCGGCGGCGGTTGACGCAGCGCGGCGCCTCCAGAAAAGTCTGTGCCATCCATTCAGCGCGCTGCGGATCGCCCGGCAGCAGCACCGTGCTTGCGTACTCGCCCTTGCTTGCCTCGTTGTGTGGCGTCACGGCATGCTTTCCAAAACCCGTCGCCCGTTTCGCCTGCAATCATGGCAGTCTCACGACATTGCGCAAGCGGAGCATTGGAAGAGTCAGGATTCCAGCATGTCCTTTACGATTGTGGCCAATTGCTTGAGCGAAAACGGCTTCGGCAAGAAGCCGAAATGCGCGTCCGCCGGCAAGTTCTTGGCGAACGCGTCTTCCGCATAGCCGGACACGAAGATGAACTTGATGTCGGGCTGCCGTTTGCGCAATTCGCCAAGCAGCGTCGGGCCGTCCATTTCCGGCATCACTACATCGGAGACGACGATGTCGACCTTGCCGCCGAGCGCTTCGTAGACTTCAAGCGCCTCGACGCCCGAGGACGCCTCGTGGACGGTATAGCCGCGCGATTTCAGCGCCCGCATGCCGCCCATGCGCACGGCGTCCTCGTCTTCGACCAGCAGCACCGTGGCCGAGCCCGACAGATCCTTGGCTGAGTCGGCGATCTTGGCAGGTGCGGCCGGCACTTCTCCGGCCTCGCCCGCCTTTCTCGCCTCCGCAATGTGCCGCGGCAGGAAGATGCGGAACACGGATCCCTTGCCGACTTCGGAATCGCAGAAGATGAAGCCGCCTGTCTGCTTGATGATGCCATAGACCATGGACAGGCCAAGGCCAGTTCCCTTGCCAACCTCCTTTGTCGTGAAGAAGGGCTCGAAGATCTTTTTCAGCACATCAGGCGCGATACCGCTGCCGCTGTCCTCGACCTCGACCAGCACATAGTCGGCCGGAGTAAGTTCGCGATAGGAAAAGGTCTTGCATTCCCCGGCGCTGACGTTGCGGGTGCGCACGGTGAGGTCACCGCCGGCCGGCATCGCATCGCGCGCATTGACCGCCAGATTGACCACCACTTGCTCGAACTGCCCGATATCGACCCTGACCGGCCACAGGTCGCGGCCATGGTCGATCTTGAGCTTGATGTCGTTACCGACCAGGCGGGCAAGCAGCATCCTTAGATCGGCGAGCACGTCGGTCAGGTTGAGCACCTCCGGCCGCAACGTCTGCTTGCGCGAGAAGGCCAGCAACTGCCGCACCAACGAGGCCGCCCGGTTGGCATTCTGCTTGATGTTCATGATGTCCGGGAACGACGGATCGGACGGCCGGTGATTGGTCAAAAGCAGGTCCGAGGCCATGATGATGGCGGTCAGCACATTGTTGAAGTCGTGCGCGATGCCGCCGGCGAGCTGGCCCACCGCCTGCATCTTCTGGCTCTGCGCCATCTGGCCCTCGAGGGCCTTTTGCTCGGTGGTCTCGACGGCATAGACGATGGCCGATTCCTCGGCACCCTCGCCGCCGGTACCGTCTGCTACTGCATTGACGTAGAAGCGTATGTGGCGCTCCTCATTGCCGGGCAGCACCGTATCGATCGGTTCGATGTCAGCCTGTTGCTGGCGTGCCTTTTCGAATGCCGCGGCGAAAGCCGGCCGGTCGCGCTCGTGGATCACCGTATCCAGCCGCACACGCCGATCGACCGCGTCGCGGTCGACGACCGAGGAAAACAGCGACAGGAACGGCGCATTGGTGCGCAGGATGCGCCCGGCATGGTCGACGCCGGCTATCGCCATTGGCGTCGAATTGAAGAACCGCGTGAAGCGTATTTCCGAGGCGCGGAGGTCGGCCGAAGCATCCTCGCCTTGCGTCCGGTTGAGCACGATGGTGCGAGTCGGGCCGTTGAGGCCCTCTCGGCTGGCCGAAACACGATGCATGAAGCGCACCGGCAGCGCCTCGCCGGTCATCGTCGTCAGATCGAGATCGATAACGGCATTGCGCGTGGTACCCGCGTCGGCCTTGACCGAACGGACCAGCGCCATGCCGTCGCCGGCGACGATCTCCGGCAGCTTGATGGCGCCGGGGGTGAAGCTGGCCAGGTCGATGCCCAGCCACTCCGCAAGGGTCGCGTTGATATAGGTGACGCGGCCTTCCTGGTCAGCGGAAAAGAAACCGGCCGGCGCATGGTCGAGGTGATCGATGGCCTTTTGCAGGTCGAGAAAGAACCGCTCCTGCTCGGCCCGTTCCTGCGAGATATCGGCAAGCTGCCAGGCAAGCATGGGCAGCCGCTGGCCGGGAACGCTGAACGCGCGGGCACGAACGCGGTACCAGCGCGCGCCCGGTTCGGCGCCTGGCCGAATGGACTGGGCCAGCCGAAACTCGCCGTCGCCCGGCTGGCCGTCGCGCAGGCCCGACGCCAGCCGGTATATGGTCACCGAGGCCTCGGGAACGTCTGAAAGCAAACCTTCGACCGTCTTGAGGGCGGCCGCCGACTCGGCGCCCGTCATGTCGGCATAGGTCCGGTTGGCGTAGATGATGCGGCCTTTGGTGTCGGTGACCAGGAGACCTTGCGACATCGAATCGACGAAAGCTTTCGACAGTTCGTCGCTTGTCGAGCGCGGCGTGATGTGCACGAAGCCGATCGCAGTGGCGAACAGAAAGCCGACGCCGATCATCGCCAGCACGCCAAGCATGCCGAGCAGGAATGGATCGCCAAGTCGCTCGCGGAAAAGGCCGAAGACGATCGCTGCCCCTGTCAGGACGACGATGAAGACGATGAGCCGGGTGACCGCGCCCGGTCGCGTGTTCTGGTCGACGATAGGTACCGGATAGAAATCGCCGCGCGCTTCCTTGGCCATGTGCCCCCTGCTCGTGAATTCCGGTGTCGGTTGAATCATATTCTCAGGGTCGGGAAAAGGCCCGGCGGCAAATGTCCGCTAAAAATGACGCCGTTCGGCTCCCGGTGTTTCAAGCTGTTCACGAAGCGTGAAAGGCAACTTGCGGTGGCCTGCCGCAACAGTCTAGTGTCGCCTCTCTTCGAAAGCCGATTTTGGGGGAACCAATGCTGCAATGGCTGGATGGCGTGGCGGGTCCTGGTTATGCCGCAGCAATCCTGTGGACGTTTGCAGTACTTGTCCTTCTGCTCATCATTCTTCTCATCATCAAGCTGGTCCGCAGCCTGACATTCGGAACATTCGTCGCCGGCGGCAGGAACCGCAAGACGCGGCTGGCCGTCATGGACGCCACAGCGGTCGACAGTCACCGGCGGCTGGTGCTGGTGCGCCGCGACGATATCGAGCACCTGCTCTTGATCGGTGGCCCGACCGACGTCGTCGTCGAGCGCGACATCAGGCTCTCGGCGCTGCGCCGCCCGGCATTGACCGGAGACAACAGCCACCAGCCAGCAGCAAGGTCGGCTCAGACCACAGCCGCGCCGGTGAGGCAAGCGCCGCCGCAGCCGGCAAGTGCAGCCGCAACGCCCGTCCGAGCCCGCCAGACGGCGACAACCCCGGCAATAATGCCAGCACCGGCGCCGAAACCGGCATCGAACGTCACACCGTTGCCAAGTTATGGATCCGTCAACGCCAATGCCTCGCGACATGCACCGCCGCCGGCAAGACAGGACTCCCCGGCAAGATACGAGCCTCCGGCAAGGCACGAGTCCGCGACAAGACATGAATCGTCCCCGGCACGGCATGAGTCGATCGACGATGCGCTGATGAAGGAGCTGGAGGTTTCCCTCGACGAGCCACGCTTCAGCCAAACGCCGAGCAAGCCAGTGGCGAAGGCATCGCCCTCTCTCGACGACGAGATGACGAAGCTCCTCGGCGAGTTGTCCAATCAGAAAAGATAGGCTGATAGCGAACGGCCAATGAAAAATGGCCGGAAAACCGGCCATTTTGAACGCTTTACCGATGCCGCTGTTTTTCCCGCCGACTCAGTCGTCGCGGTAGACCTTCTCGCGCCGCTCATGGCGCTCCTGTGCCTCGATCGACAAGGTAGCGATCGGGCGCGCGTCGAGCCGCTTCAGCGCGATCGGCTCGCCCGTCTCCTCGCAATAGCCGTAAGTGCCTTCGTCAAGGCGCTGGAGGGCGGAATCGATCTTCGAGATGAGTTTTCGCTGGCGATCGCGGGCGCGAAGTTCGATGGCGCGGTCGGTTTCCGAGGAGGCGCGATCGGCGAGGTCGGGGTGGTTGGCGTTTTCCTGCTGCAGGATTTCGAGAGTTTCGCGTGCTTCGCGCAAGATGTCGTTCTTCCAGGTGACGAGCTTCAGGCGAAAGTAGGATTTCTGCCGCTCGTTCATGAACGGCTCGTCTTCGGAGGGTACGTAATCGGCGGTAACGATGTCGTTCATTCGACTCACCCAACAAACCCCAATTTTTGCGCCTATATATTCGCGGACCGAAAACTGCACAAGCTCAATCGACGACAGTTTCACGCATTTGTTTATGTGGGACAAACCGACATTGGCGACATCATTCGCATGAACGGCACGCCCGAATTCGCGCATGATTCATTATGCTTGACGGGCATCGGCATTGCGCGCGAAGCGCTTCTGATGGCTAATTCCAGCGGCCGCATTTGACCGGTCGGTACCCGACATATCGGGGGTTCCGTGACCAGACTTTACCTGCTGAGGCATGCAAAGGCCGGCTGGGCGCTGCCCGGCGTCCGCGACTTCGATCGCCCGCTCGATGCATCCGGCTTCGCCGATGCCGAAGCGATGGGCGTGCTGATGCGCGCCCGCAACTATCTACCGGACCTCACCCTTTGTTCCAGCGCCAGGCGTGCGCGCCAGACGCTGGAAAGCTTAGCGGGCTATGCGGACACGGGCCGGGTGCTGTTCTTTGACACGCTCTACAGTGACGATGCCGCCGGGTATCTGGCTACCATCCGGCAGAATGGCGGGCTGGGCCCCCTGCTCGTCATCGGCCACAATCCGATGATTGAGGATCTCGCCATGGCGGTCTCAGGCGATGGCGACGAGACCGCGCGGGCCATGCTGAACCACGGCTTCCCGACCTCCGCTCTTGCGGTGGTCCGGTTCAAAGGCAGTCTTGAAGAGGCTGCGCCGGGCGCCGGCTATCTCGAAGCCTTCCTGACGCCTGCCGATATCTGAGGCCATTTCAAAGCCGCGCATCAAAGCCTATATCGGAGCCTGACCGGCCCCGCGAGAACAGATTTTGGCATCATCGCTGACGACTTTCACCGACGAGGCGAAGATTGCCTTGGATACGTTGTCAGGCCGCGCTGCCGGGCTTTTCACTCCGTCGCTGCGTCTTGGCGTGACCGGGCTGTCCCGCGCCGGCAAGACGGTGTTCATCTCGGCCCTTGTGCACAATCTGGTCCATGGCGGGCGCTTGCCGCTGTTTGAGGCACAAAAATCGGGGCGCATCGCCCGGGCTTTTCTCGAAGAGCAGCCGGACGACGCCGTACCACGCTTCCAGTACGAGGATCACATCGCGGCTCTTGTCGACGACCGCCTCTGGCCGGATTCGACGCGTGCGATTTCCGAACTGAGGCTCACCATCGAATACGAAGCGGCCTCGGGCTGGAGCCGCATGTTTTCTGCCGGCAAATTGTCGGTCGACATCGTCGACTACCCCGGCGAATGGCTGCTCGACCTGCCGCTGCTCGGCAAGTCCTTCGCCGATTTTTCTCGCGAAGCCTTCGAGATGGCCGCGTTGCCGGTGCGTGTCGATCTTTCGCGGGAATGGCAGGCACTCTCCGCCTCCGTCGATCCGAACGCCGACGCCGACGAGATGGCGGCGCGGCGCCTCGCCGAGTGCTTCGCCGCCTACCTCAAGGCCTGCAAGCTCGACGAGCGGGCGCTTTCGACCTTGCCGCCCGGCCGCTTCCTGATGCCCGGCGATCTTGAAGGCTCGCCGGCGCTGACCTTCGCGCCGCTGCCGAAACTCGGCGCCGGGCGCGCCCGCTCCGGATCGCTGCAGGCGATGATGGAGCGGCGCTATGAGGCTTACAAGACGCATGTCGTCAAACCGTTCTTTCGCGAACACATCACGCGTCTCGACCGGCAGATCGTGCTCATCGACGCCTTACAGGCGTTGAATGCCGGCCCCGGCGCGATGGCCGATCTGGAACGCGCGGTCACCGAAATCCTGTCCTGTTTCCGTCCCGGCCGTGGCAACTTCCTGACCGACCTGTTTTCGAGGCGCATCGACCGCATATTGGTGGCCGCGACCAAGGCCGACCATTTGCACCACGAAAGCCACGACCGGCTGCAGGCGATCGTGCGGCGGCTTGCCGACCGCGCCGTGGCGCGGGCGAATTTCACCGGCGCCGACGTCGACGTCGTCGCCATGGCGGCCATGCGCGCGACCCGGGAAGGCACGGTCAAGCAGGGCCGCGAGACTTTGCCGATCATTATCGGCACGCCATTGCGCGGCGAAAAAATCAATGGCGAAACCTTTGACGGGAACACCGAAACGGCCATATTTCCCGGTGATTTGCCGGAGAAAGTTGATGCGGTGTTCGATGTTTCCGAATCGAAGCACCGGCAGAACAATGACGACCCGGCGATCCGCTTCGTGCGCTTTCGCCCGCCGAAACTCGAACGCACGGCCGAAGGCGTGACGCTGTCGCTGCCGCATATCAGGCTCGACCGCGCGCTGCAGTTCCTGATCGGAGACCATCTCGCATGAGCGCACCCCGCAGACCGGCGGCCTTTCGCATCGAGCCGGAGCCCCTGCCGAAGGAAGATCCGACGTCTCGCCATGCCGCGTCCGAGGCCGCGCCGGCGCGAAAGCCGCGTACCGTGAAGGCGGATCTTGCCGTGGTCATACCGGCGGAGATCGACGTCTTCGACGAGCCTGATATCGTCGCTGCCGAACCGCCGCCGGCGATTGCGCCGCGAAAACGTTCGCTGCTTGGCAGCCTGTTCTTCGGCGCGCTGGGCGTTCTGGTTTCGCTGGCCGTCGGCCTCTGGACCGACCAGCTGATTCGCGACCTGTTCGAGCGCGCCGAATGGCTGGGCTGGCTGGCCGCCGGAATGGCCGCGATCGCCATCCTGGCGCTTCTGGTCATCCTCGTCCGCGAATTCCTGGCGATTGCCCGCCTCGCCGAGGTCGAAAAGCTGCAGAAGCGGGCACTCGACGCGATTGCCCGCGACGATCCGAAGGCCGCGCGTGCCGTGGTCGACGAGTTGTCGGCCTTTGTCGCGGCCAAGCCCGAAACAGCGGCCGGCAGGCGCTCGCTGGCCGAATTGCGCGGCGAGATCATCGACGGCGGCAATCTGGTGCGCCTGGCCGAGACCGAGATCCTCGGCCCGCTCGACGCCCGCGCGAAGGTGATGATCCTCGATGCGGCGAAGCGTGTGTCGCTGGTAACCGCGGTCAGCCCACGCGCGCTGGTCGACGTCGCCTATGTCGTATTCGAAGCCGGCCGGCTGATTCGCCGCCTGTCGGAGCTCTATGGCGGCCGCCCGGGCACGCTTGGCTTCTTTCGCCTGGCGCGCAGCGTTCTCGCCCATCTGGCGGTCACCGGGTCGATCGCCGTCGGCGACAGTTTCGTCCAGCAGATCGTCGGCCACGGCCTCGCCGCCCGGCTGTCGGCGAAGCTTGGTGAAGGCGTCGTCAACGGCATGATGACCGCGCGCATCGGCATTGCCGCCATGGAAACCGCAAGGCCCCTGCCCTTTAACGCTGTCAGGCGGCCAGGATTGGGCGATTTCCTCTCCGCGCTGACCTCCTTTGCAGCAAAGAAAGAAAAAGAAACATCCGCTTCCGGAACGTGACTATCGCCTTCGGGTGACAAAGCATTAACCAATCTTGTTCATGGTCGGAGGCGTCCAAACCAGTCTCTTTGTTGCCGGGTGTCGTCGATGAAAAGCGTTATTCTGTCCAGCGTGCTGCCCGTGGCGCTCACGCTTGTCGCAATCGTCGGCATCGCCGGAAAGGCTTCGGCGGCGGAACCGGACAAGCAGTTCTTTCGATCGGTCGAAGGCAAATGGGTCGGCCCCGGAGAAATCGTTGCCGGCAAATACAAGGGCACGAAATTCACCTGCAGCTTCATCGGCTCGACGCCTGACGGCAAGGTCGGCATGTCGCTCGACGGCGGCTGCCGGGTCGGCATGTTCACCCAGCAGATGTCGGCAACGATCGAACACAAGGGCCGGCAGGGTTACAAGGGCAGCTTCATGGGCGGGGCCGCTGGCTCCGGCCTCGACATTATCGGTGGCAATGTCGTCGATGCGCACAAGGTGGTTTTCACCATCAATCGCAATCAGTTGCGCGGCGTGATGCAGGCGCTTGTCCCCGACGACAATTCGATGACGGTGACCGTTGCCGTGCGCGTCGACCAGCAACTGGTCCCGGTCATCGGCATGAAGTTGAAGCGGATCGATGCGGTAGAAGTTGGCTCCATCGCTCCGAACTGAGCCTCCGGCATAAAAAAGGCGGCAGCCAAGCGGCGCCGCCCTCTTTGACATGCACCTGGGCGCTCAGCCCTTGATCGCGGCAATCAGCTCGTCATAGGCCTTGCAGGCGTCGGCCGCTACCGTGCCGCCCCGGAGGCCCCACTATCCTGTGCAGTGCGCCTGCAATATCGCTTTCACGATGCGCTGGATTCGCACTGTTCGATCCGCGCCGAAGCCCCTATCTTGGCCGCTTGACTCCCAAGAGAGCGGAACGGCAGGCATGGCGGCAGAGGCATCGAACAGCGATCTGATCCAAGTGGTGGCGCTGCTTGCCGCCGGCGTCGTTGCGGTGCCGATCTTCAGGCGCATGGGACTAGGCTCCATTCTCGGCTATCTGGCGGCCGGTGTCGTGATCGGCCCGTTCGGGCTGCGCATCTTCTCCGAATCGGAAGCCATTCTTCATGTCGCCGAACTCGGTGTCGTCATGTTCCTGTTCATCATCGGGTTGGAGATGCAGCCGTCACGGCTATGGGGCATGCGCCGCGAGATTTTCGGGCTTGGCGCGCTGCAGGTCGGCGTCTGCGCGGTTCTGCTGACCGGCGTCGGGCTGGCCGGAGGCTTTCCGATCGCACAATCCTTCGTTGCCGGCGCCGGTTTCGTGCTCACCTCGACCGCAATCGTCATGCAGTTGCTGGAAGAACGTGGCGAATTGGCCACGCCCAAGGGCCAGCGCATCGTCTCGATCCTGCTTTTGGAAGATCTCGCGATCGTGCCGCTGTTGGCGCTGATCGCCTTCCTTGCGCCGGGCGGCGCCGATATGAGCCTGTCGGATCGGTTGACGGAGGTCGGCATCGGCCTTGCCGCTATCGTCGGTCTGGTGGTTGCCGGGCGCTATCTGCTCAATCCGTTCTTCCGTATCCTGGCGGATGCGCGCGCCCGCGAGGTGATGACCGCAGCCGCCCTTCTGGTCGTGCTCGGATCGGCGCTTGCCATGCAGCTTTCCGGCCTGTCGATGGCGATGGGCGCCTTCCTGGCCGGCGTGCTTTTGTCGGAATCGACCTTCCGCCACCAGCTGGAGGCCGACATCGAACCGTTCCGCGGCATTCTGCTCGGTCTGTTCTTCCTCGCCGTCGGCATGTCACTCGACCTGCATGTGGTCGTCGTCAACTGGCAGCTCATTGCCATCTATGTCGTTGCCTACATGGTGATGAAAGCGATCGGCATTTATCTCGTTGCCCGCATCCTCAAAACCGGCCATCGGGAAGCGCTCGAGCGCGCCGTCTTCATGGCGCAGGGCGGCGAATTCGCCTTCGTCCTCTATTCCGCAGCGGCGGCGGTGGGCATCATCGACGGCCAGGCCAATGCGATGCTGACCGCCATCGTCATCATTTCCATGGTGCTGACGCCTTTGGCAATCATAGCACTGCGGTATCTGACGCCGCGCGACGAGCAGTCGCTCGAAGGCGTCGATGTCGCCAACGGCCTGACCGGCAGCGTGCTGATCATCGGCTTTGGCCGGTTCGGCCAGATCGCCAGCCAGCCGCTTTTGTTGCGCGGGATCGACGTGTCGATCATCGACAATGAGGTCGAAATGATCCAGGCGGCGGCCGATTTCGGCTTCAAGGTCTATTATGGCGACGGCACGCGGCTGGACATCCTGCGTGCCGCGGGAGCCGGGCGGGCCCGCGCCGTGCTGATCTGCGTCGACAAGCCCGATGCCGCCGTGCGCATCGCGGAGCTGATCAAGGCGGAGTTTCCCTTGCTGACCGTGCTGGCGCGGGCCTTCGACCGCGGCACCGCCTTACAGCTCATTCGTGCCGGCGTCGACTATCAGCTCCGCGAGACTTTCGAATCGGCGCTTGTCTTCGGCGGCTCGACGCTGGAAGCTCTTGGCGTCGACCCCGAAGAGGTCGCCGAGGTCGTCGAGGACGTCCGTCGCCGCGATGCTGCCCGTTTCGAACTGCAGCAGGCCGAAGGCATCCGCGCCGGGCGGCGCTTTCTCAAAGGCAATATCGGCACGCCCATCCCGACGCCGCTCAGCACACCACGGCGCGCGGGCCAGGCGCTCAATGAAGAGACCGCCGGCGTGCTGCAGAAATCCGAGCCGGCCGACTAACCCCTGGAAAGACGCGAATGATGAACGAACTGGACGAGCGCGCTCTCTCCGTCACCAGATTCTGGCGCGACGCCGGGGAGGATGCATGGTTCGAGAAGAGCGACACCTTTGATGCCGACTTCCGCACCCGGTTTCTCGATCTGCACTTCGCCGCCGCCCGGCGCGAATGCGACGGTTGGTCCGAACACGCCGAAGGGTCGCTGGCGCTGATGATCCTGCTCGACCAGTTTCCGCGAAACTGCTTTCGCAGCACCGGCCACATGTACGCCACGGACCCGCTGGCGCGGCATTTCGCCGGGAAGGCGATTGCCGCCGGTCATGACCTGGCGCTCGACGAAGAGCTCCGCGTCTTTCTTTATTTGCCCTATGAGCATTCGGAGGACCTTGCCGACCAGCTCAAATCGATGGAGCTTACCGCCGCCAAAGCCCCGTCCTATCTGAAATATGCGGTAGAGCACCGCGATATCATCCAGCGCTTCGGCCGCTTTCCGCATCGAAACAGGATGCTTGGCCGGGAGACGACACCCGACGAACAGATGTTCCTCGACGGCGGTGGGTTTTCCGGCTGAGTTCGGGCACCGATGGCGGCAGCGTCAGGCCGTCCACCAATCCCGGCCCGACGGCAGCCGTCCAATGCCCGAAGTGTCGACGGCGGCCAGTCGCTCCGACACGCTCTTGCCGTCGACCACAAGCTCCGGCGCAATTTCTGCCAGCGGCGCCAGCACGAAGGCGCGCTCCAGCATGCGCGGATGCGGCACCTCCAGTCCGGTCTCGTGGATGATGCGGTCGCCGAACACGAGAATGTCGATATCGATCAGGCGTGGACCCCAGCGCTCCTCGCGCACCCGCTTCAGTTTTCGCTCGACATCAAGGCAAAGCTCGAGCAAGGCGCGCGGCGCGAGCACGGTCGAGATTTCGGCCGCAGCGTTGAGGAAATCCGGCTGATCGAGCTTGCCCCAGGGCGGCGTGCGGTAGAGCGACGAAACGGCAACGACGCGCGTACTCTCGTCGGCATCCAGAATGCCCAGCGCCGCGGCCATCGACTTCGCCGGATCGCCGAGATTGCCACCAAGGCTGAGATAGACGGTGTTACTGGTATTATTATTCTGGCCAGACAACGGTCACCTCGACATGATCGAGCACACCCGGCACCGGGGCATTCGGCTTGCGCACGGTAATCTCGGCCTTTTTGATCTGCGGAAACCGTGCCGTCAGCGCCCTCGCCACTTCGAGCGCCAGCGCTTCGATCAGAAAGCGCCGCTCGCCGGTAATGATCCTTTCGATCACCGCAAAGGCAATGCCATAATTGACGGTGTCTTCGATGGAATCGTCGACCAGCGCCCGCCCTGGATCCACCGTGAGTGCGGCATCGACATAAAAGCGCTGACCGAGCGTCTCCTCCTCGTCCAGCACGCCGTGCCGGGCGAAGAAGGCGCAGTTCTTCATTCGGATGACATACATGGCTCAGCTTTCCCCGGTCTCACGTGCCAGCATAGCATCGGCAATGGCCAACGCATCCACGTTGATTGCGACATCGTGGACGCGAAACAGATGCGCGCCTTTGAGCCTCAGGATGACGCTGGTGGCCGCGGTTCCGGCACCCCTTGCCGCCGCGTCGCGGTCGGTGACGGTGCCGATAAAGCGCTTTCGCGATGTGCCGGCCATCAGCGGAAAGCCCAGCGCATGAAGCTCGGAAAATCGTGCCATCAGGTCAAAGTTTTCCGCAGCTGTCTCCTTGGCGAAGCCGAAGCCCGGATCGAGCACGATATGGTCGTCGGCAACACCGCTCCGCTGCGCGATTTCCAGCGACTTCCTGAGGAAGAAAAGCTGATCGGCAATCACGTCGGGCAGTTTCTGCCGATCCCGTCCCGTGTGCATGATGACAAGCCCGGCGCCGGTTTCGGCCGCGATGCGGGCAATACCCGGTTCGCGCTGCAGGCCCCAGACGTCGTTGACGATATGCGCGCCGGCTTGGACGGCAAGCCGGGCCGTGTCCTCCCGGTAGGTGTCGACCGAGATCAGCGTTCCGCCAGATTTCGCGAGCGCCTCGATGATCGGCAATATGCGGGCCTGTTCTTCCTCTGCGGAGACCGCAGTCGCGCCGGGACGTGTCGATTCTCCGCCGAGATCAATGACGGAGGCCCCCTCCTCCACCATACGGCGCGCCCGGGCCACCGCTTTTTCCGGGGCATCGAACAGCCCGCCGTCGGAAAAACTGTCGGGCGTGACGTTGAGGATGCCGACGACGACGGCCTTGCCGCCAAGGTCGAGATGGCGCCCATGTGCCAGTTGCCATCGCCCTGTCATCATTGCCCATCAACCATGTTCGATCCCGCGCCACGACCGGGGATCAATTCCGTTGCGCCGGAGACGGCGGTAAAGCAAGGTGGGCAAAGAGGCAACACGATGACACGATCCCTCCTCTGCGCCCTGATGCTCGCTCTGACCGCACTCCCGGCCGGCGCTACGACTCTCGTCAAGACATATAGTTATTTCCCGATCGGCGGCAGGACGCTCGACGACATCGAGACCCAGCTGTCGAAACTCGGGCCTCAGGTGAAAAGCACCGGGTCGCGGCATCCAGGCGCCACCCAGATGGCGTTCACCACTCGCGTCAGTTATGCGGAAAAGCCGGGCTCGTGCTGGATTGCTGACGCCGTCGTCACCGTCAAGGTCAAGGTCATCCTTCCCTCATGGCGCCGCCCGCGCAAGGCCGATGCCGGCGTCAGGCTGTTCTGGGATACGTTATCCGCCGACATCAAGCGCCATGAGGAACGCCACGTCGAGATTGCCAAGAACCATGGCCGCGAACTCGAAGACGCCTTGAAGGCGAGCTACCCGGAAAAGACCTGCGAACTGGCCAAGGCCAAGGCCGCGAAAATCACAGCGGCCATGCTTGCCAAGCACGACCAGGACCAGATGCGCTTCGATCGTGTGGAAAGCGTCAATTTCCAAAGCCGTATCCTGCGGCTTTTGCACTATCGCATCGAGCGCATCGAGAACGGCCGGCTCGCTCCCGGCTGAACTCTGCGTCGTCGGACAAAGCCAATTTGGAACAAGCCAATTTTGGCGAAGCATAGTGCCAGCTTCGAAAAACTTTCGAGCCCCTGTCGAAATCGGCCTATAGCGAACGACATATGTCAAGTTCGCAAGGCTCAGTCTCAAGGCACGAGAACACGTCCAATCTGCACATTCGACGCACTCCAGCCGCCTCGCCGACCTGCACGCAAGCATTAATGGATGAACGGATATGGACCAGACTATCGACAAGCAAGCGATGGTGGAAACCAGCACGCCGCTGACCGAAGCCGAGAAAAACGCCATCATCGGCGGCGTGCTGTTGTCGATGCTGCTGGCGGCGCTCGACCAGACCATCGTCGCGCCGGCGATGCCGACGATGGCACGTCTGCTCGGGCATGCCGAATATCTGCCGTGGATCGTGACCGGCTATCTTCTGACCGCGACCGCCGTGGCGCCGCTCTACGGCAAGATCTCCGACATCTATGGCCGCCGGCCGACCGTCTATGCGGCAATCCTGATCTTTCTCGCCGGGTCGCTGGTCAGCGCCATGGCCCCCAACATGCTGGTCCTCGTCGTCGGCCGGGCGATCCAGGGCGCCGGCGGCGGCGGCCTGTTCGCCCTGACGCAGACCGTGATCGGCGATCTCGTGCCGCCGCGCGAGCGGGCCCGCTACGCCGCCTGGATCTCGGGCACCTGGGCCGTCGCCAGCATCGCCGGGCCGCTGCTCGGCGGCACCTTCGCCGAGCATCTGCATTGGTCGCTGATCTTCTGGATCAACATCCCGCTTGGCCTGCTGGCCATGGCGATCATCAACAAGCCGCTCAAGAAGCTGCCGATCGCCGCAAAGCATCACCGCGTCGACGGCCTCGGTGCGGTGCTTCTGATCGCGGCCACCTCCTTGCTGCTGCTTGCCTTGAACTGGGGCGGCAGCGAGTATCCGTGGTTGTCGCCTGAAATCCTTGGACTGCTCGCCTGCTCTGCTGCGTTCTGGAGCGCGTTCGCGCTGCGGCTCATGCGCGCGGCCGAACCGCTGATCTCGCTCGAAGTGCTAGGCAATCCGATTGTTCTCGCCGGCACGCTTTCGATGTTCCTGCTGCAGGCCGCCAATGTCGGCTTGTCGGTCTATCTGCCTGTCTACCTGCAGTCGATCGTCGGCCTGTCGGTTAGTGAATCGGGCACCGCGTTGCTTGGGCTGATGCTCGGCACGGTCGCCGGTGCGACGTTCAGCGGGCGAATGATCCCGCGCTTTTTCCATTATAAGCGCATCGCCATGATCGGCACTGTTTTCTCGATCCTGTGCCTCGGTGTACTCAGCCTGGTCGCCGGGCATGCCTCGCTGTTGGTTGTCGAGGTGTTGACGACCTGCATAGGCTTGGGCACAGGCACGACCTTTCCGGTTGCCACCGTATCGGTCCAGAACGCCGTCGATCGCATGCACCTTGGCGTGGCGACCGGCGTGCTCACCTTCCTCCGCTCGCTGGGCAGTGCGCTTGGCGTCGCAATGCTTGGTGCCGTCGCCCTTGGCTACGGGCTGCCGCTGGCCAGCGAAGGCGCGCAGGAGGTCGGCCATATCGGGTCGGTTACGCCCTTTGTGATGATCTTTCTTGCCGCGGCGGCGACCTTGCTGCTGTCGTTCATCACGCTCTGGCTGATGCCGGAGAAAACGCTTCGCGGCCATGCCGAGGCTGTGGCCCCGGCCATGGCGGAGTAGACCCGCCTGACGAAAATACAGCGAGGCTCAGTCGACCACGCCGAGCTTCTTATGCAGACTGGTCGACGAGGTCGTATACTGGAACACGATGCGCTCGCCGGGGCTGATGATGCGCTTGGCTGCCTGCGCCATTAGCGCGACCTCATGGAACCCCGACAGGATCAGCTTCAGCTTGCCGGGATACCAGTTGATGTCGCCGACGGCGAAGATGCCGGGCACGGACGTCTGAAATTTTTCGGTATCGACCGGGATCAGGTTCTCGTGAAGATTGAGGCCCCATTCGGCGATTGGGCCAAGCTTCATCGTCAGGCCGAAGAACGGCAGCATCCGCGTACACGGCACTTCGATATCGCCCTCCGGCCCCTTGATGGTGGCGGAGACTAGCTGGCCGTCGGTGCCGGTCAGGCCAGTCACCTGTCCAACCTGGAATTCCAGCTCCTTCATCTCCTGCATTGCGTACATCTTGTTGACGCTGTCGGGCGCTGCGCGGAATTCGGGGCGCCGGTGCACCAGCGTCACGCTCTTGGCGACCGGCTGCAGGTTCAGCGTCCAGTCGAGCGCCGAATCGCCGCCGCCGACGATGACGAGGTCGTGGCCGCGAAAGTCCTCCATCCGGCGCACCGAGTAGAACACGCTCTTGCCTTCATAGGGCTCGATGCCCGGAATCGGCGGCCGCTTCGGCTGGAAAGAGCCGCCGCCGGCGGCGATCACCACAATTTTGGCTTCGAACACCTCGTTTTCGTCGGTCGTGACGCGGAAGCTGCCGTCCTCCAGCCTTTCCAGACTCGAAACCATGCGGTTATAGGTGAATTCGGGCTTGAACGGCGCGATCTGCTCAAGCAGCTTGTCGACCAGGCCTTGCGCCGAGATCGAGGGCCAGCCCGGAATGTCGTAGATCGGCTTTTCCGGATAGAGTTCGGCGCATTGCCCACCGGGCCGGTCGAGTATGTCGATCAGATGGCACTTCATGTCGAAGAGGCCGAGCTCGAATACGGCAAACAGGCCGACAGGCCCTGCCCCGACAATGAGTACGTCCGTCTTGGTGATAGCGGTCATGGAGCGTGCGCCTTTATGGGAAAACGGCGCGACACTGCATGACCATTGGTCCGCTGCCAAGCGGCAGCGGCAAAAATCGGCTTCAGCCCTGGCGGGCCGGCACGCGCACGACCAGCCCGTCGAGGGCGTCGCGCACCTTGATCTGGCATGACAGCCGCGAGTTCGGCTGGACCTCGTAGGCGAAGTCCAGCATGTCCTCTTCCATAGCTTCCGGCTCGCCGACCTCCGCCGTCCAGGCTTCGTCGACATAGACATGGCAGGTCGCGCAGGCGCAGGCGCCGCCGCATTCCGCTTCTATTCCCGGCACCGCATTGCGGATCGCATTTTCCATGACGGTCGAGCCGTTTTCGGCATCCACGTCAAAATGCGTGCCGTCATGGGCGATGAAGGTCAGCTTGGTCATTTGTCACCTGAAGGGAGTCTGAGCCGACATAATCACTCTGCCGGACAAGTCAACTGCGGCGCGAAAGCGCCGCTGCGTGGCGTTTTGGGAATAAGTCCTATCGGCTGATGGCGGCGACGAAATCGCGCACTTCTTCGATCAGCGAGCCAAGCCGCTTCAGCGTGCTGGCGTCTTCGGGCCGGCATTCGATCGCACTGGCGCAATCGGCAATGGCGAAGGCACCGACCCCGCGCGCCGAGCCTTTGAGCCCGTGCGCCAGTAGCAGCCGCTGGCTGACATCCGCATCGACGATCTTGTCGCGCACCGACAGCGCCTGCTGGACGAACAGCGCCAGCACCTCCTGCTCGAGGCTCCGATCGCCCATCGTCTGGCGCGCAAGATGCGCCAGGTCGATCGGCCGCGCCCCGGCTGTCCCCGACACGTCGCCGCCGGGCATCGAGAAGGCAATGCCGTTTTCGCCACGTATCACTTTGAGACTCCGTTCTTCGGCCGCCGCAAAAACTAGGCGTATCCGGTGGATAACGGGTTAATGATTGGCCCGGAAAAATGTCGCGATAACGGCGCCGAAATCACGGCTTCGTTAACCTTATATTTAAAGTTTTACGTATCGGGCGGAATGCATGTTTTCTTTACCCCGCTGTGTCATTACGATACGACAGGTCCATTTTCAGCCTCCTGCGCGGGACACGCTAGGCAGAATCAATAAGCAGAACATAAGTCCCGCGGCAGCTTGTACAGGGTAGCGAAGGCATGGCGAAGAAACCAACGACGACGAGAACGCTCGACAGCGACGTAGCCAGGGAACTCGAAAAGGCACTTGATATCGATCTGAGCGGCGATGCCGGCGGCGACTTCGACATCGCGGCATCCATGGAAGATCTGGAAGCGCAGATATCGCAAGCCGCCGACGAACTGGCGCGCGAAGGTCGCAGCCAGAACGAGGCGCCTGCCCCCGACCAGAGCCAGAACGCGGCACCTGCCGCCAATCAAAGCCAGAACGCAAACCCCGCGCCAAAAGCCAAGCCGGCTGAGTTGCGCCCCGTTGCGACGCGCAATGGCTCGCAGCCGGCCGCTTTCTCGCCGGCCAATGACGATCGCCAAAAAGACTATAAGACGCTTCTGCACACCCTCAATCTGCGCGCCTCGAACACGATCTATTGGGTCGTGGCTTTTGTTTCGCTGGCCTGGATCGCCGGCGCCGGTGGGCTCGCGAACCTGTTGTTCGGACCTGGCATCTGGAACATCCGCACCGTCGATCAGTTTTTCGCCCGTCCTGAGCTGATCGGCCTGGCGGTCGCGGCAATCGTGCCCGTCATCCTGTTCTGGGCATTCGCAGTGATGATTCGCCGCGCTCAGGAGATGCGCCTTGCCGCGCAGTCGATGACCGAGGTGGCCTTCCGTCTGGCCGAGCCGGAAAATCTTGCCCAGGACCGCGTCATGATGATCGGCCAAGCGGTTCGCCGCGAGGTGGCGGCCATGGGCGAAGGCATCGAACGCACGCTTGCGCGTGCAGTCGAACTCGAAACGCTGGTTCACAGCGAGGTGAACCAGATCGAGCGCTCCTATTCGGAGAACGAGTCCCGCATCCGCTCGCTTGTCGACGGGCTGGGCAGCGAGCGCGAAGCGGTCGTCACCCATGCCGAGCGCGTGCGCGCCTCGATCACCGGCGCCCACGAGACGCTGAAGGACGAGATCAACGCCGCCAGCGATATCATTCGCGACAGCATTCTCAACGCCTCGACCAAGCTGTCGATGACGATCAACGAATCCGGCGACACGCTGATCGACAGGATCAACGGAAGCTCGATGTCGATCTTCGATTCGGTGGAAGGCCGGCTGGAATCGATCACCGACCGGCTGTCGACGTCGGGCGAGGCCTTTGCCAGCCTGCTCGACACCCGCATCGCCAAGCTGACGGACACCACCGATGGCCTGACGCGGTCGCTGACCGACCTGCTCGACGACCGCACGACCGGCATGGTGTCGCTGCTCGGCGGTGCCGCCCGCACACTCAATTCCGAATTCGAAGCCAGCCTCAACGGCATCGAGCGGACGCTTGCCGAACGTGGCCAGACGCTGATCAGCGAGTTCCAGACCCGCGCCGAGGCGCTCGACACCGGTACGCAGAAGCTCAACGCCGCGCTGGAGGCTCGCGCACGCCAGATCAACGAGACGCTGGTCGAGCGCGCGCGCGAAATCGCCCACACCTTCCAGGAAAGCAAGGAGACGCTGTCGGCGATGATCGATCAGGGCAAGACCCAGATCGGCGCCGACATGGCCGACATCGTTTCGTCGACCTCGACCATGCTTGAAGCCCGCGCCGGCGATTTCGCCGGGCGCATGGAAGCGGCGCGCCATGTCGTATCGCGTTCCTTCGATACGGACATCCAGCGGCTTGCCGATGCTCGCGCCGGCATCGAGGAAGCCGTCGAAAACCACAGCCGCAAGCTTTCCGAAAGCCGCGACCGGATGGCGGCGGCAATGCAGGCCGATCTGGCGAAGTTCGCCGAGGGCCGCGCCGAAATCGACGCAGCGGTGACCAACCAGGTGCAGAAGCTTGCCGAAGGCCGCGGCCAGATCTCGCGCGCTCTTGAAGAGGATCTGCGCAAGGTCAACGAATCGCGCGCGGCGATCGACGCTTCGCTGGGCAGCCATCTAGAAAGGCTTGAAGAGGGCCGCAACAGGCTTGCCCAGGCATTGAACGAAGACTCTGGAAAACTCGTGCAAGCCCGCACGATAATTGATGAAATGGTTGCCGGACACGTCGGCAAGCTCGCCGAAGGCCGCAGCATTCTTTCGCGCGCGCTCGAGGCCGACCTCGGCAAGCTGGCAGACAGTCGCGCCAGCATCGACGGCCTTGTCGCCGGTCAGGTCGAAAAGATCGGCGAGGGTCGCGCCATACTCGCCAGTGCGCTGGAAGCCGACATCGCCGGCATTAATAGCCTCATCGAGACCCACTCCGCGAAATTGGCGCAAGACCGCAGCGGGCTTTCCCAGTCGCTCGAGAACGACCTGTCCGACATCAGAGGTCTGATCGCCCATCATTCGGGCAGGCTCGCCGATGATCGCAGCCTGCTTTCGAAGACACTTGAAGACGATCTTGCCAAGCTGGCAGAGAGCCGGTCGAGCATCGACGGGCTGGTTGCCGGCCAGGTCGAGAAGCTGGCCGAAGGCCGCGACATTCTCAAGCGCGCGCTGGAATCGGACCTGAACGCGATCAAGGGCGTCATCGCCAGCCAATCCGAAAAGCTGGCAGAAGACCGTGGCCAGTTGTCCCGGGCACTGGAGGGCGACCTGCAGGCCGTGCGGGACGTTGTCTCCGATCACATGAACAAGCTCGCCGAAGACCGTTCGACTCTGTCGAAGGCGCTCGAAGACGATCTCGCCAAGTTGGCCGAAAGCCGCTCGAGCATCGATGTGATGGTTTCCGGCCAGGTCGAAAAGCTGGCAGAGGGCCGCGACATCCTCAAGCGCGCGCTGGAAGCCGATCTAAGCACCGTCAAGGGCGTCATCGCCAGTCAATCCGAAAAGCTGGCGGAGGATCGCGGTCAGCTGTCGCGGGCACTGGAGACCGATCTCGAGACTGTGCGGGGCGTCGTCTCCGATCATATGAACAAGCTCGCCGAGGACCGTTCGGCCCTGTCGAAGGCGCTCGAGGACGATCTCGCCAGGCTGGCAGAGAGCCGGTCGAGCATCGACGGGCTGGTCGCCGGCCAGGTGGACAAGCTGGCTGAGGGCCGCGATATCCTCAAGCGCGCGCTGGAAGACGATCTGGCCAAGCTGGCCGAAAGCCGCTCGAGCATCGACGGGCTGGCCGCCGGCCAGGTGGAGAAACTGGCTGAGGGCCGCGACATCCTCAAGCGCGCGCTGGAAGACGATCTCGCCAAGCTGGCCGAAAGCCGCTCGAGCATCGACGGGCTGGTTGCCGGCCAGGTCGAAAAGCTGGCCGAAGGCCGCGACATCCTCAGGCGCGCCTTGGAGGCCGATCTCAGCACGATCAGGGGTGCCATCGCCGATCAGTCGCAGCTATTGACCGACAATCGCGCACAGTTTTCGCGTGCGCTGGAAGCCGATCTCGGCAACGTCAACAGCCTTGTCGCAACCCACGCCGAGAAGCTCGTCCAGGACCGCTCGACCCTGTCGAAGGCGCTCGAGGACGATCTCGCCAAGCTGGCCGAAAGCCGCTCGAGCATCGATGGGCTGGTTGCCGGCCAGGTCGAGAAACTGGCCGAAGGCCGCGACATCCTCAGGCGCGCGTTGGAAGCCGACCTGGAGAGGCTTGCATTAAGCCGCAGCGAGGTCGACGAGATCGTCGCTGGTCATGTCGGCAAGCTGACCGAGGGCCGCGACATGCTGACCCGCGCATTGCAGGACGATCTCTCCAGGCTCGCCGATACGCGCAAGGATGTCGACCGTTCGCTGTCCGGCCATATCGACCAGATCGCCGCCAGGAGCACCGACATCTCCGATGCCATTGCTGCCGACGTGGAAAAGATCGAGCAGGCGTTCAGCCGGCAGACAGGCATCATCGAGGAGCGCGCCAGCACCATGGAGCGGGCGCTGTCGACGGGTGTCGACAACGTTCGCAGTGTGCTCGAAAGAAGTGCCGTCTTCGTCGCCGGAGCGCTGCGCGAGAAGGTCATGGAAGTCACCAGCGCGCTGCATGAGCAGGCTGGCGCAGCATTCAGCGATGCCGACCGCAAGATCGCCGAGCGCGCCGAGCAGACCTCGACCGCCCTGCTCGCCAGGGCGGAGGACATCGCGCGCACCTTCGAGGAGGCGGATCGCCGCCTCGCCGCACGCGCCGAGGATACGTCGAGCGCGCTGATTGCCCGCGCCGACGACACGTCGAACACCTTGCTGGCGCGTGCTCAGGAGACGGCCGATCAGCTGGCAGCCAGAGCAAGTGAGATTGCCGGTACCTTCGACGCGGCGGATCACAGGCTGGTCTCTCGCGCCATCGAAACGGCCCAGTCGCTGGCTGCACGTGCCGGCGACATCCTGCGCAATTTCGAAACAGCCGATGAGCGGCTGGGTGTGCGCATCGGCGAATCCGCCGAAGCTCTCGCGGCACGTGCGTCGGATCTCGGCCGCATTTTCGATGCCGCCGACCAGCAACTTATCTCGCGCATTGCCGAAGGCTCCGAAGCACTTTCGGCCCGTGCGTCCGAGATCGGCCGCATCTTCGAGGAGGCGGATCATCGCCTGGTGTCCCGTATCGCCGACAGCAGCACCGCCATCGGCGAACATGCCGACAACATTGTCGGCGCCTTCACCAGCACCGAGCAGCGGGTTGCCGAACGCGCCAGGCAGACTGGCCAGGAACTCGCCGTCCATGCCCGTGAAATCGAGCAGGTGCTTGCCGGCGCCGACGAACGCTTGGCATCGAGTGCTGCTGCCACAGCGGCCCGCGTCGAGGAGCAGGTCGTGAGCGTCGAGAACCGCTTCGCCTACACCGCCGAGACAATGGGCCAAAAGCTCACCGAACAGGTCTCGAACGCCGAGGCGCAGCTGATCTCGCGTGCCAACACGATCGCCGAAACCTTCACCGCGGTCGGCCAGCATATCGGCCAGAGCACCAATGACGCCGCAAAGACCATCGGTGCCAATACTCGCGAGCTCAATACGATGCTTGCGGCACGTTCGGCCGAAATATCGAAAATCCTGGACGAGACGGCACGACCTCTGGTCGAGCGCTTCGCCCAAGGCGGCTCCGAGCTGCAAAAGAGCATGGAAGAGGTCACCGAACGTGCGACCGAGAAGCTGCGCACTCAAAACGCCGCCCTCGTCGACGCCCTCGCCAGCCGCACGGCCGAAACCCTGTCGGCCGTCGAAGGCGCGCGCTCGACGCTTGCTGACAGCGTTGCCGACCTCATCGGCCGCATGACCACCTCCAGCTCGCAGCTCGGTCAATTGATCGAGCAGGCAGCGACCAATCTCGGCCAGGTCGACGAACGCCTGACCGGCAGCACACAAAGCTTCGCGGCGACCACGGAAAAGACCGCGCAGACCTTCGCCAGCTCGGCGCGCCTGGTCGATTCGAATACGACGCGGCTCACCGAGCTGTCGTCCTCGACCTTGCGCGAGGTTGCCTCTATCGCCACCAAGTTCGACGAGCACAGCCGGTTGCTGTCCAGTGCCTCGGACCTGTTGAGCTCGGCCCAGAGCAACCTCGAGCACACGCTCGAAAGGCAATCGTCGCTGGAAGACCTCGCTGTCGGCCTTGTCAAGAAATCGGAAGATCTCGAAAGGGTCATGCGCTCGTTCGAGAATCTGGTCGGCCAGACGCTGCAGAACGCCGAAGGCAAGACGCTGGAATCCGCCGACAAGATCCGCACCGCGATTTCCGAAGTGGTCGATTCGGCCACCAAGCGCTTTGCCGATGCGACCGAGGAGATGCGGCGCACCGCCGGTTCAATCAAGAGCGAGCTCGACCTCACTCGCGCCGAGCTCAAGAAAGGCGTCATCGAAATGCCGGAAGAGGCAAAGGAATCAACCACGGCTATCCGCCGTGCCGTTTCCGAGCAGATCAACGCGCTGAAGGAACTTTCTGAAATCGTTGCGAAATCTGGCCGCAGCGCCGACAGTTCGGAGCAGCGCAACCTGCGTCCGGCGCCGCAAGCGCCTGCCGCGCGCGCCGCCGAACCGCCACGCCGCCCAGCTCTGGCTCCGGAACAGCGCCGTGCACCGCAGGCGCCTTCGGGCGAGACGGCGCTGCGCGGCACGCTCGACCTCGAACGTTCTGCAGACACAGCGCCGCGCCAGCGCGAACCAAACGGCCGCACGCCGCAGGGCGGCTGGGTGCGCGACCTCCTGACCGGTGCATCGCGCGAAGACGACGCCAAGCCGGCAGCGCCTGCCGAAGCGCCGCGTCCGGCTCCCGCTCCGCGTTCGCCGCTTCACGTCGTGGAGTCGCTGAACTCGCTTTCCGTCGATATCGCCCGCGCCATCGATCACGATGCCTCGATCGAGCTGTGGAACCGCTACCGGCGCGGCGAGCGTGACGTCTTCACGAGGCGTCTATACACACTGAAGGGCCAGCAGACGTTCGACGAGATCCGCCGCAAATATCAGTCGGAGGCGGAGTTCCGCGCCGCCGTCGACCGTTACTGCGATGATTTCGAAAAGCTGCTCAAGGACGTGTCGCGCAACGACCGCGACAACATCATGGCGCAGACCTACCTGACGTCGGATACCGGCAAGGTCTATACCATGCTGGCCCACGCCAGCGGCCGCCTGCACTAAGCGGGCGATAGAGGCCAAACGAAAAAGGCGGGAAACTCCCGCCTTTTTCATTTACGCCGATTGAGTCTGAACAGATCGGCGGCCCGGATGATCGCGCCTGGCGGCGTCTGGCCGGTTCAGATCACAGTGTCCGTCCAGTTGACGATTTGCCTGGCCGCATCGCCGAACGCGGCATCGAGCGCGCCGACATAGGCCTGGTTGCCGCTGCCCGAAACGGGCGCGGTCGCGCTAAACGTCTTCGACGCCCGTACTTCGCCGTTGCGGTCGTTCAACAGGCGCACGAACAGCTCGATCTCGGCATGTTCGCCGCCGTCGACCCGCACCTCGAACGAGCGGATTTCGACGATCACCTGATAGTCGATCGCCAGCCCCTCGCCCGGCTTGCCAACACCGGTAAAGCTGCCCGAGCGCTGGAAGGTCTCTGCCAGCCGCGCCTGTACGATCATCGGCAGCCGGTCGGCCCATTGGGCGCCCTTGAGATACTGGATCGATCGCGGCGATGGCTTGATGACGATGTTTTGGCTGTCCAGCGCCTTGAGCGCCGATGGCTGGGCGATGAGGATCTGGCGACGGCTGTGGCCACGCGCTTCCAGCGACGGCGCCGAAAGCTCAAACGTATCCAGCGGCGCCGGCTTGCCGCCCAGCGCCGCGCAGCCGGCGAGCGAAAGCGCCAGCAGTGCCGCTCCGGCCTTGAACCCACTCGATCTGACGCTGCCTGAACTGATCGACTTCAAACGCGATCCCCCCCGGATCGTGGAAACAACGCGCATCTGCAAGCTATGTTCTTGCGGTGGGCGCAGGCCGAAGTCAACGGCGCACCCTGCCGTCGAACTGCCGAACCTCACCCTCGCCGCCGGACAGGATCCGCTGTGGATTGCGGCTGAGGTCGGTCACAGCCTCTTCGATGCGGTTGATCGAACGACGGCTGTCCTGGACCAGCGATTCGACGTTTTGCAGCCCCTGTCCCGAGAACCGCGCCAGATTGTCGGTGATGGTACCGAGGCGGGCATTCAGCGTGTCGGCGACCTGCTTGAACGATTTGAGCGTCGCCCTGGCATCGGCCATGACGCCGTCGGCCTGACCGGAGCCGAGCAGTTTGTCGACCTTGGCAAGGATACCGTCGACTCGCACCGAGGCATCGTTGAGGCGTCCTGCGAGCTGGTGCGCGTCTTTGATGGTTTCGTCGATGTCGTCGGCCCGGTTGGCGAACTTGTTGGTCACCTTGGCGATGTCGGCGGCAGCTTCGTTGGCGTTTTCGCTGGCCTTCTGGATATTGGCCAGCGCGGTGCGAACCTCAGCCGGATCGATGCCGTCGAGAACGCCGTCGACCTTGGCCAGCGTGCCTTGCGTCTTCTGGGCGAACTCGTTGATCGAGCCTACCGCCGTGTCGACGTTCTTGATGACCGTGTCGAACTGCTTGCTGGTTTCCTTGAGGTTGGTGGTGACAGTGTCGACATTGGCGACGATGCTCTTGATCTGGTCCTTGTCGACGGCGTTGAGTAGCCCTTCCGCCGCCTTCAGGGTGCTGTCGAGCTTGCCCGAAACGCCCTTCAATTCGTCTGCCAGCGAGCTGACGCTGGCCAGGAACTTGTCGACGCCGTCCGAATTCCTGGCCAGCGCATCGGAGAAGGTCTGGACATTGTTGACGGTCTGCGTGAGCGGCCCGCGAACGTCCTTGGTGAAGCCTTCGAGCTCCGAAAGGACCTTGTCGGCGCGGGTGAAGATGTTCTGCGCCGTCTGCAGCAGATTGGTGACCGCCGACGGGTTGGCAACGATCTCGGCGACACGGCCTTCCTTTTCCGCCTCGTCGAGGAGCTTGGGCTCCTTGGGGTCGGCGCCCTTGAGCTCGATGTTGGCCTGGCCGGTGAGGCCGGCAAGCCCGATATCGGCCTGCGTCGACTTGGTGATCGGCGTATTCCGGTCTATTTCGGTGTCGGCGATGGCAGCGGTCGGATTGTCGACGTCGATATATACACGGCGCACGTCGCCGACCTTGACGCCGTTGAACAGCACGAAGCTGCCACGGCCGAGCCCCGAAGCGGACCCTGGAATGCGCACGCGCAGTATCGTCGTCTCACCCTTGTCGCCGATCGCCGCCGTCCAATAGACGAAGGCGAAAGCCGCGAGGATCGCGGCCAGCGTGAAAATGCCGACAATGACGTAGTTGGCCCTGGTTTCCATTGCTCACTTATGGCTATGCGCGCGCCGCAAGATCAAGTTGCCGGGCGCGTTTTCCGCGGAAATAGGATTTTACCCAGGGTTCCTCGCTCCTGAGCATGTCGTCGATCGTGCCCTCGACCAGCACTTTCTTGTTGCCGAGCACCGCCACGCGGTCGCACGCGGTAAACAGCGTGTCGAGATCGTGTGTGACCATATACACGGTCAAATCCATTGTATCGCGCAGCTTGACGACCAATTCGTCGAACTCCGCGGCGCTGATCGGATCGAGCCCCGACGTCGGTTCGTCGAGGAAGACGATGTCCGGGTCGAGCGCCAGAGCGCGCGCCAGCGCAGCACGCTTGATCATGCCGCCGGAAAGCTCGGAGGGGAATTTCTGCGCCGCGTCCGGCGGCAGTCCGACCAGCTCGACCTTAAGCATGGCCAATTCGTCCATCAGCTTCTTCGGCAAATCGAGATATTCGCGCATCGGCACCTGGACGTTTTCGAGAACGGTCAGCGCCGAAAACAGCGCACCATGCTGGAACAGCACGCCAAGCCGCATGTCGATGCGAAGGCGCTCCCGTTCGCTTGCCTTTTCGACGTCGACGCCAAACAGTTTGATTGTTCCCGATTGCTTGCGCGTCAGGCCAAGGATGGTACGCAGGAGGACGGACTTGCCGGCACCGGAAGCGCCGACGAAGCCGAGAATTTCCCCGCGCCAGATATCGAGCGACAATTTGTCGAGAATGACCTTATCGGCGAAGGACACCGTGATGTCGTGCGCCGACAGCACGATCTCGTCTTCTTTGGCTTTCTCCGCCACCTTGGTCGAGTTTGTGCCCGGCAGCGCCATGTCAGAACTCGATTGCTGCATAGAACATGGCGAAAAGCCCGTCGAGGATAATGACCACGAAGATCGACTTCACCACTGAGGCGGTCACGTGCTGGCCGAGCGATTCGGCGCTGCCGCCAACCTTCATGCCTTCGACCGAGGCAATCGTGCCGATGATCATGGCCATGAACGGCGCCTTGATCAGGCCGGCAAAAATGGTGCTGAGGTCGATGGCGACGCGCAGCCGGTCGATGAAGGCCGCCGGTGCAATATCGGAATAGAGCCATGCAGCCAGTATGCCGCCGCCAAGTGCCGCGAAATTGGCGATGATCGTCAGGCAAGGCAGCGCGATGACCAGCGCGACCAGCCGCGGGAACACCAGCACACCGATCGGATTGAGACCGATGACCTTCAGCGCATCGACCTCCTCGCGCATCTTCATTGAGCCGATTTCGGCGGTGATCGCGCTGCCCGAACGGCCGGCGATCATGATCGCCGTCATCAGCACGCCGAGTTCGCGCAGGATCAGCACACCGACCAGGTCGACGACGAAGATATCGGCGCCGAAATAGCTGAGCTGATAGGCGCCTTGCTGGGCGACGATCGCGCCGACGATGGCCGACATCAGCACCACCACGGGTATGGCGCCGACGCCCATGCGATCGATCTGGTTGAAGATCGCCGCCATGTTGACGGCATGGCCGCGGCCAAGCTTCATCTGCGAGCCGCGTATCGTGGCGCCGAGGATGTTCATTGCGGCCAGGAAATCGTCGCGCATCTCATAGACGCGCCGGCCAACCGCCTCGAGCCCGCGAATGATGAAGTTGGGCGGCTTTGCCGGACCGGATTCGGGCTCGCGTCGAACCGCATCGCCGACGGCGCCGAGCAGGATCGAGGCAATCTCGCTTTGCCCCTGCATCGTGATCTCGACGCCTTTCTTTTCGAAGCTGCTGACCAGACGATCGATCAGCCAGGCGCCGGCAGTGTCCATCTTCTCGATCTGCGACAGATCGAGCGCCAGCGTCTTGAAGCCGCTGCGCTTCTCGATCTTGCGCATCTCGGCGTCGACCAGCGCCACGGTACGTGTCGTCCAGCTTCCCGAGAAAGCGCAGCCGAGAACGCCGCCCTCTTCGCCGATCGCGATGCGCGGCTGGTGGTCGGGCTCCTTGGCAGTGCCGCTTGCCTCGCGTTTGCGGATGGTCAACATGGCGTCCTGTTTAGCCTGACGGGGCCGACCTGTCGATTTGCCGACATCCTCCTTGTTGCACAGCCGGAGCAGAAAAATATGGCGCGTGTCATTTCGGTCGAGGCCGAGCGCTTTCCCATCGCCGGCACCTTCACCATTTCACGCGGCTCGAAGACCGAGGCTGAGGTGATTTCCTGCACCATCAGCGAAGGCGGCCATATCGGGCGCGGCGAATGCGTTCCCTACAAACGCTATGGCGAGATCATGGAGGGTGTGCGCGACGCGATCGAGGCGATGCGCGGTGAGATCGCGGGCGGCATCAGCCGCACCGCCCTACTCGACGCCATGTCTGCCGGCGCGGCACGCAACGCCATTGACTGTGCGCTCTGGGATCTGGAAGCGAAGATCAGCGGAACACCGGTGGCGCATATGATACGCGCCGTTCCGTTACGGGCGCTTGAGACGGCTTACACACTGTCGCTCGCCGAGCCGGAGGCGATGGCGGCGCAGGCCCGCGCAAATGCCAAGCGCCCGCTGCTCAAGGTCAAGATCGGTGGCGACAACGACATCGCCCGCATCCGCGCGGTGGCGGAGGCAGCACCCGACAGCCGCATCATCCTCGACGCCAATGAGGGCTGGACGAACGGCAACATCGTGGAAAACCTCGCCTTTGCCGCCGGGCACGGCATCGCCCTTATCGAACAGCCGCTGCCGGCGGGACATGACGATATTCTTCGCCACATCGCGCATCCGGTGCCGATCTGCGCCGACGAAAGCGTGCACCAGGCGAAGGACCTCGAAGCCCTTGTCGGCCTCTACGACGCCGTCAACATCAAGCTCGATAAATCGGGCGGCCTGACCGCAGCACTCGTTCTTCGCGAGCGCGCCCGCGAACTGGGTCTTGGCGTCATGGTCGGCTGCATGGTCGGCACATCGCTGGCGATGGCGCCGGCCGTGCTATTGGCGCAGGGTGCCGATTTCGTCGATCTCGACGGTCCGTTGTTGCTAGCCCGCGACCGCGTTCCCGGTCTCGTCTACCAAGGTTCGCTGGTGTCACCGCCCGAGCCGGCGCTGTGGGGTTGAACGCGCCGCAAGCCCGATCAGCGCCAGGCCCGTCAGGGCGATGGGGATCATCGCAAAGAAGCCGTTCGCGCCGAAGCGGTCATAAAGAGGGCCTGAAATGAGCGTCGCCACGGCCATGAAGAAGCCGTTGGAGAAATAGGCGATGCCTTGTGCGGCCCCGGTGCGTTCTTCCGAGACCGTCTCACCGATCATCTTTTGCAGGCCGATCAGCACCAGTGCCACCGAAACCGCGTGCAACGTCTGGATTGCGAAAAATCCGCCGACGCCAAGGCCAAGCGGCCAGATCAGCGGGAAGGCGATCCAGCGCACGATCGCGCCTATCCCGGCAATCAGCATGATCGACACGACCGAGAAAGAGGCAAAAGCGCGGGTGAAGACGACGAACATGCAGATCTCGGCGACAACGCCCCACCCCCACAGCAACCCGACAACCGAATCACTGATGCCGATCGACTTCCAGTAGATCGACACGAAGCCGTAGAGAAACGCGTGGCTGGCGGTGATGACGCCGACGCCCGTCGAAAAATAGAGGAAGTACGGGTTGAGGAGTTTCGGTGCCGATTGCTGGATATCGGCGGCCGAAAGTGGCGAGGCGCGGCGCGGGCGGCCGAGGCGCGGCGCAATCAGCCCGGCGGCTAGCGCGGCACACAACGCCGCGAAGATGATCACCGGGACGGCCTGGGCACCGCTCGCCGACAGGATGAAACCGCCGGCGAGATTGGCGCAGAGATAAGAGATCGAGCCCCATTTGCGCATGCTTGCGTAATTGGAACCGAAGCGGCGCACACCCGAAAGGGCGAGCGAATCGGCAATCGGCGAATGCGGCGTCCAGACGACCGTCAGCGCCAACGATACGGCAAGTACCATTGCGTAGGTCGGCGGCAGGAAGTAACCAGCCGACAGGATCAGCGATGCGGCGACCAGCGCGACATAGACATTGGCGCGGTCCCTCGCTTTGTCTGCCAGCGCGGTAAGAAAAGGCGTCGTCAACACGCGCAGGAACATCGGCGCGGCGAGGATCACGGCTATCTGTTCGGCATGGAACCCCTTCGCCTGCAGCCACAGCGGGAAATAGGGCACATGCGTTCCGAGCGGCACAAAAAGCGTAAAGAACATCAAGCTCATGCGCAGTTCGAAATGGCGTGGCTTGACGAGCTGTTCGGGCGAAAGCGGCGGCAGCGAGGACATCAACAGGCGATCCGTCGGCACGGCATTTGGCCGGGTCGGCCCACCACACCTGCCGCTGCATAACACGGCGAAAAAGTCGATGAAACCGTTGGACTAACCGATTAAAGCGCGATGAGGCCGGGGTTGGTCAAGCCGCCTGGACTGCCCTGCCCTTGATGTCGATCGGCACCAGCACTTCGTCGCCGACCGGCGTTTCAGGCAGGACATGCGCCCAGTGCAGGATCTCCATCTGACCGTCGAAATGCTCGACCACCGCCGTGCAGCTTTCCACCCAGTCGCCGGTGTTGATGTATTGCACGTCCTCGTAGCTTTCGATCGCGGCATGGTGGATGTGCCCGCAGATCACGCCGTCGACATGCGAGCGGCGCGCCTCCTCGGTCAGCACGGTCTGGAACGAGCCGATGAAATTCACCGCCTTCTTGACCTTGACCTTGGCCCAGGACGAGAACGACCAGTAAGGCAGACCGAGCACTTGGCGCAGGCGCGTGATGACGCGGTTGACTAGCATCGCCGCGTCATAGGCGTAGTCGCCTAGATAGGCCAGCCAGCGCGCATTGTGGACGACGGTGTCGAACTGGTCGCCATGGATGACAAGAAGGCGTTTGCCGTCGGCGGTCTCGTGGATGGCGCGGTCGGCGACGACAATGCCGCCGAAATGCACGCCCTGGAACTGGCGCGCGAATTCGTCATGGTTGCCGGCTATGTAGGTGATGCTGGCGCCCTTGCGCGCCTTGCGCAGCAATTTCTGGATCACGTCGTTGTGGCTTTGCGGCCAATGCCAGCTTCGTCTCAGGCGCCAGCCGTCGACGATGTCGCCGACGAGATAAATGATATCGGCATCGTGATGGCGCAGGAAATCGATCAGGAATTCGGCCTTCGCCGCCTTCGATCCGAGATGGACGTCGGAGATGAACATGCTGCGGAAAGTGCGGGGCTCTGCGCCGGACATCATTTGTCACCGTTGCTTTCGCGTGAGGCTATGCCCCGATTCATGCAACAACCGTATGACGGTTGCGATTGGTCCAGCCATACGGGTAGGTTGCCGCGGCAATCAGAGGAGAAAATCATCATGGACCTCGGTATTCGCGGCAAGAAGGCCATAGTCTGCGCCTCGAGCAAGGGTCTGGGACGCGGCTGCGCCATGGCACTGGCGGAGGCAGGCTGCGATCTGGTCGTCAACGGCCGCAACGCCGACGTGCTGGCCAAAACCGCCGCTGAACTGCGCGAGAAATTCGGCGTCAAGGTGACCGAGATTGTCGGCGACGTATCCAAGCCCGACGTCCAGAACGCGCTGCTTGCCGCCTGCCCCGATCCCGACATCCTCGTCAACAACAATGGCGGTCCGCCGTTTCGCGATTTCCGCGCGCTCGACCGCGAAAAGATCCTCGAAGGCGTCACCCAGAACATGGTGACGCCTGTCGAGCTGGTTCAGGCCGTGATCGACGGCATGGCGGCGCGCGGCTTCGGCCGCATCGTCAACATCACCTCGCTGTCGGTCTATGTTCCTATCCCCGGCCTCGACCTGTCGTCCGGCGCCCGCGCCGGCCTCACTTCGTTCCTTGCCGGCGTCGCGCGGACGGTGATCGACCGCAATGTGACGATCAACAACATGCTGCCCGGCAAGCTCGACACCGACCGGCTGCGCGGCCCGCACGAGGCCGGCACGCCCGAAGATCCGGCCGCCGCCGCCGCGCGCAAGGCGCAAGCAGCAGCCAACGTTCCGGCCAAACGGCTCGGCACGCCGGAGGAATTCGGCCAGATCTGCGCCTTCCTATGCTCGGTTCATGCCGGCTACCTGACCGGGCAGAACATACCGGTCGACGGCGGCCTCTACGTCAGCGCTTTCTAGTGGCAGAATCCAAGGGCTTGGCACCCGCTGGGAACGGCGGAAACGACATTGCGGACGTTGGAGCCGTAAGCATAAGGTCCGCAATGCAACACTCGTCCCTCATATCCTTCCTCAACGGCGAGAAACCGCCCGACGAGCTTTGGCGGGAGATTGAAACCGAATTGACCGAATGCGTGACCGCCACGACTACGCTTGGCTGCGTGGGGCATGTCATCATCACTGACGGGCCAGAGACGATAATTAATTGTCGACATGTGGACGTGCTGGTTAGTCGGCTGGCGGACGGCATCCTACCGGTCCAAGCAGCCGCTTACATTGCTGATGCGCTGATCATGAGCGACGACTTCAACTTTGCGGACGATGGCGTCTCGGAGGTTCTGTTCTTCCTGTCAGACGAGAGCGCGCGCCTTTCGCGAGAAGATGTGCAAGCCCTGCGGAGCCGCCTTTCGACGGGAGCGTAGCGTCCGTTTTACACCCTTTGCAGTTCCCTATGCGCCTATTCTAAAGCTCTGAAATTGGCCACACGGCAAGTCACTGGCATCCTATATCTTTATAGGAAGAGCATGGATCATAACTGTGGATACGGAATACGCCTCTGAAGAGATTTGGCGCACGTCGCTTGCGGCAGCGCGTAGCTATCTTCGTCACCTGCAAGCTCCTGAAAACCTGCCAGATACGGCGAAATCAATTTGTCATGCCATCCGCCGTATCGAGCGGATAAGAGCGGCCGGACTTCCTGAATGGCAGGAGCGAGACAAAAATACGCGTTTCCCCTGACCGCTTTCGACCCGTTACGGGCGCCCTCAGGCCAGCCCGAGACACGGCGACATTATGCTCAAAACGGCACTCAGTTCACAAGGACTAGGGTTAGTCCGCATGCTATGTCCTGCCTCGCAATCGAAAATGAGACCGGCGGATGGCGTCTTCTATCTATCGCTTTGTTAAGCAAAAACTGCTGTCACACGGGGTTCGAACCACGGCCGACGGCAGCCTTGCAATTGCCGACAGGAGATTGTTCCTTGACTTCGTTCGTCTAGAACGAGCGGTTAGGCTAGAGGATTTCGCGACAGTCCAGTCTGCCGTGGTGGCGATTGAAAATCGTTGCTTGTCAATGGGAAAACGTCACATCGCCGTGTTTACATATATGTATCTCAGGTTTTCGGATGCGACCCCAAAGCTTACCCACCTGGACATTGATCTTGAGGAAGGAGGTGTCCGCCGAACAGTCGACTACCGGCGTAGGGTGTCGTCGACAGAGCGACTTGTCGGTGAGTGGGCTGCCGCGTGGTACGACCGCTATTCTAAGAGTTTCTTTCGTGTACTTTATGAGAGCAACAGCGCCACAGCGGACTAGCGAAAGAATACCTAATCATCCGCAAACCACCCGAGCAGACATTCGGCGGCGCAGCTCGCCGCAGCACCCGCCTGTCGTCCCGACATCTCAATGGCAGACCAGACGGCCCGACGGCGGCGTGAAGCCATAAGCGTCGCACTTGCGACATATCACCTCTCGAAAAGCCGCGGCTGCATGCTAAGAGACTCGAAACACCAAACGGACTGAACCGAGGAGGCGGCCGTCATGACAGGCGAAAGCAAGAAGGCGGCGCGATCCGACCTCGACGAAGCAGCGCTCTACTTCCACAAGCACCCCCGGCCCGGAAAGCTTGAAATCCAGGCGACGAAGCCGCTCGGCAACCAGCGCGACCTGGCGCTTGCCTATTCGCCGGGCGTCGCGGCGCCCTGTCTTGAAATCCGCGACGATCCGGCAACCGCCGCCGACTATACCGCCCGCGCTAATCTTGTTGGCGTCGTCACCAACGGTTCGGCGGTGCTCGGCCTCGGCAATATCGGTCCGCTCGCCTCCAAGCCGGTGATGGAGGGCAAGGCGGTGCTGTTCAAGAAATTCGCCGGCATCGATGTCTTCGACATTGAGATCGACGCACCGGGCATCGAGCGCATGGTCGAGACGATCTCGGCGCTGGAGCCGACCTTCGGCGGCATCAACCTCGAGGACATCAAGGCGCCCGAATGCTTCGAGGTCGAGGAGCAGTTGAAAGCCCGCATGGGCATACCGGTCTTCCATGACGACCAGCACGGCACCGCCATCATCGTCGCCGCCGCCGTGCTCAACGGGCTGGAATTCGCCGGCAAATCTATCTCGGACATCAAGATCGTCACGTCGGGCGCAGGTGCTGCCGCTCTCGCCTGTCTCAATCTTCTGGTCTCGCTCGGCGCGCGGGTCGAAAACATCTGGGTCACCGACCGGTTCGGCGTCGCCTATAAGGGCCGCGTCGACGAGATGGACCGCTGGAAAGACCCCTATGTGAAGGACACCGAGGCGCGCGCACTGGCCGACGTTCTGCCCGGCGCCGACGTATTTCTCGGCCTCTCGGCCGCCGGCGTGCTGAAGCCGGAATTGCTGCACCACATGGCACCAAAACCGCTGATCCTGGCGCTGGCCAATCCCAATCCCGAGATCATGCCGGAAGCGGCACGGGCGGCGCGACCCGACGCGATGATCTGCACCGGCCGCTCCGATTTCCCCAATCAAGTCAATAACGTACTCTGTTTTCCTTACATCTTCCGTGGCGCGCTGGATTGCGGCGCAAGTGCCATCAACGAAGAGATGAAAATGGCCGCCGTGCGGGCGATTGCAGCGCTTGCCCGCGAAGAGCCGTCCGATGTTGCCGCCCGCGCCTATTCCGGCGAGACACCGATCTTCGGTCCGGAGTTCCTGATCCCCTCGCCTTTTGATCCGCGGCTGATTTTGCGCATTGCCCCTGCCGTTGCCAAGGCAGCCTGCGAGACCGGCGTCGCGACGCGGCCGATCACCGATTTCGCCGCCTATATCGACAAGCTGAACCGCTTCGTTTTCCGCTCCGGCCTGGTCATGAAGCCAGTGTTCTCGATGGCTAAGACGTCGAGCGCCAAGCGCGTCATCTATGCCGACGGCGAGGACGAGCGCGTGCTTCGCGCCGCGCAGGTCGTCCTCGAGGAAGGCATTGCCGAACCGATCCTGATCGGCCGCCCGCACGTCATCGAGGTGCGGCTGAAGCGCTATGGGCTGCGCATCAAGCCGGGCGTCGATTTCGGCCTGATCAACCCGGAAGACGATCCGCGTTACCGTCACTACGTCGACCTCTTGATCGAGCTTGCCGGCCGGCGCGGCGTGACCACGGAAGCGGCGCGCACCATGGTGCGCACCGACAATACGGTTATCGCCGCCCTTGCCCTGAAGCGCGGCGACGCCGATGCCATGGTCTGCGGCCTCGAGGGCCGTTTCGAGCGCCATTTGCGCAACGTCACACTGATCATCGGGCCGCGCGCCGGCATCAAGGATCGCGACCTGTCGACGCTTTCCATGCTGATCTCGCAGCGCGGCATCATTTTCCTCACCGATACCCATGTCTCCGTCGATCCGACCGCCGAGGAGATTGCGGAGATGACCGTTCTGGCGGCCGAGGAGATTCAGCGTTTTGGCATCGAGCCCAAGGCAGCCCTGCTTTCGCATTCGGATTTCGGCTCCCGCGATTCGCCAAGCGCCATGAAGATGCGGCAGGCAGCGGCGATCCTGGCGCGCATCGCGCCCGACCTGCAATGCGACGGCGAGATGCATGCCGACTCGGCACTGTCGGAGCAGCTGCGCCAACGCGTCTATCCGCATTCGCGGCTGAAAGGCGAAGCCAATCTGCTGGTGTTTCCCAATCTTGATTCGGCGAACATCACGCTGACCGCGCTGCGCACGATGATGGACGCGCTGCATGTCGGCCCGATCCTGCTCGGCACCGACAGCCCGGCGCACATATTGACGCCGTCGGTCACCTCGCGCGGCGTCGTCAACATGACGGCACTGGCCGTGGTCGAAGCCGCGCACAAGGCGCAAGCCATCGTCGATCTGGGCTAGCAGCGGGCTTTCTCAGACTGGCTTGAACCGGAAATGCCCTGTCTGCCTGAAGGCAAACAAAGTGTCCTCTTCCCTGGCGCCGCGGCCGATATTGTGAATGACCAGCATCCTTGTCGATACCAAAGTGGAGCGATTGGACGACACGATGGCAATATGTGACAGATTGCCGGGGAGCATCTGGGTGACGAGATCCCCTGGTCGATAGTCGGCGGGGTCTTGGCTGACGGGCAAGGCAGCGCCTCGCCGCCCGAAATAGATCGCAAGGTTGGGCACACGGCGGTGGTCGATGTTGCGATCGGGCGCTTTCAAGCCCCAAGCCTTTGGATAAGCGGCAAAATTGGCCCGCATATCCTCATGGACCAATTCTTGCAGATCGAGATCGAAAGCGCGGCGATAAGCGCGGATCACGACATCCGTGCACACACCTCGCTCGGGCTCAACATCCCCGCCCGGATAGGCCAGGCGTGTATAGGTCGGATCGTAGACGGTGGTGACGCCGATCTGCTCACGGGCGGCTTCGACCAATTTGGTGCCCCAATCCGGCGTGATGGGCTTTTCCTGCGCCGTGGCAACCGGCATCGCCAGGCACAAAAGACCAAATTGCAGTGCGGCTCGACGGGTAATCGCGGCCATGCCAAGCCTCCGGGCATTGCTGAATCCAGGCATTCTTCTGGGCGAATACGCCTTTTTCGTGCAACGCCAGGATGTCGCGGTCGTGGCTCCGTCCCAATATATCGTGCGGCGTGGTCAATATGACAGCACTGGTCGTGGTCGAAGCCGCGCACAAGGCGCAAGCCATCGCCGATTTGGGCTGAAGCCGGAATCGGCGGTATGCTAAACAAACGGTTAACCGCAAGCGCGGTAGCTTTCTGAACGACAGGCAGTCGGAGTTCCGGAGGGATGACGGGCGCAAGTTGGAAGCTGACGCGGGCCGCTGCGCTGCTCGGCGCCGTGGTGCTGTCCGGCATTGCCGTCACTCAGGCGCAGGCCGCTTCGCGCCTCTGCCGCCAGCTTGAAGCCGATCTTGCCGCCGCTTCTCAGGGTGGCGGCGGCAAGCCGGCCCTGCTCCGGAAATATGACGACGCGATCGTGCGGCAGCGTCATCAGATTTCAAAGTCCGTCGGCCAATCCAGCAGCGCCGGCTGCGGCTTTTCGCTATCTCGCCGCAACGCCAACGTATGCGCAGCACTCGACGCTACCATCGATCGCATGGCTGCCAATCTCGACAGTTTGCAGGCCAAGCGCGCCGAGCTTGCCGGCGGTGGTTCGCGACGCGATCGCGTGCGCATATTGGCCTCGCTTGACGCCAATGGCTGCCGCGATGATGCGGCGCCGCCGACGCTCGCACCGGTCCGCGAAGCCAGCGGTGAAAACGGCAACCGAACCCTGCTCGACCAGCTTTTGGGCAGTGATGCAAGTGAACCCGGTGCGCCCGACCAGCTTGAAGAGCCCAATCAGCCGCGCAACATCCGCACCATGCTCAACAACGCCGGCGAGTTGGGCCAGCCCCGAGGCGAATTCCGCACCATGTGCGTGCGCACCTGCGACGGCTATTTCTTTCCGATGTCGAATGCCGCTTCGCTGGGCGATTTCGAGCGCGACCAGAAGAATTGCGAATCGAGCTGCCCCGGCACCGAGATGCAGGTCTTCTACACGCGCGGCATGAGCGGCGATTCGGCGTCCATGACGTCTTCGGTGACCGGCAGGCCCTATGGCGAACTGCCGACGGCCTATCTCTACAAGCAGTCGGACATGCCGCAGCCGCCGGCCTGCGGCTGTAACGCCGGGCAGAATTTCGAGATCATCGCGGGCAACCCGCCAACCGCGGAACAATCCGAGGCGAACGTGGAGACCACTCCGTTTATTCCGCTGCCGGTTGCCAGGCCTGATCCGGGCGCCGACCCGGAGACCTTGGCCAACACGGAAGGCGGCCTCGACCGTGAGGCGATCAGACGCCTTGCCGTCAAACCCGTGCCCTCGCCGACGTCCCTGGTGCCGCCGGAACAACGCAAGGTCAGGGTCGTCGGGCCAACGTTCCTTCCCGACCCAGCAGCGGCAACAGATCTGCAAGCTCCGGACCCGAAGACTGTCCCGTAAGCGCCAGCCTGAGCGGCATAAACAGCGCCTTGCCCTTACGGCCGCTCGCCTCGCGGATCTTGCCGGTCCAATCCTTCCAGACGGTGCCGTTCCAAGGCTCTTCCGGCAGCAGCTCGAACGCCTGGCGAAGAAAGTCGCGGTCGTCGTCGGAAAACTCCGCCGGCTCCTGTGGGCCGTCGCGAAGCGTACGCCACCAGATCGCCGCATCGGCCAGCCTGTCGAGATTGCCGCGCACCGCCAGCCAGAAAGGTTCGGCCTGTTCGCCGGAGATGCCAAGCACGATCAGCCGGTCGCGTGCCTCGGAGAACGGCATATGGTGCAGCAGCGTGCGGTTGAGCACGAAGAGTTCGTCCGGCTCGAACTTGGCGGCGGATTTCGATGTTGCCGCCGGATCGAAGCGCTCGGCAAGTTCGGCCATCGTCGGCACCGCCACGACATTTTCCGAGGTACCGACGAGCACGGCCAGCGAAGCAACCGCCATTGGCTCGATGCCGCTTTCACGCAGGCTCTGGATGGACAGTGCGCCGGTGCGCTTTGAAAGCCCCTCGCCTGATGCCGTTGTCAGAAGATTATGGTGACCGAACACCGGCGGCTCGGCGCCGAGCGCCCGGAACAAGGCTACCTGGACGCCGGTATTGGTGACGTGGTCGTCGCCGCGAATGACATGGCTGACACCCATCTCGATGTCGTCGACCACCGAAGGCAGTGTGTAGAGGTAGGTGCCGTCCTCGCGCCGTAGAACCGGGTCCGAAAGCGAGGCGAGGTCGACGGTTTCCTCGCCGCGCACCAGATCGTTCCAGTGGATTTCGGTGCGCTCCGGCTGCAGCGGATCGCTGGTGAAGTTGGGCAGCAGAAAGCGCCAGTGCGGCCGACGGCCGTCGGCCTCATATTCCGCAACCTGCTCAGGTGTCAGCGTCAGCGCCTCGCGGCCATAGACTGGCGGTAGGCCGCGTGTGCGGCGCACCTTGCGCCTTAGATCGAGTTCTTCCGGCGTCTCATAGCAGGCATAGACGAGGCGCGCCTCCTTCAGCCTCTCCAGTGCGGCATCGTAGATTTCGACCCGCCGCGACTGGTACTCCGTGGCATCCGGAAAGATGCCCAGCCAATGCAGGTCATAAAGGATGGCGTCGGAAAATTCCTGCGTCGAACGGGCAACGTCGGTGTCGTCGAAGCGCTGGATGACGCGGCCCTTGTTCTTGATGGCAAACAGCCAGTTGAACAGAGCGGTGCGCGCATTGCCGATATGGATGCGGCCGGTCGGTGACGGGGCGAAACGGACGGTAACTGTCATGAGCGGGGCGTACCGGATGGTTTTGCTGTTGACAAGACGCGCCCCCGCGCTCGGCGGCAGACATAGAACATGACGAAGGCGATGAAAAGGCTGCAGCGCCGCGCATCCATTAAGACGCGCGGCGCCGCAACCCGTCAGATCACCAGGCCTTTGGTCAGCTCAAGCGCCTGGCGTTCGAACAGCCGGCGGTAGATGCCGCCTTGGAGCCGGATCAGCTGGTCATGCGAACCCTCCTCGACGATGCGGCCGCGATCGAACACCAAAAGCCTGTCCAGCGCCCGCACCGTCGACAGCCGGTGGGCGATGACCAGCGTCGTGCGGCCGACCATCAAGCGCTCCATCGCCTGCTGGATCAGCACCTCCGATTCCGAATCGAGGCTCGATGTCGCCTCGTCCAGGATCAGGATGCGCGCATCGGCGAGGAACGCGCGTGCGATTGCAACGCGCTGACGCTCACCACCTGACAGCTTTACGCCACGCTCGCCGACCAGCGTGCCATAGCCTTTCGGCAAATTGGCGATGAAGTCGTGCGCGCTGGCAAGCCGTGCTGCATGCTCGATCTCGGCCTGCGTGGCGCTCGGCCGGGCATAGGCGATGTTTTCGGCCAGCGACCGGTGGAACAGGATGGGCTCCTGCTGGACGATTGCGATTTGCGCGCGCAGCGACGCCTGCGCCACATTGGCAATGTTCTGGCCGTCGATCAGAATATTTCCCGCAGTCACGTCATAGAGGCGCTGGATCAGCTTGACGAAGGTCGTCTTGCCGGAGCCCGAATGGCCAACCAGCCCAACGCGTTCGCCCGGCGCGATGTCCACCGAGAAATCGCGGTAGAGCGGCAGGCGGTGGCTGCCATAGTGGAACGTGACATTGTCGAAGGTGATACGGCCGTCGGTGATCCGGATCGGTATAGCGCCGGGCTGATCTTCGATGCCGAGCGGTTCGGACTGGAAATCGACCAGTTCCTCCATGTCGTTGATCGACCGCTGCAGATTGCGGATATGCGTGCCGATGTCGCGCAGATAGCCTTGCAGCACGAAGAATGAGGTCAGCACGAAAGCGACGTCGCCGGCACTCGCCTGCCCCCACGACCACAAAAGCAGAGAGAACCCGATGACCGCTGCCCTCAAAAGCAGCAGCATCGTGCCTTGCGTAGTGCCGTTGAGGATGCCGCGCATCCAAGTGCGCCGGGTGCGGGCGCGCCATTTGGCGACAACCTCGGCAAGCCGCGCCTCCTCGCGCTCCTCGGCACCAAAGCCCTTGACCACGGCGTTGCAGCTCACCGCATCGGCCAGCGACCCGCCAAGCCGCGTATCCCACGCATTGGCAAGCCTTGCCGCGGGCGCGACATAGCCAAGCGACAGCATCGTCGTCGCCGCGATGAACAGCACCGAACCTGCGGCGACGACAGCACCCATCAGCGGCCAGAACCAGCCAAGCAGCAAGGTCGAGCCGACGAGCATGACGACGGATGGCAGCAGCGCAATCAGGATCGTGTCGTTGAGCAGGTCGAGCGCCCACATGCCGCGCGTTATCTTGCGCACCGTCGATCCGGCGAAGCTGTTGGCGTGCCAGTCGGTGGAGAAGCGCTGGACGCGGTGGAAGGCGTCGGCAGCGATATCCGCCATCATCTTCAACGTCAGCTCGACGATGGCCATGAAGGCGAGGTTGCGCAGCACGACACCGGTGAGAGCAAGGGCCACCAGCATCGAAAAGGCCGCCATCGCCGCGTTCCACGCAACATCGTCGGCCGCAGCGCTACTGGCGACGGCATCGACCAGCCGGCCGGAATAGAGCGGGGTCAGCACGTCGGCCAAGGTCGACAGCAGGAACGTGCCCATAATGCCGGCAAGCCGCCACGGCTGACGCCGCCAATGGCTAAGCGTAAAACCAAGAACGCTACGAAAGGCGCCTGCGCGCAAATCTATTCGAAAACGAGTCATTATGTCATTCGGGCGCAAACGAGCCCGATCCCGGAAAGGTCGAAAATTGAAAAAACCGCGTTGGGAGCGAGTTAGCGCCCAGGAATGCGGAGGTTCGGCACACTTGGCGCTCGCCCGAATACGGGCGGCGACCGGCATCGACGAACGCCTGTTCTCAGCTCGGCTTCGCCGGAAAGGTAAAAACCTTCTGGTTTGCCGTTTGAGACCTAGGCTTCGCGGCCTCGCATAACGATGTCAAATCCTGGCATTCGGTCCTCCCCAAGGGGATCGCGGAAAGGCGTTTATAGACACGCCTCAACGCCGCGCCAAGTCAGTAGATAGCCGAAAGAGCATCTGGTCCAAGCAGTGAGACGATTTTGCAACAATCGCCGGTTGTGCGCCGTCGTCGATCCGCTTCAGCCCGCCGGGACGCGGTGGAGGCGCATGGTGCGGCCGTCTGTGACCGGCCTGAAGCCTAACCCCGATCCCTGAACCGGTTGGTTATGGGATAGCGGCGGTCGCGGCCAAAGTTCTTCCTGGTGATCTTCACGCCTGGCGCCGCCTGCCGGCGCTTGTATTCGGCGACGTAGAGCAGGTGCTCGACGCGCGCCACCGTCGCCCGGTCATGGCCGCGCGCAACGATCTCGTCGACGCCCATCTCGTTCTCGACCAGACACTCCAATATGTCGTCGAGCACCGGATAGGGTGGCAGCGAATCCTGGTCGGTCTGGTTCTCGCGCAGTTCCGCCGATGGCGCCTTGTCGATGATGTTGTTCGGGATCACCTCGCCGGATGGACCGAGCGCGCCCGGCGGCACATGCGCGTTGCGCCAGCGCGACAACGCATAGACTTGCATCTTGTAGAGGTCCTTTATCGGGTTGAAGCCGCCATTCATGTCGCCATAGAGCGTGGCGTAGCCTACCGACATCTCGCTCTTGTTACCGGTGGTGACGACCATCGAGCCGAACTTGTTGGAAATCGCCATCAGGATGGTGCCGCGGGCCCGGCTCTGCAAGTTCTCCTCGGTAATGCCTTCCTTGGTGCCCTCGAAAAGCTGGGTCAGCGCGTGCAGGAAACCCTCGACCGGCTCGAAGATCGGCACGATGTCGTAGCGGCAGCCGAGCGCGCGGGCGCAGTCTTCGGCATCCTTCAGCGAGTCCTTCGAGGTGTAGCGGTAAGGCATCATCAGCGCGCGCAGCCGTTCCTCGCCGAGCGCATCGACGGCAAGTGCTGCGCAGATCGCCGAATCGATGCCGCCGGAGAGGCCGAGCACCACATTCTTGAAGCCGTTCTTGTTGACGTAGTCGCGCAGGCCCAACATGCAGGCGCGATAGTCGGCCTCCTCCTTTTCCGGGATTTTCGACATCGGTCCATCAGAGCAGACCCAGACGTCGGAATTATTTCCATTTTGCGCGCCTGCGGCGACGCGGGTTCGCTTCCAGGTGGTGACGTTGACCGTCTCCTCGAACTGGCTCATCTGGAAGGCCAGCGTTTTGTCAGAACCTATGGCAAACGACGCACCGTCGAAGATCAGCTCGTCCTGGCCGCCAAGCTGGTTGGCATAGATGATCGGCAGGCCGCATTCGATGACCTGGCGGATGACGATCTGGTGGCGGACATCGACCTTGCCGCGATAATAGGGCGAGCCGTTCGGCACCAGCAGGATTTCCGCGCCGCTTTCGGCCAGCGTCTCGCAGACGGCGACATCGCCCCAGATGTCTTCGCAGATCGGGATGCCCAGCCGCACGCCGCGGAAATTGACCGGTCCCTGGATCTCGGGGCCCGCCTGGAAGACGCGCTTCTCGTCGAATTCGCCGTAATTCGGCAGGTCGAGCTTGTAGCGCTCGGCAAGGATTTTGCCGCCATCGGCAAAGATGATCGAATTATGCGTGCCGCTCTTGCGCTTCAGCGGCGTGCCGATGATGACGCCTGGGCCGCCGTCGGCGGTATCGCCGGCGAAATCCTCCGCCGCCCGCTCGCAGGCCTTCAGGAAAGCCGGCTTCAGCACCAGATCCTCGGGCGGATAGCCGGCAAGGAAAAGCTCGGTGAACAGCACGAGGTCGGCGCCCTGGCGGGCGGCATCCGCCCTCCCCTCGCGCGCCTTGGCGAGATTGCCGGCGACGTCGCCGACGGTCGGATTGAGCTGGGCGACGGCGATGCGCAATATGTCTGGAGCGGTCTTGTCGGTCATGCCTGTGGGTTTAGCGCGGCAAAATACGTCGGGCAATGGCGTTCGTTTAGACCAAACGATCGGTCCTATTCGCCCATATATTCGCGCAGGGCTTCCGGCGAATGGTTCTCGCCGATCGACATTGCCAGAATGCGCGAAATGTGCCGGCGCGGCAGCCCGGTTTCCGCCACCCAGGTGTTGATCTGGGCCTGGATCTTGCCCAGATCCTTCTTCGATGTCGGGCGCTGCGCGATGTCGAGTCCGGCGTCGCGCAGCGATGCCGCCATGTCGGCCGAGACGATGAAGGCGTCCCACTCCAGCCAGCGCAGAAAATACTGGCCGGTATTGCCGCCGAGCCGGCTTCCATGCTTGCCGAGATAAGCCATCAACCCGATCTGGTCATCCGCCGGCCAATTGGCGAGGAACTTGCCGAAGCCGCCATGCTCCTTCGACACGCGCTCGACGAAGGCTGCGTTGTCGCGTACGGATTTGATCTTCTGCGGATTGCGCACGATGCGCTTGTCGGCGGTGAGATCGTGCCAGAAATCGTCAGGCTGGAACAACAGCCGCTTCGGCTCGAAGCCGAGAAATGCCTCTTCGAAGCCCGGCCATTTCTGCTCGATGACACGCCAGACGAAGCCGGCGGCAAAGACCCGCTCAGCCATAGTCGACAGGATGCGATCGTCCGCAATCTTCGCCACGGCAGCGTTGTCCGGCATAGACCCCAGCAGCGACGCCAACGCCGCCTCACCGCCTTTGCGTTTCGCCGCACGGGCGCGAATCTTCGCGAAATCAGGCATTTGGTGCATCCTCACACCGCTTTTGAGGCCCCGCATCTTCCTATATGGAAACGAGGCTGCCAAGCCGATGCGTTTTCGTAGGGAGATATCCATGAACAAGACATTGCCCGAACTGGCCCATCGCTGGCTGAGGCAAACGCCGGAGAACTTGAGCGAGCTCGAAAGACGGGTGCTGCAGAGCGCAGTCGACCGCAGGCCCCTGTCGGAGAACATCAACGACAGTTTTGCCGGCATTCAGGGCGCGGGCGACCGTATCGCCGATACTATCGCGCGCGTCGGCGGCTCGTGGACGTTCATCCTGTCCTTCATCGCTTTCCTCGTTGTCTGGATCGGTGCCAATTGGTGGCTGCTGGGACGCGATTCGTTCGACCCCTACCCGTTCATCTTCCTCAATCTCGTCCTGTCGATGATCGCCGCCCTGCAAGCACCGGTAATCATGATGTCGCAGAACCGACAGGCCGCGCGCGACCGCATCGACGCCGCGCATGACTACGAGGTCAATCTCAAGGCCGAGATCGAGATCATGGCGCTGCACGAGAAGCTGGACGAGTTGCGCCACAGCCAAATCGTCGGCATGCAAAACGAGATCGAGCAGATGGCCACACAATTGAGGCGGCTCGACGAATGGCTCACCTCCCAAGCCTCGCACTCATGACGGAAGCCATCCATCGTCTCATTGAGCAATATGGGCTGGTCGCGGTTTTTCTGGGCTGCGTCGCCGAGGGCGAAAGCGCCGCCATTCTCGGCGGTTTTTTCGCGCATCAGCACGTCTTCGTGCCGTGGCAGGCCTTCCTCGCGGCAGCCATTGGCGCCTTCGTCGGAGACACGTTCTTTTTCATCCTCGGACGAAGCTTCGCCGACCATCAGTTCGTGATCAGGCTTAGAGGCCGGCCGGGCTTCAGCCACGCCTATCGCCTCGTCACCACCCATCCCAATATTTTCGTGCTGTCGAACCGCTACATCTATGGCCTGCGCCTGGTCGGTGGCATCGCGGCCGGGCTGTCGGGCATCGCGGCGGCGCGCTTCGTCATCCTCAACGCCATCTCGTCGGTGGTCTGGGCGGCGCTGTTCTGCGCTGTCGGCTATGTGTTCGGGCTGGGCGCGGAGCGCATCGTCGGCCAGGCGCTGGCCCGTCACGAGCGGCTGCTGATCGCTCTGGCCATCGGCATCGTCGTGGTCGTCCTCGCCTGGTTCGCCGCCCACTCCGTCGCCAAGAAGGAGCGCGCCAAGGGAAACTGATCGTCAGTCGATGCCGAGCGCGCGGTCGCCCTTCTCGAGGATCAGCGGAATGATCAGGTCTTCCTCGTCGGCGAGATGACGGGTCAGCATGGCGATCAGCCGGCTGTTCTCGTCGGCATAGGCGTCGGCGGCGAAGCGCTGCTTGTCCTCGCTCTCCTGAAGCGTGCGGATGAAGGCATTGGCCGCCTCGGCATTGCGCTCCAGCCCTTCGTGGATGGTGTGGTGGTCGGCATCGAGAATTTCGAAACCGTGCTTCAGACGGGTCTCGGCCCTGGCGAAGACCGGAAAGTAGTGATGATCCTCGACGTTGTGGTGGCCATCGAGATTGCCGAGGAAATGGTTGACGCGCGGCGCGAACCAGCGCGCGAATTCCAGCGCATTCTGCCTGCCCTCCCGGTAATCGCCAATGCCGCTGGCGAGCATGCCGCCAAGGTCGCGAAACATGTCGTGCCGCTGCAGCCACATATTGGCCACGCCGTGGATGTTGGCATGCGCTTGCCAGATCTCTCGCGGAAATTTTTCGACCAGCCAGCGCAGATCGTCCGGCAGGCCCTCACGTTCAAGCAGCAGAAATCCGTCTGTATCGGCCATGTCGGTCTCCTCAATTGACCGGCATGTAGTGTCTGAAACGTCAGATCGGTACCCCGAGGATCCGCTCAATGACGGCGACGCCCCAGACGCCTGCAGCGATTACCACCGAAATAAGCACCGCCAGCGAACCGCAATCCTTGGCCAGCTGGATATCGATATTGAATTCCCGGCTGAACGCGTCGCATGCCGCCTCTATGCCGGTATTCAGCACTTCGATCATGATCATGAGCAGCACGGCGCCGATCAGCAGCGCATAGCCGCGCCACGATTCCGAAAGGAACCAGCCGAGCGGCAGCGCAAGCACGAGCAGCACCAACTCCAGCTGGAAGGCCTCCTCGCTGGCGGCCAGTTTGCGAAACGCCCGCACCGAGTTGTAAAAAGCGTCGATCAGCCGCTGCATGCCAAAACCCTTCGGAATCACCGGCAGGGGATAGCGCAATGGCTGGATCAAGGGAATAAGGCGGCCTCTTCAAAAATCAGGCGTCTGCAACCTTGATCGACGGCGTCGACTTCTCGAACTGCGGCAGCCCGTCGTCGATCGCGTAATAGTCGCCCTTGTCGCCGACGAAGATATGGCATTCCCCCTGAAGCCCGGTTGGCGCGTCGAACAGTCCGGCCAGGACCGAAACATAGCCATCGTCCGTCGGCTTCCAGAACAGCAGCGATCCGCAGTTCTTGCAGAAACCCCGTCTGGCAAACGAAGATGCCTCGTACCAGGTGATGCTGTCCGCGCCCGTGATTGTGATGTTGGGGTCGGCAACATTGGTCGCGGCATAAAAATGCCCGCTCTGCTTCCGGCACTGCGAGCAATGGCAGTAGATAACACCGCGCAGCGGTCCTCGCGTCTGGAACCGCACGGCCCCGCACAGGCATGATCCAGTGTGATGGTCATCCATCTCGGCCTCCCACACGCAACCGCTATCTTTTTAGCAGGATTCCAGTTTTGCGACCGTCGCGCGCGAGCAAATACGACGCCGGCCGGACGGTTTCGGGATTCTTGCTCCCCCACATGGCGCAGCCGGCTCGAAACGCTGACCACCTGGTCAATAAAAAAGCGCCGGTTTTCGGCCGGCGCTTTTAGTGAATCAAAGTTCAGGTCGCATCAGCCGTTGACGGCTTGCTTGTGCTGGACCGGATGGCTCTTCTTGAGCAGATCGGACACCAGGAACGCCAGCTCGATCGCCTGGTCGGCATTGAGGCGCGGGTCGCAATGGGTGTGGTAGCGATCCTGCAGTTCTTCGGCGGTGATGGCGCGGGCGCCACCGGTACATTCGGTGACGTTCTTGCCGGTCATCTCGATATGGATGCCACCGGGATGCGTTCCTTCGGCGCGATGCACCTCGAAGAAGGTCTGCACCTCCTTCAGGATGCGGTCGAACGGCCGTGTCTTGTAGCCGGCGGCCTCGATGGTGTTGCCATGCATTGGGTCGGACGACCACACCACACTGCGGCCTTCCTTCTGCACCGCGCGCACCAGCTTGGGCAGATGGTCGGCAACTTTGTCGGAGCCGAAGCGGGCGATCAGCGTCAGCCGGCCTGGCTCGTTTTCCGGATTGAGCAGGTCGATGAGCTGCAACAGGCCGTCCGGCGTCAGCGACGGGCCACATTTCAGACCGAGCGGGTTCTTGATGCCACGGCAGTATTCGACATGCGCATGGTCGGGCTGGCGCGTGCGATCGCCGATCCAGATCATGTGGCCGGAGGTGGCGTACCAGTCGCCCGAAGTCGAATCGACGCGGGTCAGCGCCTCCTCATAGCCGAGCAGCAGCGCCTCATGGCTGGTGTAGAAATCGGTCTCGCGTAGCGCGTAATTGGTCTCCGAGGTGATGCCGACGGCCTTCATGAAGTCCATCGTCTCGGTGATGCGGTTGGCGAGCGACTCGTATTTCTCGCCTTGCGGGCTGTCGGAGACGAAGCCGAGCATCCATTGATGCACGTTCTCCAGGCTGGCGTAGCCGCCCTGGGCGAAGGCACGCAAAAGGTTGAGCGTCGCCGCCGACTGACGGTACGCCATCTCCTGTCTTGCAGGATCGGGAATGCGCGACTTGGCATCGAACTCAATGCCGTTGATGATGTCGCCGCGATAGCTGGGCAGCGTCACGCCGCCCTTGGTCTCATTGTCGGAGGAGCGCGGCTTGGCGAACTGGCCGGCAACACGGCCGACCTTCACCACCGGCTGCGCGCCGGCGAAGGTCAGCACCACCGACATCTGCAAGAAGACGCGGAAGAAGTCGCGGATATTGTCCGCGCCATGCTCGGCGAAGCTCTCGGCGCAATCGCCGCCCTGCAGAAGGAATGCGTCACCGGCAGCGACGGCTGCAAGCTGCTTCTTCAGCTTGCGTGCCTCACCTGCAAAAACCAACGGCGGAAACGTGGCGAGCTGGGCTTCCGTGTTCCTCAGCGCGGCAAGGTCTGGATAGGCGGGAACCTGCTGGATCGGCTTAGCTCTCCACGAAGTCGGCGACCATTTCGTCATCGAAGCACCCAACGCTCTTTCACGCGGACGCCATCGCCCGCCAATCCGCCCCATATGGGGTCGCGGCTCCATACACGAAGCCGATTTCCTATTCTAGACCGGAATCTCAGCGCTGGCGAATGGTGGCCGGCGGCTCACTATTCCTTCGCCGACAGTGCGAGATAGAAGAAGCCCAGCCCCAGCAGCAGACATGATGAGCTGTAGAACAAGGTATCGTACCTGGCGAAACGCGTGGTTCTGACCCGCTTGAACAGCCCGAAATATCTGGACCAGCTCAACGCCCGCGCAGTGAAGATGGCCGCCCACAAGATGATGCCTGCCTTCAGCAACTGTTGCGACAGCGACAAGCGGACCAGTCCGACGAGCCCAAGAACCAGCAGAAGCACCAGCGCCAGTATCAACCCAACCGCTATCGCGCCAAAGGCCGTTTCCTTAATAGCCGGAGTGCCGTCTTCGTGTTGCGGGAGCGCAACGCCGGCGCCGATGTGACCGCCGAAACCCCAGTAAATATGAAAGCCGGCGCCGAGCAGCAGAATAGCCGAGCAGAGAGCGACAATTGCTATCGTCATGCCTGTCGGGCTGCCTCGTTCAGGCGCTTGAGTTGCCGACCAAGCCCGCCCGTCAGGTCAAGTGCAAGCATGCGCAGCAGCGCAACGGCGCTCCACAACGGCCGGTCCGCGAAAGGCTTATTGCTGTTGTGCTCAAGCAAAGGATGGGTGAGCAAGGCAGCGAGATAGAAGAAGGGAATGATGATCAGGAAGACCCACCAGACGAGAAGAAAAGATGCCACAACCCCGGCGATCGGCGCGAAAAACAGGCCGAGGTAATGGATAAACCGGGTTGAAGGTTTTGAATGGCCAGAGAGATAGCCGAGCCAGTATTCATCGAAGGTTTGCGAGCTCATGGATTCCCCCCTTCAGCGATGCGTTTCAAGACCATCTGGAACCCTTAGGCAAAAATACTTAAATAGCTCCAATCGCCGCACATCTCGGGAGAGTTCCCAATTTTTGCGCGTCGGTTACTGTTTCCTTTCAACATAGAACTATTAGCGGCAGCCTTCGCCGCAAAGCGCAAGCCAAGTGCTACGCAGCCTTCTCCACCAGCCGTGCCAGCTGCGTCATGACAACCGCTGACCCCGCCAGCCGCTTTTCCGGCGTTGGCCAGTCGCGGCTGAAGAGGACGCTCTGGTCCGGCCGGATCTTGGCTAGCGAACCCTGTTCGCCGATGAGCTTGACCAGCCCGACCGGATTGGGGAATTCCCGCTTGCGGAAATGGATGACGACGCCTTTCGGCCCAGCATCGAGTTTTTCGACATTGGCCTTGCGGCAAAGCGCCTTGATGAAGACGATCTTCAATAAGTGTTTTACCTCTTCCGGCAGCGTCCCGAACCGGTCGATCAACTCGGCGCCGAAAGCGTCAATCTCCTCGGTGTTTTCCAGATCGCCGAGGCGGCGATAGAGCGCCAGCCTGAGCTGCAGGTCCGGGACATAGCTTTCCGGGATCATCACCGCCGTGCCGACGGCGATCTGCGGCGACCAGCCGCCGTCCTGCACCTCGCCGGAATCCTTCACTTCGGCCACCGCCTCCTCCAGCATCTGCTGGTAGAGTTCGAAGCCGACCTCCTTGATGTGGCCCGACTGCTCTTCGCCAAGCAGATTGCCGGCGCCGCGGATATCGAGGTCGTGGCTGGCCAGCTGGAAACCGGCGCCGAGCGTATCGAGCGATTGCAGCACCTTCAGCCGACGCTCGGCTGTATCGGTTAGCTTGCGGTTGGCAGGCAGCGTGAACAGCGCATAGGCGCGCACCTTCGAACGGCCGACGCGGCCACGCAACTGATAGAGCTGCGACAGGCCGAACATGTCGGCGCGATGCACAATCAGCGTGTTGGCAGTCGGTATATCGAGGCCGGATTCGACGATGGTGGTCGACAACAGCACATCATATTGGCCGTCATAGAAAGCGTTCATGATGTCGTCGAGTTCACCGGGCGGCATCTGGCCATGGGCCACCGCCAATTTCAGTTCGGGCACCGATTCGCGCAGGAAATCATGGATTTCCGCGAGATCGCTGATGCGCGGCACGACATAGAAGGAATGGCCGCCACGGTAGCGCTCGCGCAGCAACGTCTCGCGGATGACCAGCGGATCGAAGGGCGAGATGAAGGTGCGCACCGCCATACGGTCGACCGGCGGCGTGGCGATCAGCGACAGCTCGCGCACGCCGGTCAAGGCAAGCTGCAGCGTTCGCGGGATCGGCGTTGCCGACAAAGTCAGAACGTGGACGTCGGTCTTCAGATCCTTCAGCCGCTCCTTGTGCTTGACGCCGAAGTGCTGCTCCTCGTCGATGATCAGCAGGCCAAGATTCTTGAACGAGATCGAGGAGCCGAGCAGTGCATGCGTGCCGACGACGATGTCGACCTGGCCTTCGGCGATGCCCTTCTTGGTCTCCGCCAGTTCCTTGGCGCCGACCAGCCGCGAGGCCTGGGCGACGCGGATCGGCAGGCCGGAGAAGCGCTGCGAGAAGGTCTTGAAATGCTGGCGCGATAGCAATGTCGTCGGCACCACTATGGCCACCTGAAAGCCTTCCATCGCCCCAATGAAGGCGGCGCGAAGTGCAACTTCGGTCTTGCCGAAGCCGACATCGCCGCAGATCAGCCGGTCCATCGGCTTTCCGGCGCCCAGATCATCCATCACCGAGTCGATCGCCATCTGCTGGTCGTCGGTCTCCTCATAGGGAAAACGCGCCGCAAACTCGCCATAGAGGCCTTCCGCCGGCACCAGCGCCGGTGCGGCCCGCATCTGCCGCTCGGCGGCGATGCGGATCAGCTGCCCGGCCATGTCGAGCAGGCGCTTCTTCAGCCGCGCCTTGCGCGATTGCCAGGCGCCGCCGCCAAGCTTGTCGAGCGTCGCTTCGGCCGAATCCGAGCCATAGCGCGACAGCAGCTCGATGTTTTCCACCGGCAGGAACAGCCGGTCGTCGCCGGCATAGTGGATTTCGAGGCAATCATGCGGCGCACCGACCGCCTCGATGGTGCGCAGCCCGATGAAGCGGCCAATGCCGTGATCGGCATGGACGACGATGTCGCCGGCCGACAACGCCGAAGCCTCGGCGATGAAGTCGGAAGCGCGCTTTTTGCGCTTCGAGCGACGGATCAGCCGGTCGCCGAGAATGTACTGCTCCGCGACGA